>JBDKUC010000392.1:0-16078 GCA_039679885.1 Thermoguttaceae bacterium | reverse complement strand
GCGCCGGCAAGCTGGGATGTGATCGCTAACCAGCTTGGCGTGACGCCCGCTGCGGAACCGGCCCCGGCCCCGGCCCCGGCGATGCCGAAAAAGGCGGAGCCGATTGCCGCCAGAGGGCCCAAGGAAGAGCCGGCGCGTCGCAGTACGGTGCGGCCCGAGAGCGCTACCGAATCTCCGAACTTCTTCGAGGAGCCGTTCGACTACGAGGAGCCGTTCGACGTGGTCGAGCCCGGCGAGGCAGGCGAGGGGGGGGAGGCGGCGGGACCTTCGTCAACGGCTGCCGAACCGACCGAAAAGCGTCGCCGCCGTCGTCGTCGTCGCCGTCGCTCAGGTCGCGAAGGCGAACGCGAGGCCGCCCAGCCGGCCGCGGCGGGCGAGCTGTCGCCAGCCGAAGAACCGGTCGTCGAGCCGGCTGTCGATCGTCAGAGGGCTGGCGAAGCCGAGAAAGTGGAAACCGTCGGCGAGGAGGTCCCGGCCGAGCCCTCTGAGCGGGGCCGCCGAGATCGTGGGCGTCGTCGTGGCCGCCGCTCAGGCGAGCGGCGAGAGAGGCCAGCCGCCGCGGCGTCGGAGAGATCCGGCGACGGAGCGGCCGAAGCCGAGTCGGGCGACGTTGAAGAAGTGTTTGAGACGGCGCTCGTCGCTGGGGAAGGGGTTGAAGAACCCGAGGTGGAGGAGGGCGGCGAGCGGCCTGCCCGCGCCGGATTCCGGGGTATTCCGAGCTGGGACGAGGTCGTCGGCATGGTGGTGACCAAGAACATGGAAGCCCGCGCCAAACGGCCATCCGGCGGTCAATCCAACGGCGGCCGGGGTGGCAACCGGGGCGGCCGCGACAACCGTGGTCGTGGCGACCGCAGCCGCGGCGACCGAGGCCGAAGCGACGGCGGCCGCCGATCGTAAGCCCGTCGAGGGCTTTATTGCCATCTAAAGTGGGGGTCGCAGACATCCAGTCTAGCGACTCGAGCGGACGGTGATTCTTTCGCCCAGCTTATTGAGCAAGCGGCGATATAGCGACGATGTTCGCCGCTTTCCCCATGTCCCATGCCGGGTGCGGGGCATACCGAGCCCCACCCGTTTATTTCGCGGGCGCACTTTCGCATAAGCCCCGCTTATGTTACGATGCAGTGATGAACATCGAGACCCTCCGCATCTTCTGCGATGTCGTTCAATCCCAAAGCTTTTCGCGCGGGGCCAAGCTCAACAACGTCAGCCAATCCGCGGCGACGCAGTCGGTTCACCGGGTTGAGCAGCACTTCAAGGTTCAGTTGGTCGATCGCTCGAAACGGCCGTTCGTGCTGACGCCGGAAGGCCAGGCCTGCTACGACGGCTTCCGCGAGGTGCTCGAGCTCTACGAGTCGGTCGAGGCACGGGTCCGTTCGCTTCGGCGGGAGATCAGCGGGCTGGTCCGCGTGGCGGCGATCTACTCGGTCGGCCTGCACGACATGAGCCGCTGCATGCAGGATTTTATGCGGCAGTATCCGAAGGCCAAAGTGCGGCTGGAGTATCTCCGGTCGAACAAAGTCTACGAGGCCGTGCTTGGGGCCGAAGTGGACATGGGCATCATTTCCTATCCGATCGCCACGCCCGAGTTGAGCGTCATTCCCTTGCGATCCGAGCGGATGGTCGTGGCTTGCCCACCGGATCATCCGCTGACGCGGCATCAGGCGGTCACGGCCGAGCATCTTCAGGGGATCGACTTCGTGGCCTTCGATCGCGATTTGAGCATCCGAAAAGAGATCGACCGCTACATGCGGCATCGGGCGATCAACATCCGCGTGGCGATGGAGTTTGACAACATCGAGACGGTCAAGCAGGCGGTGGAGATCGGGGCCGGCGTGAGCATCCTTCCCGAGCCGACGGTCCGTGAGGCGGTCGAGCGCGGGGCGCTGGTCACCGTGCGGCTGATCGCGCCGGAACTCTTTCGGCCGCTCGGCATCATCCACCGGCAGCGTCGCGTCTTTTCGCCGACGGCCGCCAAGTTCGTTGAGATCTTGCGCCATCGCCAGGAAGAAACGGTGGAGGCCGTCTGATGCGCGAGCGCGAGGTCTTGGTCCGCTTCCGCCCTTCGGGGGCCGAGACCTATGTGCTGCCAGGCACACGGCTGGTCGAGGCGGCCGCCGAGGCCGGCGTTCTGATCGACGTTCCCTGCGGCGGCGAGGGGCTTTGCGGCGCCTGCCGGGTGATCATCCGCACAGGGGCTTGCGAGCCGACGGCCATCGAGCGCGAGCGGCTCTCGGACGAGGAGCTAGCCTGCGGCTGGCGGTTGGCATGCCAGTCGGCCGTGTGTGGGCCGACCGAGGTGGAGGTCCCACGCGGCGCTTCGGCGGCCGACCATCAGATTTTCGTCGACGCGCCCGGCCACGTTCGGCCGGCAGACGATCCGCCGGTGCGGAAGCGCTACGTCGAACTGCCGCCGCCGACGCGCGGCGACGATGCGCCAGACGCGGCGCGGTTGGAGCGGGCGTTGGGCGTGGGACCGTTGGACATTTCGCTGCCGCTGTTGTGCGAGCTTCCGACCCGGCTGCGGGAGAACGGCTTTCGCGGCACGGCCGTATTGGCCGATCAAACCGGCGCCGCCCTGGCTAGCCCGGCCGTTCTCCTGGACTTCGAGGCCGGGAACACGGAGTCAGACGCATATGCCGTGGCCGTGGATCTTGGCACGACGACGCTCGTTGGCGAGTTGCTCGATTTGAGGACGGGTCAGCAACGGGCGGTCGTCTCGCGGCTCAATCCGCAAACGCGCTTCGGTGACGACGTCGTATCTCGAATCGTACACGTGCGGCAACACCCAGACGGCCTGACCGAGTTGCGCGACGTGATTCGCTCGGCGATTGCCGAGATCATCGGTGAGCTATGCGCGCAGGCGGGCGTTTCCCGGAATCGGGTGTATGAGGCGACCGTGGCCGGCAATACGACGATGCAGCAATTGTTCTGCGGCGTCGATCCGAGCCCGCTGGGGGAAATGCCATTTGTGCCGGCCGTCGGGCATGCGGTCAGGTGCGCGGCGGCCGAGCTGGGACTCCCGATTCATCCGCGGGGCATCGCCTACGTCATGCCGGTGATCGGCGGCTTCGTCGGCGGCGACACGGTGGCCGGCCTTCTGGCCACGGGCATGGCGGACGGCGACGGCCCGGTCTTGTTCGTCGACATCGGGACCAACGGCGAGATCGCCTTGCTGGCCAAGGGCCAACTCGTGGCGGCTTCGACGGCCGCGGGGCCGGCGTTCGAGGGCGCGAGGATCTCTTGCGGCATGCGCGGCGCGACCGGCGCGATCGAGAAGGTCGTTGTAGATGGCTGTGTGCGGATCAACGTGATTGGCGATGTCGCGCCGGTGGGTCTCTGCGGCTCGGGGCTGATCGACGTGGCCGCGGAACTGTTGCGCCATGGGCTGCTCACGTCGCAAGGCCGGCTGAAAACGCCCGACGAGCTTGGCGTCGAAGGGGACAGTCCCATTGTTGCCGAGACAAAAATCGGGACAGCTCCCGATCGACGCCACGACCGACCCAACGTTCCGGTCGATCTGGCGAGACGGATTCAATTGCACGAGGGTCAGGTTTCGTTCCTCTTGGCCGACGGGGCGGAAACGGCTGACGGGCGGCCGATCGTGCTGACGCAGCGCGACCTTCGCGAGCTGCAACTGGCCACCGGCGCCATTCGCGCAGGCATTGCGATCCTGCTTCATCGCGTTGGGCTGAAGTCGACCGATCTGGCCCACGTGCTCGTCGGCGGCGGGTTCGGCAATTTCATCCGCCGCAACAATGCCCAGCGGATCGGGCTGCTGCCGGGCCAGGTCGAGCGCAGCCGGATTCGCTACCTGGGCAACACGTCGCTGGCCGGCGCGCGGCTGTCGGCGCTTTCTCAATCGGCTCGCTGCACGGCCGAACGGCTTGCGCGGCGGACGGAGCACGTCGATCTCTCGTCCGACCCCGCCTTTGCCCGCGAGTTCGCCGAGGCGATGATCTTTCCGGAAGAAGCCCCAAGCCCCAAGCCTCACTACGCTCATGAACCTGACGGAAATCCGCCACGCCATTGACCAGGTCGATCATCAGATGCTTGCCCTGCTGCGGCAGCGCATGGAATATGTCTTGCAGGCCGAAAAGCACAAGGGGGATGTGCAGGACGTTGCGCGGGAGCAAAGCATTCTGGCGAAGGTGGCTGCGCACCCGTCGCCGCTGTTGGATCAGGCGTTTCGCCGTCGACTCTATGAGTTGATCCTTGCGGAGAGCAAGGAGCTTCAGAGGAAGCATTTGAAGCTCGTTGGGTTCGGCGGCGAGCACGGCGCCTGGGCGGAAATTGCCGTGCAGAAGTTTTGGAGCGGGATGGCGTCGATTGCGTGCGAGGACTTTCGCGACGTCTTTTCGTGCGTCGAAAACGGCGAGCTCGAGTTCGGCCTCGTGCCCATCGAGAACTCGATCGAAGGCTCGGTCGGCGAGGTCAACGATCTGCTTGTCGCGACGAGTCTCAAGATCGTGGCCGAGGCCGTGCTCCCGATCCACCAGTCGCTTCTCGCGTTGCCGGGCGTGAGCCTTCAGGAGATCCGGTCGGTCTACTCGCACGAGCAGGCGTTGGGCCAATGCCGAGCGTTCCTCACGCGTCACAAGATCGAAGGGCATCGACATGCGAGCACGGCGGGCGCCGCCCGATGGCTGGCGCACGAGCAGCAACGTTCGACCGGCGTCATTGCCAGCGAGTCGGCCGCGGAGCTTTATGGCCTGGAGGTGATCCAGGAGAACATCGAGGACAACCCGCAGAACGCCACGCGCTTCGTGCTGTTGTCGAAGGAGCCGACGACCGGGCCGGCCGACAAATGCACGATTGCTTTTGCGACGCAGCACCGCGTCGGCGCGTTGTCGGACGTGGTTCGCATCTTCGCTGACAACAAGATCAATCTCACGCGAATCGAGTCGCGTCCGATCCGAGTGAATCCGGGCGCCTTCGCGTTTCTTCTCGATTTTCAGGGGAAGCCCGATGACCCGGCCGTGCTTCGCGCGCTCGATGAGACGCGCAAGGTCACGGTAAGCTTGAAGAACCTCGGCTTCTACTCCGAGGCGGACGCACCGGCTGGCGGGCCGGCCGCGTAGTCGGCGGCGCGGTCTGCCGCCCCATCGCGAGGCCGCGCCATCGCGTGGCCCCCCCGTCGTCGTGAAAGTCTTTTCAGTCTTTAATCGCGATTGACCCGAGATGTCGGGAATTTGTTGCCGTCCGCGATCGTATTTGTTAGGCTAGCCCAGGCGGCTTGGACGTGGCATACCGGGTTCGTTGCGGGACCGGGCGTGTCGGTGGGCAAGGCGACTGGCTGGCCACCGCGATTGTCTTTTGCGGACTCTTGTGGACGTCGAGGCCGAATGATGTCAGCACGAAACGTCTCGCTTGCCCTGACGCTTGCGGCGATCGCAGTGTTGCTGCCTGTCGCTCCGGCCCGATCAGACGCGACGTTCAAAGTCACCGGCGCGCCCGGCGAATATGCCGTATCCAGCAATTGGGATGCGGGCATTGTGCCCCAGTCTGGCACGAACGGCGTCATCGGCTCGACGACCTACAACAACACCAGCGCGTGCCTGACGAGCGACGTCTCCGCCTATGTGCCGGGCACGTTAATCGTGGGCAAGTCCGGGGGGACCGGCCAACTGGATCTCCAACTCGGCGCCAAGCTGAAGGTCGGCGGTGGCGATGGCAGCGTCGGCGGCGTCAACGGCGTTGGCAGCGGGATCCTTGTCGGTTGCGGCTCGGGCGGGACCGGCGTCCTGAATGTGTTTGGCGGCGCCTTGTCAACGACCGGCACGGTGGGCGTTGCCAATGGCTGCTTCGTGGTCGGCAGCGCCACGGTAAGCGGGCCGGCGGGCGCAGGAACGGTCAATCAGAGCGGCGGCCTGGTGGCGCCGGCCGTCACGAAAGGCAGCTTCACCTACATCGGCAGGTATGGCGCCGGCGTCTACAGCCTCAGCGGCGGGACGCTCGCCGTGGGAACGTTCCGCATCGGCAGCATCGGCGGAAACGGCGCGGTGGTCCAAACCGGCGGCCTGGTCACCGTCTCGAACGACTCCGCCAACAGCTACGGCAATCAGTTCGCCATCGGCAATGCGGGCGAAGGCTCCTACCAGATCACCGGAGGTTCGCTGATGGTGAACGCCGCCAATGGCGTTTACGTGGGTTACAACAGCGGCTCCTCCGGCACGTTCAACATCGGCGGCAGCGCCTCGGTCAGCCTCGATTCGACCACTTCTCATCTTTACGTCGGCGACAGCGGCACGGGCCAACTCAACGTCAGCGGTGGAACGCTCAACTCCGCAGGCGGCACGGTCAACGTCGGTGGCGCGTTCTGCAGCAGCGCGGGAGCTGGGACCGTCACTCTCAGCGGTGTCGGCGTGTTCTCTGGCGCCAACCAAATCTCCGTCGGCGGCTATGGGCCAGGCACGTACAACGTTCAGGACGCCGCCCAGTCCCGCTGCGCGGACTTCATCGTCGGCGTCGGTTCTTCGACCGGCATTGTCAACCAGACCGGCGGCGTTTTGACCAGCACCGGCACGATGACGATCGGCTTCTCGGAAGATTCCACCGCCACCTACAACCTCCGTGGAGGAACGCTCTGCGCCAACATTCTGTCGATTGGGGCCGGCGGCACGCTGAGCCAGTCGGGCGGGCAAGCTGATCTCACCGGCGACGCGATGGGCACCGGAAGCTTCGTGTTATCCGGCGGAACGTTCAACGCAAACGGCTACGCAGTCGTCGTCGGCGTCTTCAAGTTCTCCGGCGGCGCCCTGTTGAACGCCATCTCCGTCACCAATTCGCTCAACCTGGTTGGCGGCGGAAGCGGCGCCACGGTCCGGCAGGACGTTGGCCGCAACGGCGTTATCTCCGGCAACATCTACGGCGACGGTTCGCTGACCAAAACGGGCGGCGGGAATCTGAGCCTCACCGGCTCCAACTACTACGCTGGCAAGACGACCGTCCAGGCGGGAACGCTTCGGATGGTGGCCAGCGCCTACAGCAACGTCTTGAGCCACACGGCCGACATTCAGGGCGGCCAGATCGTGTTCGACTACCTGCACACCACCACGCCCGCCAGGCAAATCCGATCGAGCCTGCGTTCGGGCGCGATCTACACCTCGACCGGCGCGGCGGCGGGTTATGTGGTCGGCTACAACGACGACGGCGTCAGCAAGGTGACGGCGAAAGTCGCTCTGCTGGGCGACACCGACCTCGGCGGCACGGTGAACAACGACGACTTGGCTCGTTTGCTCTCGGCCCTCGGCGGCACGGACTGCGTCTGGCAGCAGGGCGACTTGAACTACGACGCCAAGGTCAACAACGACGACCTGGCCATGCTGTTGAGCAATCTTGGCAAAAGGTTCGCCGGCGTTGGCGGCGCCAAGGCTCAGGCCATCGGCGGCGCGGTTCCCGAACCGTCGACGCTCGTGTTGCTGACCGCCGGCTTGGCCGGCCTGCTGCTTTCCGCTTGGCGGAGGTGGAAGTACGGCTAACCGACCAACAAGAGTTGAGCAGAGGGAACGATCGGAGGTCGTCGTCGCGGCATCCCTCCGCGGCGACGGCCGCGGTGTTTGTTGCGTGCGTCGAGACGGTGAGACGCCTGTATTCGCTGCTCCACATCGCGGGGCAGGTTCTTGGAGGCTTTGGCGATTTAACATTTAACTTGGAGACGAAATCATGTCCGTACGAAGAGTTTGGCTCGTGTGTGTGATCATGGTGGCCGGTTCTCTTCTGGTGGCCGATGGGGCCGACGCGGGCTACTTCGTAGGCGCCGGCGGCGTCTCGCTCGACTACGCTACAGCGCATAACTGGAGCGACGGTGTGGTGCCCGGTTCCTCGGGCGCCGCCTTTATCGGCGGAGGCGGTTACAGCGGTGGCACCGCCACGTTGAATTCGAACGCCCTCGGCTACGGCGTGCCCCTGAACATGGAATTGGGTTTTGGGCCTGGGACGAGCGGCACACTTGATCTTCAGGGCAGCGGCGCCGCATTGACCGTGGCACAACTGTTTGCTGGGTACGCCAATTACTCGAGTGGAACACTGAGACTCGAGGCGGGCACCTTCACCGTCCAGGATCAAGCGGTGTTCTCCTGGGGAACCTCCGCCACCTCGGCAATGAATATTTCAGGCGGCACTCTCAACCTGGGCGCCGGGACGAGCGGCAACCGAAATACTTGGCTCGGTTACCTGGCCGGCTCCACCACCACGGCGACACAATCTGGCGGCGTCGTCAACGGCGGCACCGCGGGTATTTTTGCCGTCGGAATGCATGGCGCCGCAGACTACACGATCAGCGGCGGATCCCTCTCGCTGCCAAGCCACTTTAACGTGGGCCTCGATGCCGGCAGCACCGGCACGTTCACTCAGAACGGCGGCGTCGTGTCCAATGGGAGTTACGGGAACACCTACATCGGCAATCTCGGCACAGGGACGTACCATATCAACACGGGTTCGCTTTCTGTGTACAACAGTCTGTATATTGGCACTGGTGGTGGCGCCGGCTCCTTCATTCAGGATGGCGGCGTTGTCCAGCAAGGGCCAAACGCGGCGGGAACCCTCGCCATCGGCAAAGGCTCTTACGCTCTCAACGGCGGGACGCTGACGCTGACCGGTTTGCTCGACATCGGCGTCACTGCCGGGGCGACGGGCAGCGTTAACCAGACTGCGGGCCTGATCCAAACCGGCGGATCGGCCGACGCCGTGATCGGTCGGACTGGCGTCGGCGTCTACACAATCAGCGGCGGGACGATCGAACTCAATGGCAGCACCTACGTCGGGTATGCAGACGGCGGCAACGGTGCGATCCGTCAAACGGGCGGCGTTGTGCAGGCGAACGGCGCGCTGCAAATCGGTGATGGCGCCGGCGCCACGGGCGCCTACACTCTCGAAGCCGGCGCCTTCTCCAGCACGACAGGCGTCGTCGTTGGCCACTCCGGCGTCGGTTCGTTCGACCAAAACGGCGGCACGGCCAGTGTCGCCGGCAACGTCTCGGGCGTCGGCGCCTACAACCTGGCCGGCGGCACGATGAACATGAACGGCCAGAATGTCAGCGTCGCCACGTTCAAATTCACGGGCGGAACGCTGCAGAACGTCGGCGCCGTCTCGACCAACGCCCACGTCGGCGCTAGTCCCGTCTTCCAACAAGACGCTGGCGTCGGTGTCATTTCCGGCGGCATCAGCGATGTTGACGGCGCGGTTGGCACACTGACCAAAACCGGCGCTGGGGTGCTGATCGTTAGCGGCTCTTGCAGCTACACCGGCAAGACGACGGTCACGGCCGGAACGCTCCAGATGGCTTTGCCCGGCTACAGCAACCTGCTGAGCCACACGGCCGACATCCAGGGCGGACAGATGGTGTTCGACTACACCAACGTCACTACGCCCGCCAAGGCCATCCGCACGAACCTGCACTCGGGCGCGATGTACACGTCGACCGGCGCGGCTGCCGGCTACGTCGTCGGTTACAACGACGACGGGACCAGCAAGGTGACGGCGAAAGTCGCTCTTCTGGGCGACACTGACCTCGGCGGCACGGTGAACAACGACGACCTGGCTCGTTTGCTCTCGGCCCTTGGCCGCGCGGACTGTTTCTGGCAGCAGGGCGATTTCAACTACGACGCCAAGGTCAACAACGACGACTTGGCCATGTTGTTGAGCAATCTTGGCAAAAGGTTCGCCGGCTTCGGCGGCGCTAAGGCCCAGGCCGTCGGCGGCGCGGTTCCTGAGCCGTCGACCCTCGTGTTGCTGACCGCCGGCTTGGCTGGCCTGTTGGCTTACGCCTGGCGGAAGCGCAAGTTGCTGCGTTCAACAGTCTGAACGACAGACATTAGAATGTCGCTCTGGCAGGTGGGACCGGGACGGCGAGACGTTACCTGATGTACTGTCTCGCAAATGGCGGTATGTATTCTGGGCAGATCAGGGAGATCGGCTGCCATGTTTCATGCTTGTCGTAGGCATGGTCGGCCAGCAAACATGCTTGCTGTCTCGCTGCGATCGCTTAGCAAGCATGGCGCCCATTAATCACCATTTGCGTTGAGAAACCACGCTAATTCCAGCGTTTTCTTGTTCGTATCGTAGGTTCGGTTTTGGGCTAGTCTTTTGGAGCTTGAAGACAGTAACCCAAGTATGGGGCGTTGTGAGTTCTGCGGCCGGGGGCTATCCTGAGGGGTGCTCCTGCGAAGTGGTTCGTTGGTAAAGTCGACTGAGGGGCGGAGCCACATGCCTTCTTGCCAGTTGGTTCGTCGCGATCCGCTCCCTCGGTAGGTCACTTCGCGTTCAGGCTTTTTTCTGTTGTTGGCCCGATACGAGGCACGCAGCGGAACAGGAACTGACGGCTGTGCTCTTGCCAGTTTCCGCTCCAGCGGCGGCGCGAGTGCGTATCGAAGTTTTCGCAACTTCGTCACAAGGAGAAAATCGATGTTCAAGAGGACTACCACAGCCGCAGTACTGGTCGGCTCGCTGCTTTGCCTGGTCGGGCCGGCCCAGGCGGTCATTTGCACGTTCAAGCCCGTGGATGGCGACTTCAATGTGGCCACCAATTGGTCAGCAACTCCAGCGGCTGGTTTCAGCGCGTACATCTCGGATAGTAAGACAGCCAGGCTGACCGGCGACCCGCTCTGGCAGCCGAACTACCTGGAGGTTGGCGGGAGCACGCCGGGATATCTCTACATGATCGGCGGCACCCTGACACCGACCTATGTCAACGTGGGCTACGCGAATTCTGGCTCCATCGTGACCTTGACGTCCGGCGCCGTGTTTAGCACCAGGCAGTCGGGCAACAAAAACATGATCGGCTATGGCGCCGGCGCGCAGGGAACCCTCACCATCGACAACAGCACCTTTCAGGCAGCCGAGACTCAGCCTACGATCATCGGCTCCGGTGGCCTCAACGGCTCCAGCAGCGGGACAGTCATTATCCGGAATGGCGGGATCATGAACGGCTATACGCTCTACCTTGGCGGTTCTCCGGGCTACACTGCGGGGTCCTCCGCTGGCGCCCTCACGCTCGATGCCAACGCCAACAACCGCCTCACCATGACCAGCAACATCTACGTTAGTCATGGCAGCACCGGCAGCTCCAGCATCACCCAGGACGGAGGCGTTGTCACCGCTCCGGGCGTAATCCTCGCGAATCTGACCGGCACCAACGGCGCCTACACCATCACCGGCGGAACGCTTGCCACCAGCGCCATCAGCATGGGAAGTGGAATCGGAACGCTTAGCGTCTCGGGCGGCAACGTCAACATGAATAACGGAACTATCGGCTCGTTGAGCGACTTCGCCTTCTCCGGCGGCGTGCTGCAAAACATCGCCACCGTTGCTGCCAACGTCAACCTTGGCGCGAGCCCAGTCTTTCAGCAGGACACCGGCACGTCGGGCGCGGTCACCGGCGCCTTGAGCGACATTAGCGGCGTCGCTGGCACATTGACGAAGACCGGCGGCGGCGAGCTGATCGTTAGCGGCTCTTGCAGCTACACGGGCAAGACGACGGTCACGGCCGGAACGCTCCAGATGGCTTTGCCCGCGTACAGCAATTTGCTGAGCCACACGGCTGACATCCAGGGCGGCCAGATGGTCTTCGATTACGCCAACACGACCACGCCTGTCGCGGACGTCCGTGCGAGCCTGCATTCGGGCGCAATGTACACCTCGACCGGCGCGGCGGCGGGCTACGTCGTCGGCTACAACGACGACGGCATCAGCAAAGTGACGGCGAAAGTCGCTCTGCTGGGCGACACCGACCTCGGCGGCATCGTGAACAACGACGACTTGGCTCGTCTGCTCTCCGCCCTCGGCGGCACGGACTGCGTCTGGCAGCAGGGCGACTTCAACTATGACGCCAAGGTCAACAACGACGACCTGGCCATGCTGTTGAGCAACTTGGGCAAGACGTTCGCCGGCTTTGGCGGCGCCAAGGCGCAGGCCCTCGGCGGCGCGGTTCCCGAACCGTCGACGCTGGTCCTGCTGACGGTGGGCCTCGTGAGCCTGATCGCTTACACGTGGCGGAAGCGGAAGTAAGACTGCTCATTGCGAGCGGGAAACGACGAGACGTCGCCCTGGCCCGTTGCCGGGGCGACGTTCGTTTTGCGCGAAAGCAGTCGGGCTCCGCGCCAAGAAACGACGATCGCCACCGTCGCATCAATGACGTTGCGTCGCGTTCGTCACTTCGCCGACATCACTTCTTTTGCTCGACCAGCGAGCTCTCAACGAAAACCTCGGGGCGGGCACGATCGCGGCGATTGCTCGAACGGCAGACGACCAGCATGCCGAGTGCAACGCACAGGAGGACCAGCATGTAGGCCATCACGTAGGGGCCCGTGCCCGTCGTGGCGTCCTTTTTGGGCGCCGGCTGGGACAATCCTTGCGCGAGGATGGACGAGTTCGACACGAGCCAAGCGGCTAATGCGATGGGAGCAAGCGTCAAACGGCGGTAGAACATTCGCAGATAGCGCATCCTCAAGCTCCTTGACAGCAAAGCGTTTATTGTACTTGGTGGGCAGTCGGGATGCAATCTTACGAGTGGCCACGTCAAAGGACTGCAAAGTCGTTCGTAGTTCCGCCTTCAGGCGGCGATTTCACTCGAATACCGGCTGAAGCCGGAACTGCGAACAGCTCGGCAATCGTTCTGCCGGAGACTGAAAGCCCAGGAGCTCACGGTCCCGGGATGTACTCTCCGTGTGAGAAAATCGGCACGATGCGGCCTGTGTGACTGGCTTCACGCGGAGCGTGAAGAGTACGATACGTACGATACGCACCACACTGGCTTCACGCGGAGCGTGAAGAGTACAATCGGCTGCCCGTCGAGACTGGCTAGGGCTGCCCATTTGCCAAGTCAGGCCAGCAATTCCTTGCTGCTGCCGCCGGGCGTCTCGCGGACGTAGCGCGGCACGGCGTAGCCTGGCAAGCGGGCGCGAAGCTCCGAGATGAGTCCCACGGCTTTGCCCACGGGAACCGCGAAGTGGGCCGCGCCAGCGACCGGGTCCAGTTGGTGCAGGTAG
Organism: Thermoguttaceae bacterium; assembly: GCA_039679885.1. GTDB lineage: Bacteria > Planctomycetota > Planctomycetia > Pirellulales > Thermoguttaceae > JAJFUI01. The sequence goes on along the minus strand of JBDKUC010000392.1, from coordinate 3,095 downwards.
TAGGGAATAACTCGCAGGTCGATCAATCGCTCGTAGAGCTCGGCGAGCACGTCGGCGCAGTCGTTCACGCCGCGAAGCAACACCGACTGGCTTAGCACGGGCATGCCGGCGTCGATGAGCCGTCCCAGGGCGTGGGCGACGTCCGCGTCGATCTCGGCCGGATGGTTGACGTGGACCACCATCAGGACCGTCAATCCCTCTCCCCTCTCCCTTTGGGAGAGGGGCCGGGGGTGAGGGCCGCCCGTCCCCCGCATCGCGGCGATCAGCCTGTCGGTGACGCGCTGCGGAACCACGACGGGCATCCGTGTATGAACCCGCAATCGCCGCAGATGGGGGATTGCGGAGAGCCGCTCGACCAGCGAGCCCAGCGTGTTGTCGGGCAGCATGAGCGGATCGCCGCCGCTGAGAATCACCTCGTGGATCGATGGGTCGGCCGCAATGGTCTCGAGGGCGACCGCGTCGTCCGGAGCGGCCGCGCCCAAGAGGTGCCGCCGGAAGCAGAATCGGCAATGGACGCCACAGGCCGGACCTGTTACGATCAGAGTTCGGCCCCGATATTTTTGCAGCAGGCCGGAGGGGCACGATGCGGCCTCGCCCAGCGGGTCGGCCGTGTAGCCGGCTGCCTCGGCCAGCTCGGCGGCCTGCGGCAGCACCTGCCGCAACAGCGGGTCATCCGGGTCGCCTGGCCGGATGCGGCTCAGATAGGGCTGCGGCACGAGCATCGGCCAGTCGCGGGTTGCGGTTTCGGCCTCGTCCCCTAAGGCGGCGGGGATGCCCAACCTGCGGCAGAGTTCGGCCGGACTGCGGACCGATTGGGCAAGAATCGACTCCCAGTCGGCCGCCGGCGGTGCTTTGGAAGGTAGATTACGATTCAGCATAACTTCATGTTCGGCGGTGCGTTGCGCTGAAGATAACCTACGGTGTCGGCGGTTTTGGCCAGTGCGTTATGCTGAAGCATAACCTACGGTGTCGGCGCTTCGGCCCCCCGCTTGGTGCGGAGCGCATGACATGCCATAATAGACGATCTTAACAGAACCACTCCCTCACAGAAAGCGAAACGGGAACACCAGTCGTGGCCAGCTATAACACCAGCGAGTTCCGCAAGGGCCTGAAGGTCCAGTTGGAAGGCGATCCGTACATCATGATCGAGTGCAACTTTGTCAAGCCTGGCAAAGGGCAAGCGCTCTACAAATGCAAGCTGCGGAACCTGCTTCGCGGCACGGTGCTCGACCGCACCTATAAGAGCGGCGACAGCATCGACGCGGCCGAGATCGACGAAATCCAGGCCCAATTCCTCTACCGCCAGCTGGACCATTTCGTCTTCATGGACAATGAGACCTATGAGCAGTACGAGTTGACGGCCGAACAGGTCGACGACGCGTGGAAGTATCTCAAGGAAGGCATGGTTTGCAGCATCGTGCTGCACAACGGCCAGCCGATCAGCATCACCCCGCCGAACCATGTCGTGCTGCGGGTCGAGTATTGCGAGCCCGGCGCGAAGGGCAACACGGCGACGAACGTCACGAAGCCCTGCAAGGTCGACACCGGGGCCGAGTTCCCGTGCCCCGCCTTCGTCAACATCGGCGACCTCATTAAGATCGACACCCGCACCGGCGAGTATCTGGAGCGAGTGAAAGAGTAGTCAGAAAATGATGGAGTCCGTGTCGGATGGCTTGTTATCTGATCACATACGATCTAAACCGTGGAACTCGTTCGGAATACAACGAGCTTTACGCAGCCATCAAGTCGTACGGAACTTGGGCTCGGGTCACAGAGTCCACGTGGCTCGTTATAAGCGAAGAGGAAGCGACGGAAGTCCGTGACTCTCTGTTGCAGCACCTCGATGCAAACGATCGCTTGTTCGTTCTAAAGTCCGGCGTCGCCGCCGCCTGGCGAAACGTGAGGTGCAAGGGCGAGTGGCTTAAGAAGTGGCTATGAGCGATGAACAGGGCGAACAATTTGGCGAGAAGGTGCCGCGCATTGTGCGAGGGCGCGTGGACTCGTTCGCGCTTTATGAGATAACGGATTCCGAATTGGGCGTTCTTGAGTCGGGATCTCCGGGCTCGCTGCATCTGAATTTCGCGATCTTCTTTGCATCCGTTGCCGTGTCGTTCCTGATCGCTCTGCTTACAGCGACCGTCTCTGACAGGGTATTCACCGTTTTCATCCTGCTAACCATTGTCGGCTTTGCAGCAGGTGTGTTCTTGTTTGCGTTATGGTGTCGTGCTCGCCACTCGGTGGCACATGTAGTCCGCGCTATCCGCGCCAGAATACCTGGCGAACCGCAGGTTGGGGAGCAGTCGGAGGCGCAGCGGCCGACGTTGCCGGCGTGGCAGTCTATTCCTCAGCCGCCTTCTTCCGAAAAAATCGACTCTTCAGCCTGACAAGAAAGTGAAACGCCCCCTTGGGGGGGCGTCGGCCCAGGGATACTATCCCTGAGGTGGCTAAGCAAGTATATCGTTCCAAGCCGCTAATTGTCAACGGTTTTTTTTGGCGCTCATCACGCGAGACGTCGATGCTTCGGGTTGTTGAGGTCTAGGAGGGGAATGGACCGGATGGAGCGAGTCGTTGCCTACGTTGACGGATTCAACCTCTACTTCGGTCTGAAGAGCAAGGGCTGGCGGCGATATTACTGGCTTGACATTCCCGGGTTGATCGGAAGGCTTTTGCTGCCGGATCAACGGCTAATTGAAACGAAGTACTTTACGTCGCGCGTTTCAGCATCCGCCACCGACCGAGACAAGCCGAAGCGACAGAACGCCTTCTTGGAAGCACTCCAAACTCGGCCTGATCTCTTGATCTACTTCGGGCATTATCTCCAGCAGTCATGCACGTGCACGCGTTGCGGCGCCACGTGGCGGAAGTATGCCGAAAAGATGACCGACGTGAACATCGCCACGGAGTTGTTGACCGACGCATTCCAAAACCGCTTTGACACAGCGCTGCTTGTATCTGGCGACAGTGACCTGACCGCGCCGATCCATGCCGTTCGGAAATTCTTCCCAGAAAAACGCGTCGTCGTTGCGTTTCCGCCTGACCGTCGCTCTGTGGAACTTGCCAATGCCGCATCGACAAGCTTCCACATTGGGCGAGCG
>JBDKUC010000221.1:0-6041 GCA_039679885.1 Thermoguttaceae bacterium | reverse complement strand
AGATGCGCCAATTCGCTCTCCTCTGGGACCTGAACCAGGGCATCCTGCACTTCGGCGGATCCAGCGCGACAGCCAGCGAGCAATGCTGCGACCTACTCACAAGGGCGTTCCCCATCGAACTGAGCCGGCTGACGGCCGGCCGCCGCGCCCAGGAGTGGGCGGCGAAAGCCAAACAGCGGAAGGCGCTCGACGAGGTGACCCCTTCGACGTTCCGCCTGAGCGAACCGCGAGCCGACATCGCCTGGTGGAACAACGAGTCCGGCAACCTCGATTACCTCGGCAACGAGTTCTTGCTCTGGCTCTGGTGGCACTTCGAGACGCAGTCCGACACAATCGCCCTGCCTGACGATTCCGAAGTCACCGGCATGTTCGCTCGAACGCTCAGCTTGCAGTGCCCCTTAGACGAGTCCGGCAAGGAGACGATCTCCTCCGAGTCGCCGGTGACGTTGCCGGAAGCCGCGCAGGCGATCCGAACCGGAAAGCTGCCGCGCAAGGCCGGCCTGACCCTCGTGCGGCAGGGCGAACAGTACGACCTGACGCTCCAAGCCGAGACGTTCACGATCAGCGGAGCGAAGATTCAGACCAACGACACCGAAAACGCGGAGGAAGGGCAGGGGATGCTCGAACGGCGCATCGAGAGCGTCCGCGGCCTGCACGGCACGGTCTCCCTGCTATTCGACGCCTTCTGCCAACGACGGGTCGGCAAAGCGTGGTCCGCCGACCTGGAAGCGATCCGCCGCTGGCTGAAGTCGGAGCCCAAGCGGGCGCGTCACTGATCCGACGGCCTATTTGCCGTCCGGACGAACCGGGTCGGCCTCGCCGCTTTTCGCCGCGCCGCCAGGATGCTCGCCGGTCAACGCATTGGCGTCTGCTGCGGCCGTCGGCTGCGATGACCGTTGCTGCGCCATTCTGGCGAGTTCCGGCAACTGCGACAGTTGCCTTGGGGTCAAAACCTCCCGAAGCTCCTCGGCCAGCGGCCCGATGAGCGTCGAATCGGGACGCCGGGCGGATTGCTTTTCGCTCAGGGAGCGAACGATCGCTCGAATCATCTCCTCCTGCTCGGGCGAAAGGGCCAAGCGACGCGCCGTCTCTGGAACCAACAGGCCGCGCAGGTCGGCGATGCAAAACGGCCGCGCACTGGGTGCCGGCGCTGGATGCGTCGACGCAGCAGCGGCAACCGCCGGCGGCGAACTCGTTGGCGTCTGGCTCGGCGACGGCCGAATGGGCAACGCCGGCACGCCTGACGCCGGCTCGCTCGATGTCGTCGTGAGACCGGGCGGCAACAATTCCTCAAGAGTCCCCTCGCCTCGCCAATTCCGAAGAAGGACAGGCATCGCGACGATGATGACCGCCGCCAACAGGCCGAGCACCAGCGGGACAGCCTGCGCGATGTCGAACGACGGCTTCAGATAGGCCAGGAGTCGGCGGAGCGCGTCTTCGCCGCGACCGCCGGGCGGAGCCAACTCGCAAATCCGTTCCAGGCCGAGCGAAACGCTCCCGGTCGCGTCGTCCACGCAAACGCGAACGACCCGGACCTCGAACGATGGGGCCGCGGTGCGAAGCTCGGCCGTCGCTCCCTGGCTCACCTCCACCGGCCCAAGGCAGCAGACCCCAAGTCCGCCGGCCGACTCGTCGGTAATCTGCACCGGGCAGACGCGCCCGGCGATCAGCAGATCGCCAAAGGACGGTTCGGCGGAAGGGAATCGGTAGCTGCGACGTCGATTGGATCCAGACGGTTCGGAAGCCATGCGACGAAAGTGCCAGTCCTGCGGGTCCGCGCGATCTTGCGCAAAGGACCCGGCGTTCTGCTTAAGCATAGCTTGCGATGCGCGGCCAAAGTGCCCTATCGGCAGCCGCCATAGCCCGACGCGCCAGTGAGGGAAAAACGCGGCAGCTTCGTCGCTCGCGCGTCGGGCTGGTGTTCCACGTTATGGACGGACTGGGAAGGCCATCCTACAAGAAGGGCGGCTCAGAGATAGCGGTCCAGGATCCGCCGGCTGATGGCGTCGAGCCGCCGGGTGTCGGCGATCAGGTAACGAATGCCGTGGCTGTCGACGAGCAAAATGCTGCTCGGGCCAAGCCGCCGGACATCGTTGTCGCTGTCTTCCATCAGGAAGGTCGTGGGACCGCGATCGGTGACAATGTCCCACTCGGCCGGATCGGTCTCGGCCGAAACACGCTCGATCCGCTCGACGATCGGAACGAACTCGCGTTGGGCGAGAGCGTCCTCGAGCACCTGCCGGACATCGGTCGGAAGCGAGCCGACCCGCTCGATGCAAAGCAGTTCCTTCCCCTCGCCGTCGCAGATCGAGACCATGCCGTCGGGCGCGGAAATCGGGAACGCCCTGGCAGGCTCGACCCCGACGATCCGCCGCCCGTCCGCGAAGGTCAGAACAAGCTGCCCGAGAGCGTCCTGTTCGAGCGTGAATTGGTGATCGGTTGATGCAACGTTCATGGCATTACTCTCTCCCCTCTCCCCTCTCCCCTCTCCCCTCTTTGCTCATCTCAAGCTGTGCCCGGTGCAGCCTGGCGTAGGTGCCGTCGCGGCGGAGCAACTCGTCGTGCTGGCCGACCTCGGTAATCTGGCCCCGTTCGACGACGACGAGCCGGTCGGCCCGGCGAAGGGTGCTCAGCCGGTGGGCGATGGCGATCGTGGTTCGGCCCTGGACGAGGTTCTCGAGCGCCAACTGGATTTCGCGTTCGGTCTCCGTATCGACCGAGGAGGTGGCCTCGTCAAGGATCAGGATCCGCGGGTCGATCAATAGGGCGCGAGCGATGCTGATTCGCTGTCGCTCGCCGCCGGAGAGCGATTGCCCTCGCTCGCCCACCAGCGAGTCGTAGCCGTCGGGCAGGCGGAGGATGAAATCGTGGGCCCGGGCGGCGCGGGCGGCGGCCACAATGTCCTCACGCGTGGCATTCGGCCGGCCGTAGGCGATGTTCTCGGCAATGGTGCCGAAAAACAGAAACGGCTCTTGCAGGACGATGCCGATATAGCGGCGGTATTCCTCCAAGGGGAACGAGCGGATGTCGACGCCATCGACCAGGATCGCCCCTTGCGTGACGTCGTAGAAGCGGCAGACCAGATTGACGATCGTGCTCTTGCCTGCGCCGCTCGGTCCGACCAGCCCGATCATCTCGCCCGGCGCCATGCTGAAATTGATTCCCCGGAGCACGGGACGCGTGCCGTAGTGGAAGCCCACGTCGCGGAACTCGACCTGGCCGCGCAGCCGGCCGGGATGCTGCGGATTGACCGGCTCGGCGACGCTCGGCACGCGATCCAGGATCGCGAAGATTCGCAGGGCGCTGGCGCCTGCCCGTTGGGTGGCCGCCACCATGCGGCTCATCGAGTCCAACCGGCCATAGAACCGGGTCAGCAACTGACTAAACAGGACTAGCGTGCCGACCGTGAACCCGGTGGTCTCGCTGTGGAAGATGCGCCAAGCGCCAAAGACCCAGATGACCAAAAGCCCCAATTGCGTCAGCAACCCGATAATGGGCCCAAAGAACGACCAGAGGGCGTTGACGCGATCGTTGGCGCGAAGAACGCGATCGTTGGCCTGGCGAAACCGATCGATCTCGCGCCGCTCCTGGGCAAACGCCTTGACGACGCGGACGCCCGGAATGGCGTCGGCCAGCACGCTGGTCATTTCGCCCCAAGCGCGGGTGCCCATGGCGAAGCCACGGCGGAGGCGGTCCCGCACGCGGTGGGTCAGGAAAGCAATCACCGGCAGCGGCAGCAGCGTCACGATCGCCATGAATTGGTCCTGCCGCACGAGAACCACGGCGGTCAACGCCAGCGAGACGATGTCGGTGGTGAACTGCATCAGATCGACCGACAGAAAGTAGCAGAGCCGGTCGGTGTCGGTGCTGACCCGCGCGATCAGGTCGCCCGTTCGCTTGCCGCCATAGAACTGGATCGAAAGCGTCTGCATGTGGGCGTAGATCCGGTTCCGCAGGTCGGCGGCGATCCGCTCGCTCACCCAGGCCAGGACATAGGTTCTCGCCCAGCCAAGCAGCCAAGCTGCCAAGGCGGCAATCCCGAAGCCCACGGCGAACCAGTAGACCGGCGTGAAACTGATGCCCGGCGTCTTTCGCTCGACCGGCGTCAGCACGTTGTCGATCAACGGCATCGTCAGGTACGGCGGCACCAGATCGGCGCTGGAACTGGCGATCATCAGGCCCAGCCCGAGCAGGATCATCCACATCCGCGGCCGGGCGAAGCCGAGCAGCCGGAAGAGCGAATTCACGACCGGCCGCTCTTTGACCGCACTGCAATCGGGGCAGCTCTCCTGGTCGGGCGCCAGGATCGCGCCGCAACTCGGGCAGACTCGGCTCACCGGTTCCGCGCGTTCCTCGTGGCCGTCAATCTCGCCTTGCCTCGCCCGCTCGTATCGGGCCGCCAGCCGATGGGCCACCGGCGAGCGTCCGATCGTATATCGCCACTGCCGCTGAAGCCCGGCGGGACCAATCAGATCGAGCCGGCCGGTGCCCGTCTGGTCCTTCGCCCGAAGGCTGACGCCGGCTTTGATCGGCCACGAGCGAACGCAATGGCCATCGTTTGCCGTGGGGGAGGTCGCCGTGCTGCCGTTCAGGCGTTCGACGCTGATGAGCCGGCGCGGCGTGAGCACCAACAGGCCCCGCGCATAGTGCAGTCTGGCGTCGAGATCGAGCTCGATCCAGCAAAGCGGGGCCTCATCGGGCGCAAACTCGGCTTCCGCCGGTTGGCTCAGATCAGGTGGGACTAATTGCCAATCGTCGTTGGTTCCGTTCACCACACGCTCTGTATCAGAAGGACCGCGTCACGCTGTCCGCTCCCCGATGCATCCGGCCCGGCGGGTTTTGGCGTGAGGGCGGAGCGAACTGCGCGCCGCTCGCTTCGCCGCCCCGCAGAAGGACGGCGAGGACAGGCCAAGACAGCACCGGCGCAGGGCCTTCTACCGCGGAATCTCTCATCATAAATGGAATTGTCGCGCGTGCCTAGCCGAACAACCACACCCCTCTATGCGGTGTATCCTGCATGTCGGGCCTGTCGTCAGTTTGTGCGCGGTCGCTACTGTCATCCAGTTAAAGAAACAACCTGACGTTTGCTTTTCCTCGCGGCGGAAGGTTAAATGGACTCTTTACCTGCCGCCCTCCGGGACGGGTTTCCTTCAGCCGGTGCTCGTTCCGAGACAATAACCCCGGCGCAAGCCACCCGGCCCACCCAGCTTCACGCTGGTCGGTCGCTTTGCGCACCGTCCAAGGCACCGAGTGAGTTAGACCGCCAGAAGCGTCCGCGACGGAGCAACGCGAGATTCCGTTGTGGAACGGTTCTTGCAACAAACCGTAGGTGGAGTCGGATCGGGATGAGTTGATCGGGCGCGGGGGATAACGCGCTCGACAAGGAGTTTCGGGTTGTTATCGGATGAGTAAAACATGCCGATACAACCATTTGACTATTCGCAGCCCAGGCACGTGTCACTAGGTCCCGATCCAAAGGCTGCTCGAGCATCTGCAAGGCGATAAAGGCAACAGAGCAATGGAATTCCGCAAGGTGTTGGCGCTTCGGGGACCAAACGTTTGGGCGAACTTTCCCGTCTTAGAGGCTTGGGTTGACCTCGGCGAGTTGAAGGACAGCCCTTCCAACGTGCTGCCGGGCTTCAACGAGCGGCTGATGGCGTGGATGCCGACGATGATCGAGCATCGCTGCAGCATCGGCGTCCGCGGCGGCTTCTTCCAGCGGCTGCGGACCGGGACCTATCAGGGCCACATCCTCGAGCACACCACGCTCGAGTTGCAGACGCTCGCCGGCGTCGAGGTCGGCTTCGGCAAGGCCCGCGAGACCTCGGAAGACGGCATTTACAAAGTCATCGTCGAATACATTGACGAGACCGTGGCCCGCGAGTGCCTCGAAACGGCCCGGCAACTCTTGGACGCAGCCGTGCACGACAAGCCGTTCGACGTGGCCGGACACATCGGCCGGCTCCGCGACTTGGCCCAGGACCGGTGCCTGGGACCGAGCACTCGCGCGATCGTCGACGCAGCTCAAGCCCGCGGCATTC
>JBDKUC010000141.1:0-6948 GCA_039679885.1 Thermoguttaceae bacterium | reverse complement strand
ATCCCCAATCCCCAATCCCTAATCCCTAATCTTTCAGCACTTCGACGCCCATGCTTCGGGCGGTTCCTTCGACCATTCGCCGGGCGTGTTCGACGTCGCGGGCGTTCAGGTCGGCCATCTTTGTCTTGCAGATTTCGTCGATCTGGGCGATCGTGACTTTGCCGACCTTTTCCTTGTTCGGCACGCCGGAACCCTTGGCGATCCCAGCGGCCTGCTTCAACAGCGCGGCGGCCGGCGGGCTCTTCGTGACGAACTCGAAACTCCGGTCGTTGTAGACCTTCACGACGACGGGGATGGGCATCCCGCCGGCCTCTTTCGTCCGATCATTGAACTGCTGGACGAATTGGCCGAGGTTGATGCCGAACCGGCCCAGGGCGGTGCCGACTGGCGGCGCCGGCGTCGCCTGACCGCCGGGGACCTGAAACTTCACTTCGCCGACTAATTGCTTTGCCATTGGTAGTTTTCGGTTTTCAGTTATCAGTCTTCAGTCTTCAGTTATCAGTCTTCAGTTGTCAGTTTTCAGTTTTCAGTTGGGACGAGATGGCCCTTCCAAAAACTGACGACTAACTAACAACTAACAACTGATCACTGATGACTGATAACTCCTATAATGTCTCGATTTGCCAATATTCCAATTCGACGGGAGTTGACCGCCCGAAAATGTTGATCATGACCGTCACGCGGCCATTCGTCTCGTCGATGCTGTCCACGTCCCCCTCGAAGTTCTCGAAGGTGCCTTCCTTGATCTTCACCCGTTCCCCCTCGCGGAAGGCGATCTTGAGCTTGGGGGCCTTTTCACTCTTCTCTTCCTGCTTCGCAACGATCCGGGCGACCTCGTGCGGAAGCATCGGACTCGGGCGACCCGCCGCTCCGGTAAAGTCGCCGATGCCCGGCGTCTCGCGGACCAGGAACCACGTGTCGTCGTTGATCTCCATGTGGGCCACCAAGTAGCCCGGGTAGAGCTTGCGCTTGATGATCTTCTTCTTGCCGCCCTTGAACTCGGTCACTTTCTCGGTCGGGACGATGATCTCGCCAAAAAAGTATCCGAGGCCGGCGATGGCCACCCGCCGCATCAACCCCTCGCGGATCGAATCCTCGCGGTTGCTTTGCACCTTGAGGATGTACCAATCCATCTTGTCGGACTTGGCCTCTTCGGCGGGCGTCGCCGTTTCGGCAGGCTTCGCTTGCGCGGCGGCCGGCTGCTCCGCAGGCATCGCGCCCTCGACGCTGGCCGGATTTTCCGCGGCTGGCTCCGGCTGCGCCTGACCAGCGGCCGCGGCCGTCTCCGGCGTCTGTTCGGCAGGCGCCGCTTCGGCCTGCGACGGAATCGCAGTCTCCGGCCGTCCGGCTAGTTGCTCGTTCACCATGTTCAGGTCGTCGGTCACGCGAGACACCCTATAGTAAGCCCGTCCAAACGAAAAACACCCGCCAGAACCAATCGAATCCGAAGAGGATCACGGCCAGTGAGAAAATCATCACCAAGACCACCAACGACGCGCGGAACAGCTCGCTGCGGGTCGGCCAAGACACCTTGTTCATCTCCGCTTCCACAGCAATCAGGAAGTCGGCGAACGCGGGCACGTTGACCATCCGGAAGCACACCCAGAGGGTAATCAGCAAGAGCGCCAACGGCAACGCGAACTGGAGCGTCCCGCTCATGAGCGTGCTGAGCCGCCAAAGGCCCAGCGCAATCGTCAACGCCAACCCAAAGAAGGTCACCTGGCGGGTGATCCGACCTTGGGTCCGCTTATAGACTCCGACGCTCACCAGTTCTTGAAAAAAAGCGCCCATCCGTGCGGCATCCTCTCGACAAAAAGCTTTCAGCGGTCAGCGTTCAACGATCAGCCACTTTCAACGGTCAAACCGCCTTACTGAAAGCTGATCGCTGACCACTCCCTAATTAATGGCAGGGGCGGCGGGAATCGAACTCGCAACCTCTGGTTTTGGAGACCAGCGCTCTGCCAATTGAGCTACACCCCTAAAATGCGGCCAGCAATCAGCCTTCAGCGATGAGCGTTCGGCCCGCCTGACTCACGAAGGCCAATCACCGAAAGCCGACCGCGGACAACTGAACGGCTGATAGCTGACCGCTTTGCGAATCTCCTTACTTGATCACCTTGGTGACGACGCCCGAACCGACCGTGCGACCACCCTCGCGGATGGCGAACCGGACGTTCGCGTCCATAGCGATCGGCGAGATCAACTCGATTTCGAGCTTCACGTTGTCGCCAGGCATGCACATCTCGGCATCGCCCAGCAACTTTGCCGTGCCGGTGACGTCGGTCGTGCGGAAGTAGAACTGGGGGCGGTAGCCGCTGAAGAACGGCGTGTGCCGCCCGCCTTCTTCCTTCGACAGGACGTAAACCTCGGCCTCGAAGTTCGTGTGCGGGGTGATGGAGCCTGGCTTGGCGATCACCTGGCCGCGCTCGATGTCCTCTCGCTTGATGCCGCGGAGCAACAGGCCGACGTTGTCGCCCGCCTGACCCTGATCGAGCGTCTTGTTGAACATTTCGACGCCGGTGCAAATCGTTTTGCGGGGTTCGGGGGCGAAGCCGATGATGGCGACTTCTTCGCCAACCTTGACCAAGCCGCGCTCGATACGGCCGGTGGCGACGGTGCCGCGACCTTCGATCGAGAACACGTCTTCGACCGCCATGAGGAACGGCTTATCGACTTCGCGAGCCGGCTCGGGAATGTACGCGTCGATCGCGTCCATCAGATCGCCGATGCACTTGTTCGCCTTCGGATCCGCCGGGTTGTTGTACGCCGACAGCGAATCGCCGCGGATGATCGGAATCTCGTCGCCCGGGAAGCCGTGGTGCGTCAGCAGCTCGCGGATTTCCAACTCGACCAGCTCGAGCAACTCCGGATCGTCCACCAAGTCGACCTTGTTCAGGAACACGACCAACGCCGGAACGTTGACCTGGCGGGCCAAGAGGACGTGCTCGCGGGTCTGCGGCAGCGGGCCGTCGGCGGCGGAGACGACCAGGATGGCCCCGTCCATCTGAGCGGCGCCGGTGATCATGTTCTAGATGAAGTCGGAGTGGCCAGGACAGTCGATGTGGGCGTAGTGGCGTTTGTCGGTCTCATACTCGACGTGCGAAACGGCGATCGTAACCGTCTTGGTGGCATCGCGCACCGTACCGCCCTTGGCGATATCGGCGTACGACTTGGCCTTCGCCATTCCCTTCGCGTTCTGAACCGCCAGAATCGCGCCGGTCAACGTCGTCTTGCCGTGGTCGATGTGGCCGATGGTGCCCACGTTGACGTGGGGTTTGGTCCGGGTAAAAACTTCCTTGGCCATTGTGTTCTGAATCTCCCTCTAGTTGAGTCAAGCGAATCGGTTGAGAAAAATGGAGCTGCTGATGGGAATCGGACCCATGACCTCGTCCTTACCAAGGACGCGCTCTACCGGCTGAGCTACAGCAGCCTCCTGTCGTTTCACTTTCAATGAAAACTGCGACCGCCGGCGGTCATGTCCACGCCCCCCGGCCGCGGCTTGTTCTCGTCGTGAAGCGGGTGAAGGGAGTCGAACCCTCGTAAGTAGCTTGGAAGGCTACAGCTCTACCGTTGAGCTACACCCGCGTCGGTGCATCGGACGAACATCGAAACCCGAAGGGTCAACTTCCGGATCTCTTCTCGCTCGCTACCCTTTCGTCTATTGGATTTCGGACTTCGTCACTAACTGAGTGGGGAGTGAAGGATTCGAACCTTCGAAGGCATTGCCATCAGATTTACAGTCTGACCCCTTTGACCACTCGGGAAACCCCCCACTTCTTTGGAGCTAGCGGAGGGACTTGAACCCACAACCTGTTGATTACAAATCAACTGCTCTGCCGATTGAGCTACGCTAGCCGATCGAGCTATCCCAAGCAAACCTCTAAATATAACCGGACTCCGTAACCACGCAAGGCGGAGGAGACCTAAATTATCGTGTCGTCTCTCCCTATTTCGGAAAAAAATCGCAAAAAATCCACCAACAAGAGGGGTTTTTTCGTCCTTCAGCCGCCCATGCGGTCCGATCGCCTCGAAAAGCGGTCCAATTCCGTCGGCCTTCGCCCCCTCGAAAACGATCCCCCAGAAGGCCCGAACGCACGCGACCACTGGTCGCGGCTTTGCACCGAAACTGCCCTTGCGGGGGCCAGGGCCCGTTGTTACCATCCGCCTCACTTGTCCCGTCGGATACCGCGCAGAGCCCTTCGGCAGAAGGGGCGACCTAGGAGACTGCCATGTCAGCGGTTCTACGACAGGTCTCCCGCCTGTCAATCTGGCGACACACGCAAGGCGATCGTGCCGCAGCCTGGCCGACCGTCCGCGCCATCGCCCCGGCCCGGTTGTCGTGGCTATTGCTCGGCGCGCTGGCCGCCATTGCCGGCTGCGCGGACAATCCGATGGTGCTCAAAGGGCAACTGAGCAAGGCCGAGCAGCAGCAGACGATGCTCGCCCGGCAGAGGGACCAGCTTCAGGACCGGGTGAACGCCCTGGACCGCGACAACCAGGATCAGAAGCAACTGTTGGCGCAGGCCCAGCAACAGACGCAGGTCTACGAGAACCAACTGAACACGACGAAGGACCAATTGCGGAGCATGACGCAACAACTGGCCCAGGTCCGCGCCGAAAAAGACGGCACCGACAAGCGGGCGCAGGCCCTGGCCGCCTCGATGCAACGGCAAGGCGGCGTCGCCATCGAGGCCAACAACAGCTATCTCCAGGCGATGCCGGCGATGAACATCGCGGGCGTGAACGTCCGCCGCGCCGGCGACGTCATCCGAATCGCTATTCCCAGCCAGACGCTCTTCGAACCGGGCGGGGCACGGTTGCGGCCCGGCGCCGATACGCTCATCTGCGACGTGGCGGCCGAAATCGTCCGCACCTATCCTGACCAGATCATCTGCATCGAAGGGCACACCGACAACGATCCGATCGCCAGCACTCAATGGGCGAACAATCACGCCATGTCGGTCAGCCAAGCCCTGGTCGTCTACGACGTGTTGACCAGCCGCACCCGCTTGCAGGCGAATCAGTTGTCGGTGATGGGCTTGGGCGGAAACCGCCCGATGTACTCGGCGACCAGTCCGGAAGCCAAGCAGCGCAACCGGCGGATCGAGCTGGTCGTCTATCCGGATCGGAAGGGATAGCCCGCGATTCTCACCGTAGGGTGGGTCGACGTCGCAAGTACATGGTGGGGCTTCGCAAACCAATCAACGGTGATTTGCACTCTGTCGAGTTGCAGGACGAGTTGCCGCGACGGAAGCCCCACCAGCGCCTTGGTTTGCTTGACCCACCCTACGCCTATCCGGATCGGAAGAGCTAGCCCGACCGGACGTAGAGTGTAGCGTCTCAATTGGTGACTTACGGGTGCCATGCTTGCTAAGCGAGCGCAGCGAGACAGCAAGCATGTTGACCGCTTCCTCATGCCCACGACAAGCGTGGGACATGGCACCCGATTACACCGTAGGGCGGTGGCCTGAGAGGGCGTGGCGGGCAGCGCGGAACTTTGTGGATCTACCACGCCCTTTCAGGGCGTGCCACCCGGTTCCATCCCGCCCGAGTTATCTCTCCCGCTGGTCGTCGGCGTTGCCGGAGCTTCGGCGAGTGGCCTGCCGTCCCATCCCGACTGCGGGAAGCCATCTCGCGGCCGCGTTCTGCCCGTCGCGGCATCGAAGCGGCCGATGCTGCTGGCGGTCAACATGCCAGCGGCGAACAGATAGCCGAAAACGCCGAACACGTAGGCGGCAACGATGACACCGTGATCGCGAGTCGGAGGTTCGCAATAGAGGCCGCCAGGCGCAAAGAGCAAGAACGGAATGCACGGCGCGGCCGACAGGATGGGGACTTCGTCGTTCCGCGGGTCGGTCGCGATGAATACGGGCACGCAGGCGCAGAGATAATACAACCCGCCAAAAAAGAGCAGGACGGCCAGCGTGGCGCCCATCGCCTTCAGCGACGATTTGGCCCCGAGCGAGAACCTGACGCCGACGGCGGCCGCATAGAAGGCCAGCACGAGGAACGTGCCCAACATGAATGGTACGGCGACGAGGAACCCGGGATCCAGAAGCACCCCCAGTCCCCAGATGACCAACAGGAGCACGACCGCGCCACGCATCGACCAGACGCTGCCGGCGATCTTCGCCCAAATGATCTCGCCGGCCTGCAACGGCGTGCTCAAGAGCGAAACCCAGCAGTCTCGCTCGCGTTCGGAGACGATCGATCCGGCCGCCCGCGAGGCGATCAACAAGATGGCCCCGCAGGCCAGGATCGTGCTCATCACCGTCGCGAACATCAGGTATTCGCTCGCCGCAGGGCGATAGGGCGAGTAGCCGGTCTGTGACCAATAGAACATATAAACCGTGGGCGCGAGAACGCCCAGGACGATCAAGGTCAGGGTGATTCGCCCGATCCAGCCTAAGCGAGCGGCGGCCGGCTCGGCGAAGATCTCTTTCCACAGCATCGCGTTTTGGCCGACCGGAGGCCGCAGCCACTGCGAGAGCCGCCAGCGGCGCCGCGCGGCCTTGGTTCGCTGGCGGAGATGCACCCGGCGGACGGCGAGCGTCGCCCACACGGCGCAGACGATCGTCACAACGCCCTGGTTGCGAACCAGTTCCCATAGGACCTGAAAGCCGGCGCCGCGGGCCGAGCCGCTGGTCATCGCGATGACGTACCAAATGGTCACGAAGGGGTTGGCCAGCATGATCTGCTCGTTCACCGGAGTGACCAGTTGGTAGAGCGTCGTTTGGCCAAGGCCGTATTGGAATGAGGCGATCAGCAGGGGCAGGCCCAGCAGCACAAACAGGACGAGGTACGCCCGGGTGACGGCCTCGCGGGCTCGCATCGACCAGACCGAGACGGCCATGGCCAGCGAACAGACGCACAGGACGCTGCTGACGGTGACGATGAACAGGACCAGCAGCGCCTCGGGCGCGACGCCGCCGAGCATCATCATGATGG
>JBDKUC010000299.1:0-6862 GCA_039679885.1 Thermoguttaceae bacterium | reverse complement strand
CAGGCAATTTCGGCTGCGAGCAAATCCTGCCGGTCGATTACTCGGCCATCGCGAAGGGCGGCTCGACGGCGACGAACTACCAACTGATGCCAGGCGACCGCGTCTTCATCGCCGAGGACAACCTGGTGTCGTTCAACAACTACGTCGGCAAGCTGACGGCGCCGGTCGAACGGCTGCTAGGCATCGCCTCGCTCAGCACCAGCTTCACCCGCAGCGCCCAAACCCTCGGCCGCGACTACAACCGCTTGAGGAACCAGTAACGATCGCGTTCGAAATGAAAATCGCCGCCTAAAGGCGGAACTACGAACGACTCATCACGAAACACTTGTCTAATAGGAAGGATGCAGCATGACACGTTCGTTTTGGCTCAAACAAGGCGTGGCGACGGCGGCCGCCCTGTCTGTCGCCTGGTTGTCGAGCGCGATTACCGTGGGACGGCAGCTCGATTATCCGTGTCCCACAAAATGCTGCAAGCCGAACGTCCAGGGCTGGGGTCACTTCGAGACGCAATGGCGTACCTGGCCCGGCGACGCCTGTCGGCCGGAGCGGATCAACCCGCTCTCAGTAGGCAAGGAACGGCTGCCGACGCCGCAGGGCACGGAGGAAGTGCCGTTGCCGCCGACTGTCGCGCCGACAACGCCGATGCCGCCGACTCGTGCGCCCGAGACCGAGCCAGTGCCGCTGCCGACGCCCGGCTCCATCGTCCCGCCGAGCGGTCTCAATCTTCCGGCGACACCCGGTCCTGGCGAGGAGAAGCCCTCGGCCGAGCCGAGCGAAGGATTGCAGCTTCCCGAGTTGCCGTCCGAGCCGGAGCCCAAGCGTCCGGCGCCGCCGCCGGCCACCGAGCCAGCGCCGCCGCGAACCGAGAAGGCCCCGGCTCGATCGAATCATTCGCCCTCGCCGAAAGACCGAGCCACGACAAGGCCGCCGGCGCCAGTGATGCGGCCAGTGTGGCACGAGGATCGGCAGCCCGCCACGACCGCGACGCCGCCTGCGGCCAAGCGAGCCGCGCCCGAGGCCGTCGTCGCGCCGGCCGGAGGCCTTGAGCCCGAGCGAAACATGGCCGTGCCGCCGGTCTATCGCGCCGACTCGATCGAGCCGGTGGCGCCGACGCGGCGTCTGACGCAGGTCGAGCCTGCCGCCTACGCAGTCGCGGAGCCCTCGACGCGAAGCCTTTTGGGCCGCGATCAAGGTCCGGCGAGCCAGGCAGCGCCGAATATGGTGCGCGCGGCCGTCCAAGAGCAGCCCGTTGGCCCCGCCGCGGACGCCGCCGCTCCCGCGGTCGCGCTCGGCGGCTACTGCCCCGTCGAACTGAATCACAACGGACGTTGGGTGAAGGGCGATCTGCGTTGGACGGTCGTCCACAATGGGCACATCTATCGCCTCTCCGGCGCCCAGCAGCGCCAAGATTTCCTCGCGAACCCCGAGAGCTTCACGCCGGCGTTCGGCGGCAGCGATCCGGTGTTGTGGATCGACGAGCATCGCATGGTCGCCGGCCAACAGACGTACTGCGCGACCTACGCCGGACGGCTCTACATGTTCTCGAGCGAGGCCACCCAGTTGCGATTCAACAGCAGCCCGCAGCGCTATGCCGCGGGACGATGAGCGGCGGCCGAAACGGCGAAGAACGCTTAAGCCCGAAGTTCGAAGTCCAGCGTTTTGGATTTCGAGCTTCGGGCTTCTTTCGTTTTCTTCGTAGGTTATGCTTCAGCATGTTCGTAGTTCCGGCTTTCGCCGGTGCGAAAGAACAACTTGTTGAATTTGGGTGGCACGCCCTGAGGAACGAAGGGCGTGGCAGACGGCTCAACCACGCCCTGCGCTGCGCTCAGGGACGTGCCACCCCCGGTAGAATTTTCACCACGTTATTCTTTAACAGGCCCTTAGCCGGTGTTCCGAGTGACATCGCCGCCTGAAGGCGGAACGACGAACGACCCCGTTTTCTCGATCCGTCTTCCTTTCGCCTTTCCGGCCCGCTAAAATGGCAAGGTGCGCTGGTCACGCCGGAGTATCTTGCCGATGGATTCATTTCGCTTCTGTTTGGCCCTCGCTCCGGTGGCCTTCTACCTGTTGTTGCTCGGGGCGATCAGTCTGAGACGCCGCCCGTTGCTGGTCTCGGGAGTTCGCGATGCCGCTGCGCTGGCCGTCGCCGTGGCCGGCCTGGTGATTGTCGGCCCGATCGAGCTCCTCTTCCCGTTCGAGGCGGCGGTCCGATACGGCCCGTACATCTGGGCCTGGTTGCTCGCTCTTTATGTCATGTTCGTCGTGCTGTGGCTCCTGGTGCTGCGGCCCCGACTGGTGATTTACCACTTCTCGGCCGACGCCTTGCGCCCCGTCCTGGCCGAACTGGCCGGCCGACTCGATCCGTCCGCTCGCTGGGCCGGCGACAGCCTCGCCCTTCCATCGCTCGGCGTCCAGCTCTATGTCGATCACTTTGCGGCCTCGGGCAGCGTCTCGCTCTGTTCGGCCGGAGGCAACCAGAATCGGGCCGGTTGGCGGCAACTCGAGACTTCGCTTCGTTCGGCCCTTCACCGTGAAGAGGTCGCCCGCAGCCCGCTCGGCCTGGCGCTGATCGGCGTCGGCCTTCTGTGCAGCGCCGCCATCGCCTGGGTTATTGTGCAGCAGCCCCAAACGATCGTCGAGTCCGTCGCCGCGATCATCCGCACCGTGCTGAGAATGGTCGGGCTTGGACGCTAGCGCAGTGCGTCCCAAATGACGGCGCGTATCTTGTGTAAATCAGGGAGACGGGGCGCCATGTCCCACGCTCGCCGTGGGCATGGTCGGACAGCAAACATGCTTGCTGTCTCGCTGCGCTCGCTTAGCAAGCATGGCGCCCATCAATCACCATTTGTGGGACGCACTACGCTAGCGTGGGCCTTGCCGAAATCGCTCTCCGGCCTACTCGTGGCGCTGTTTCCCGGCCTTGGCCCCGTGGGGATCAAGCGCGAACACGACACGGTACGCCCGATAGCCGGCGGCCAGTTCCTTCGGATAGAGCCGGTTGAGCTCGGCCCGCAACTGCTCGGCGGTCTCGAAGCCGTCGGGCCGGGCGTCCGCATCGGTCAGTCCCGCCAGCTCGATCTCCTCGACGGCCGTCACCTGGATGTATCCCGCGCCCGGAATGTAGCTCCGCTGGCCGGTCCGCATCCGCCGGAAAGGCCAGAGACGGATCGTCTGCGTCTTTTCGCCGGCACGGATCGCCGGCAAGAACTTCTTCTTGAACAGCAGCATAGGAACTCGTCGGGAGTCGTTTCCGCCGGCCCTGATTGTGTCGCGGCCATCTCACCGAGTCAACAGCGCGGTCGAATTGCCAGAAGGACCGGAGAACCGTTCGTAGTTCCGCCTTTAGGCGGCGATCTCACGCAGACACCGCCTAAAGGCGGAACTACGAACAACTCGGCAATCGTCCCGGCCGAATCGCTTATAACGACTATTCGGGCCGACCTTGCCCCGCATGACCGTTACGGCCCGTTTTCCCTTAGCGCCGCCGGAAAATCCGGCCGAACGGTTACGATGAGAGCAGCCGTCATGGATCGACCGGCTGTCGGCCTATGGCGGCGAAGCAACTGCCGGGGACTGTCCCCTTTGCCGCTCATCGCGCCGCAAACTTTATCACGGACGAACAATGGATGCGACTCTGCGGGTTATGCCGACAAGGCTGATTGCAGCGATCGTCAGCCTGGCCATGCTGGCCGGCCACGCCGCGCTGCCTTGTCGAGCAGCCGTTCCGGCGACCGAGGCCGCATCGGCGGGCCCGATGCTCGTCGGCCCCGCCCAGAGTCCCGGTCGCGCCGCGCCGGTCGCGGAACCGAAAGAACTGCCGTTGGTCGAGACGTCGCCGTTGCCGACGGCTGCGGCAACGAGTGCCGTCGCAACGGCATCACAGCCGGCCGGCGCAACGCCGCAGCCCGCTGCTGCCTCGGCCTCCGCCCTGCCCTGCGTCGCTCCGGATTGCGACCACTCGGAACAGATGGAGCAGGTCGCCCGACAGGCCGATCGGCAGACGCGGCACGGCCTCGAGCTCGCCGGCCGCGGCGCCTACTTCGCCGCGCGCGCCGAGTTTTTCGCTTCCTTGCGGCTAATCGCCGAGGGACTCGATAACGAACAAAGGACGAGCGCGCACGCCCGGGCGTTGGCCGCGGCCCAGTTGGCCCTCAAGGAGGCCGAGGACTTTCTGCCCGGCAGCCCGCGATTGGAGGCCGACCGCAGCACGGCCGATGTGATTGCCAAGCACGAAACGCCCGTGCTGAAGAAAGGTGCCGCTCAGGCGACGCCCATGGCAGCGATGCGGGCATACTTGACGTTCGCCCAACAGCAGCTCGCGGCCGCGACGGGGCGCGAAATCGCCGGCTCGATGGCCCTCCGCTCGCTCGGCAAACTGCACGAGGCCTTGGCCGAGAAGAAGGTCGTCTCGGAGCCAGCCGCCCAGTCGAAGGCAATGGTCTTCTATCAGGCCGCGCTGCTGGCCTATCCGGGCAATAGCCTGGCGGCGAACGATCTCGGCGTTCTGCTCGCCCGATGCGGAAATTACAGCGAGTCGCGAAGCGTCCTCGAGTTCAGTCTCTCGCTTTGCCCACAGCAGGCCACCTGGCGGAATCTGACCGTGGTTTACCGGCAACTTGGCCAGCCGGGTCTGGCCGATTGGGCCGGCAGGCAGGCCGTCGCCATCGAGCAAGCCGACGCGGCACGGCGAAGAACCCTGGCCGCCCGAACCATCCGCTGGGTCGATCCTCAAACGTTCGCCAACGCCTCCGAAACCATGCCCGCCTCTCCGAGCGGCGGCCCGCTCATGTCGGCGCAAGCGGTCGGGCGACCGGTCGAGCCAGGGCGATTGCCTCCGACGCGGCCGGCCGCTGTCCCGACAGATCCCTATGGCCGCGAGCTCCGAACCGCGGCGATGCCCAGCCGCAACGTCTCGCCTTCGCAACCGATTCGCCGACCAACCACCGCCGAGCGGATGACCTGGGGATCACCTTACCAACGATAGCGAAGCACGATGAGGAAGAACGATCACCGCTGTGTCTGCCTGTTCCATGCCGTCGTGAGCCGGCGGGTGAGCTGCTGCGCCCTGCTGGCGATGGCGGTCCTGCTGACGGCCGGTCGGCCGGCGGCGCGGCCATGTGCAGAGCAAGTCGCTTCGACGGGTGTTGCCACTCCGGCGGAGCTTCGCCAGACCGATCTTCGACCGGCGCGCGTTGCCCCAACAACCCCGCCGCAGCGACCGGAGATCGTCCTCTGTCAGGCGCTCGGACCCGCCGCGCCGTACGACGTCTGCGCGATCGACTGCACGACGGTTCACCGTTGCTCGCGAGGCTGGGAGGCGGCCCGAGCGACCGACTGGCAAGCCTACGCTCAGGGCGAGTACGTCGGCCACGAGCGCACGGCCCATGTGCCCGAATACCGACTCCGCGTCGACGATCAACTCGACATGACCTACCGGCTGACGCGGGAGGAAACCTCCACGCCCTACCGGCTCAACGTCGGCGACGAGGTGCAAGTCGAATCGTTCACCGATTCGGAAATCAATCGCAACCTGCTCATTCAGCCCGACGGCACGATCACGCTGCGGCTCTTGGGCCAAGTGCACGCCACCGGCCGGACCGTCACGCAACTCCGCGATGCGCTCGAGCAGGAATACCAAAAGTATTACAAGATTCCTGCCATCACGGTGACGCCGCTGAAGGTCAACACGAAGCTCGATGATCTTCGGGCGACGATCGATCGCCGCGGGGGCATTGGCGGTCAGAGTCAGCCCGCCCGCGTCACGCCCGAGGGAACCGTCTCGCTGCCCGGCATCGGCTCCGTCCAGGCCCAGGGCCTGACGCTGCCCGAATTCCAAGCGGAACTCAAGGAGCGGTATCGCCAGGTCGTCGAGGGAATCGAGGTGATCCCGATCCTGTCGCAACGAGCGCCTCGCTACGTCTACGTCCTCGGCGAAGTCAACAATCCCGGCCGGTATGAACTGGTCGCGCCGACGACTGCGATTCAAGCGATCAGCCTGGCCGGCAGTTGGCGCGTCGGGGCCAACTTGCGGCAGATCGTCGTCCTCCGCCGCGGCGACGATTGGCGGATGCTGGCCACGACCATCAACCTGCAAGCCGCGCTGCTGGGCCATGATCTTTGCCCCTGCGGCGAAATCTGGATCGACGACTCCGACGTGATCATCGTTCCCAAGAGCCGGATCCTCGTCACCGACGACATGATTGAGCTGCTCTTCACCCGCGGCCTCTACGGCATTTTCCCCATGAATACGACGCTCAACTTCGGAAAAGCTAGCTCGCTGTAGCCCGGCCACCGAGCCCAGGCGGGCGCAAAGAAAGACTCCAGCCGCCGCCACGGTGCTATGCCGTGGCGACGCTGGAGCTATTGGTCGATCTTGCCGTAGGACGGACTTCCCAGTCCGTCCAGTTTCTTTCGGGACGGATTCGGAAATCCGTCCTTCGGTTCTTTGCCGTACTGTGTCACGGCGACTTACTTCCGCCAGGCGTAGGCCAACAAGCCAGCCAGGCTAGCCATCAGGTGTAGGGTGGTTGCTTGCAACCACGCGGCCTTGTCCACGACCAATCGCGCGTGCGTGCAAGCACGCACCCTACGGACGGAAGTCGCCAAGTCGTCACCAAATCGGCCGCGCGGTTGCCCGTAGGACGGACTTCCTAGTCCGCAATTCTCACCGTAGGGTGGGTCGACGTCGCAAGTACATGGTGGGGCTTCGCAAACCAATCAACGGTGATTCGCACTCTGTCGGTTTGCAGGACGAGTTGCCGCGACGGAAGCCCCACCATCGCCCTGGTTTGCTTGACCCACCCTACGCCTCGGTGAGAAATGCGGACTAGGCATTGACGCGGAACTGTCCGACCAGCGAATG
>JBDKUC010000198.1:0-2499 GCA_039679885.1 Thermoguttaceae bacterium | reverse complement strand
GGTCGTCGGCGGCGGCTACATCGGGCTGGAGCTTGGAACGGTCTATGCCGCTCTGGGAAGCAGGGTGACCGTGGTCGAAATGACCGACGGGTTGTTGCCCGGCGCCGATCGCGACTTGGTTCGGCCGCTGCAGAAGCGGCTGCTGGCCGACTTCGCCGCAATCTACCTGAACACGAAGGTCGCCTCGCTGGCCGATCGTGGCGACTCGATTGAAGTCGCTTTCGATGGAGACGTGCCGGAGAAGACGCAGCGGTTTAGCCGCGTATTGATGTGCGTCGGCCGCCGGCCGAACAGCGATGGACTGGGGCTCGAAAAGACCGGGGCCCGGCTCGACGCCCGCGGCTTTATCGTCGTCGACGAGCGTTGCCGCACGGCCGATCCGCATCTTCTTGCAATCGGAGACGTGGCCGGGCAACCCATGCTGGCCCACAAGGCGTCGCACCAGGGGAAGGCGGCCGTCGAGAGTCTGGCTGGCAAGGACGTCGCCTTCGCCCCGCGTGCGATTCCCGCCGTTGTCTTCACGGATCCGGAAATCGCCTGGGCCGGCTTGACGGAAACCGAGGCGAAAGCGGCCGGGCGGGCGATCGAGATCGCCCAATTCCCCTGGGCCGCCAGCGGTCGCGCCCAAGCCATCGGCCGGACCGAAGGGCTGACCAAATGGATCATCGATCCAGCCTCGCAACGCGTGCTGGGATGCGGCATCGTCGGCGCCGGCGCCGGCGATCTGATTAGCGAGGCAGTCTTGGCAATCGAAAGGGGCTGCTCGGTCCGAGATCTGGTCGAGACCATTCACCCCCACCCAACCCTAAGCGAGACGTTGGGCGGCGCGGCCGAAGTGCAACTCGGCACAGCCACGGATCTCTACCGGCCAAAACGAAAAGGATGAGGGATAAGGATCAGAGAGGAACGACTCGGAAGGCGACCGCCGTCCGCCGTTCATCTCTTATCGCCTATCCCTCATCCGTCGAGCTGTCTTCGATGATCGAGTTTGCACTCGGTTAACGCGCCTGCTGCGCGCCGGGGCGAACTCGCTTCTGAACGTCGGTCTCCAACACGCCGAACGTCGCTTCATGACGCTGGATCGTTAGTCCCAGCGCGTGCAACATCCGCTTCGCCGTGTAGAAGTTCGTGATGATCCGCTGAGTCACCGGAATCGGATGCGTCGGCATTCCGA
Organism: Thermoguttaceae bacterium; assembly: GCA_039679885.1. GTDB lineage: Bacteria > Planctomycetota > Planctomycetia > Pirellulales > Thermoguttaceae > JAJFUI01. The sequence goes on along the minus strand of JBDKUC010000198.1, from coordinate 1,325 downwards.
ACGGCTGCGGATTCAGCCCGAAGTCGATGATCAACTCTTCCGGCGTGCCGGTTACGCGGCAGAAATTGGCGTACAACGCCATCACCTTCGAGTCGTCGATGTCGACCTGCACTCGCTGAGGTTGAGTCGCGGGCTGGCTGCTAGCTTCGGGTGCCGGATTGGGGGCGGTATCTTCAGGCGTCGTGGCCATGAAACACTCCTGCTGTAGACCTATCTTTCCTGAACGAAACAACACGCAATTATAGCACACAGATTGTACGATGCGGTTGCCCCCCGCGAAGAGCGGGCAGATAGTGGATAGTGGGTAGCTCACTTCCCACTGCCGACTGCCCACTGCCGACTGGCCTTCTTTGCCGATCGCCGAAAAACGGCAAAGTCCACGCCAGAGTTTGCCGATTATTTCGACGGCGCTGTTTGGGAGGAGTCTGCCAACAGCCCGCGTGAATCATTGCGCTTATCCAGATTAACATCCGTAGGGTGGTTGCTTGCAGCCACGCGGCTTCCTCGTCGCGGATTGCGATCGCGTGACGGAGATCGAGACAGCCGCGTGCGTGCAAGCACGCACCCTACAACAAATTGGATCGGACCGTAGGGTGGTTGCTTGCAACCACGCGGTTTCCTCGCCGGGGATCGCGTCGCGTGACGGAGATCGAGACAGACGCGTGCGTGCAAGCACGCACCCTACAGCAGATTGGATCGGACCGTAGGATGGTTGCTTGCAACCACGCGGCTTCCTCGCCGGGGATCGCGACGCGTGACGGAGATCGAGACAAACGCGTGCGTGCAAGCACGCACCCTACAGCAAATTGGATCAGACCGTAGGGTGGTTGCTTGCAACCACGCGTCCTACCGACGGTCGCGGGTCGTGCATCCGCGCATTTGTTCAAGAGAGAAGGCACATAACATGCTGACCCACCGCGGAATCGCCTCGTCCGTGTATCTCGCGGCCTTGATGGCCGTTCTGCTGGCGGGCTGTCATGCCGTCGACTACTACACGCCTTCGCTCCAGCAGCCGCTGCCCCCGCAGTTGCAGCCGCCGCGCGAGCTGTGCATGGTCTCGCAGCCGGCCTACCACGTCGAGCCGCCCGACCTGCTCGTCGTCGAGATGCTCAAGATGGTGCCGCTGCCGCCCTACCGCATCGACATCTACGACGTGCTCCAGATCCGCGCGGTCGGCACCCTGTTGGATCAACCGTTGGACGGCTTCTTCCTGGTCGAAGGCGAAGGCATCGTCACCCTCGGGCCGGCGTACGGCCGCGTCCGCGTGGCCGGCATGACCGTCGAGCAGGCCGCCGCCACGATTCGCCGCAAGCTCGAAGAGGTGT
>JBDKUC010000257.1:0-9489 GCA_039679885.1 Thermoguttaceae bacterium | reverse complement strand
GGTCGGCCCGGCCGGCCCGACGAGCGTGCACCGGCCCGAGATTTGCCTTTCGAGCCGCGCCTACGTCGGCCGTGGCGAGCGTCAACGGCTGACCGTCCGGGGACCGGATGGCAAGGCGCACCGGTTTTGGACCGCCGATTTCCAGTCAACAGGCGTGGGCGGCGAACTGCTGCGCGTGTGCTACGGCTGGAGCACGGGCGGCGAGTGGGCGGCGCCGGACGATGCCCGCTTTGCGTTCGCCGGCAGCCCCTACCTGTATAAGCTTCAAGCGTCGTTCGTTCTACACGGCGGAGAGGGCGAGGAGAAGGAAACGAGCCTATCGCAGTTCCTACGGGACTTTGTGGCCGACGCGCAGAAGGCGATCATCGCGCCGCCGCGCGACTGATGCCGGCGTCTCTGGGCAGGGGACTCGCGATGCGTCACGAAAGGAGTACGCTGATGTCGGCAACTCACGGCGAAGCAGCGGTTTACGGGGACCGCTCCTGGGTGGTCGCCCAGGACAGAACCGCCGCAAAGCTGATTGCTTCTTCCTATCACTGCCGCAAACAAGCGGCCGAGCGGCTCATCGCCGCGCTGCTTCTCATTCTGGCGGCGCCCGCAATCGTTGTGCTAGCAGCCCTCGTGCGGCTGACTTCGCCAGGACCTGCGCTCTTCTCGCAGCGGAGGGTCGGCAAGAATGGCCGACCGTTTCTGATGCACAAGCTGCGGACGATGCGCGTCGATGCGGAGGAGGCGACGGGCCCCGTCTGGGGGCTTCCGCACGATCCGCGGACAACACCCATCGGCAAAGCGCTCCGACGTTTGCATCTCGATGAATTGCCGCAGTTGATCAACGTCGTCAAGGGCGAAATGTCCTTGGTGGGGCCACGCCCCGAACGGCCAGAGTTCGTCCGCGTGTTGTCGGAAGCCATCCCGGGGTACCTGGACCGCATCGCGGTCCGGCCGGGCATCACCGGATTGGCGCAGCTCAATCTTCCGCCCGACACCGACCTGAACTGCGTCCGCCGAAAGCTGGTGCTCGATCGAGAGTATATCGGGCGTGCGAACGCCTGGCTCGATCTCCGCCTGCTCGTCTGCACCGCGTTTCGAATGTTCAAGCTGCCGTCCCACTGGGTTCTCGGACCGCTGGGCATCCGCCGTCAGGTGACCCTCCCGCCCGCGTCCGACGAGACGAGTCGGGCGGCCGACGGCGACGGTGTCCATTCCGCCATTGCCCCGGGCAGCCTCGTCCCATGGCTCCGCGAAGCCTCACATCATGGCGGACAGAGTCACGGCTCGCGTGCAGAGTCGCAAAGCCACCACCACCAAAGCGCCGGGCGCTCGGGCGCAGGCAGGCCCAAGCCGAGATAGTCCAATGGAGACACCGCAGACCCGATCACCGTCATGCGCCGCAGCGGCAGAATCGCGAGGCCGCGCCGAGATCGTCAATGCGCTTACCGTGGACGTCGAGGACTATTTCCAGGTGTCTGCCTTCGAACCCTGCATTCGGCGAAGCCAATGGGGCGAGTACGAGAGCCGAGTGGTGCGAAACACGCATCGCATCCTGGAGCTGCTCGACCGCCACGCCGCGGGCGCGACGTTCTTCGTCCTCGGCTGGCAAGCGCGCCGCACGCCTCAATTGGTCCGAGAAATCCAAGCCTGCGGCCACGCCATCGGTTCTCACGGCTATTGGCACCGTCTGATCTACCGGCAGTCGCCCGAGGAGTTCCGCAAGGACCTTCGGCAATCGCGCGGCGTCTTGCAGGACATCACGGGCCAGCCCGTCACCGCCTACCGGGCGCCAAGCTTCTCGATCACCGAGGAGTCGCTCTGGGCGTTGCCGATTCTCGCCGAGGAAGGCTTTCAGATCGACTCCAGCGTATTTCCGATCCATCACGACCGCTACGGCATCCCAGGAGCCCCGCATGGACTGCACCGGATCGTGACCGAGGCCGGCGCGCTGTGGGAGTTCCCGCCACCGGTCGCTCGAATTGCCGGCCTCAGCGTCCCCGTCGGCGGCGGCGGCTACTTCCGCCTCTATCCCCTGGCATGGACGACCTACTGCCTCCGCCGCATCAACCGCCGCGACGCTCAGCCATTCCTGTTTTATCTGCACCCCTGGGAACTGGACCCTGAGCAACCCCGGATTCGCGTTCGCTCGCCGCTGTCACGGTTTCGACACTATGTTCATTTGGCGACAACCGAAGCGAAACTCGTCGAGGTTCTCCGGGCGTTCCGCTTCGCCGGGCTACACGACGTGATCGAACGTACGCGCGATTCTCTCGCCGCCGGCAAGACCGCGTAAGAGAAGCGACGCGTACGGTTGACCCAGACGCGCGTTCGGCATCCGACCATGGCCTCGAAACACCACGACGATATCTCCCAATGGCCGTTCATCAGCGTCATCGTTCCGGTGCGGAACGAAGCCGCGTCGATCGAACGGACGCTCGAGTGCCTGATGACCCAGGACTACGATCCGCCGCAATGGGAAGTCCTGGTCGTAGACGGCCATTCGGACGACGCGACGGCCGACTTGGCCCGGCGGTTCGCCGAACGCCATCCGGCGTTGCGAGTGCTGCGCAACCCGCGTCGTCTCTCCAGCGCGGCCCGGAACATCGGCATCCGCAACGCCCGGGCAAACGCAGACATCGTGCTGATCGTCGATGGGCACTGTGAGATTGAGGACACACACTATCTTCGCAAGCTGGCGGCGGCGTTTGCCCGGAGCGGCGCCGACTGCGTTGGGCGGCCGCAGCCGCTGGCCACCCGCGATCCGACGCCGCTGCAGCGGGCGGTCGCGGCCGCGCGATCTTCGTGGCTCGGCCACCACCCGCACTCGCATGTCTATTCGTCGCAATCGGGCGCGGTGCCCGCCGCCAGCGTCGCGGTCGCCTACCGCCGCAGCGTGTTCGACAGGGTGGGCTGGTTTGACGAGCATTTTGACGCCTGTGAGGACGTGGAATTCAACCACCGCATCGACCGGGCGGGACTGCGTTGCTACTTCGCGCCGGAGGTCGCCGTTCGTTATGCGCCGCGAGCCAGCCTATCCGGCCTTCTATTTCAGATGATGCGCTACGGCCGCGGCCGTCTGCGGCTTTTGCGGAAGCACCCCGCCACGCTTTCTCTCGGTAGCTTGCTGCCGCTGCTGTTCACCGTGGGGTTGGGCGTTGGGCTGCCACTCGGCTTCGCGGCCCATTGGCTCGCCGCGGCGTACCTTGCAGCCGTCGTCTGCTATGCCGCGATTGTGCTCGTCGTGTCGGCTCGCATCGCGTGGCGTCTGCGCGATGGCCGTCTCCTTGTCCGCCTGCCGTTGGTGTTTGTCACGGTGCATCTCGGTGTCGGGATCGGAATGCTCCTTGAACTCGTGTCGCCCGGCCGTCGTTGGCGTGCAGGCGTCACTCCATCCTGATGGATGCGCTAATTCGCAATATCACGATCACGTTCACCACGGTCTCGGTCGCTGTGGCGCTGGCGATTGCCGTCTATCATTGGATCTTGATGATCGTCGCCGCGTGCAGCCAGCCCAGCCAAGCGCCAGCCAAAAGCGACCCGGCGCATTCCTTCGCCATCGTCATCCCGGCCCACGACGAAGAGGCGATGCTCGCTCATACCTTGGACAGTTGCGAGGCGTTGGACTATCCCGAGTCCAAGCGCGCCGTCTATGTCATCGCGGACAACTGCTCGGACCGAACCGCCGCGTTGGCCCGCGCCCGGGGAGCGCACTGCCTCGTCCGCAGTGATCCGGAACATCGCGGCAAAGGCTTCGCGTTGGCTTGGGCCTTGCCGCAGATCGTCGACGCCGGGCATGACGCCGTTCTCGTGCTCGACGCCGACTGTCAAATCGATTCGCACGCGCTGAAGGCGTTCGACGAGCGGCTGGCCCGCGGCGCCCGGGTGCTTCAGGCCAACGACGTCGTCGCGAATCCGGACGCCAGCGCGACGTCCTACCTGCTCGCCGTGGCCAACCTGCTGGAGAACGATTGCTTCTACGCACCGAAGTCGCAATTGGGCCTGGCTGTCTTCCTGCGCGGCACAGGCATGGTCTTTCACCGTGACATTCTGCGGCGATTCCCGTGGCAGGCCGACTCGCTCGTCGAGGACGTGGAGTACACGTGCCAATTGATCGAGGCCGGCCAACGGGTTCACTTTGTCCGCACGGTCCGCGTCGAGTCGGATTTCCCGGTCGGGCGCGATCAGCTCACGGTCCAGCGATCGCGCTGGGTCGGCGGCGGACTGCAAATGGCGGCGGCCCGCGCGCCGCGGTTGATTCGCCAATGCTTGAAGACCGGCCGACCCGCGCTGCTCGACGCTGCGGTGACGATGCTCATGACAAGCCGCCCCGTGATCATCGGCCAAGTGTTCGTCACCGGCACTCTGGCGGCATGGTGCCACTGGCTGTGGCCGAACGCCTGGACGTCGCTATTGGTCGCGGCGTCGCTCGTTGTCGCCGCGGGCTACGTCGTCTACGCGGCGTTGGGCGTCGCGCTTCTGGGCCTTAGCCTGCGACGCCTTGAGTTGCTTCTGCGATTGCCCATCAGCCTCGTGGCATATCTCTACGTAGCCGTCAGGGGCTTCGCCCGGGGCAACGCATCCGGCTGGCGCCGCACGCCACGGATCGATTACCCGCCGGAGGCCGGGCCTTTGACCGGCGGACGCAACCGATGCTAGTCATCCACCTCACATCGTCGCGATTCTTCGGCGGGCCGGAACGCCAGATGCTCGAACTGGCGAACGCGCTGAGCCCGGACGTCCAGTCGATCTTCGTGTCGTTCCGGGAGGGAGGGCTCTGCCAGACATTCGTGGATCGCGTCCGCCGCCAGGGTTGTGAGGCGATCGCCCTGCACCGTGATATGCCGCATCTGTTGGCGGCGATGCGGGAATTGACTGCCCTGTTGGCCTTGCGCCGGCCGCAGGTGCTCTGTTGCCACGGCTACAAGGCCGACCTGATCGGATTGGCGGCTGCCCGCCGACTGTCGATACCTGTCGTCTCGGTCTCGCGGGGCTGGACTGGCGAGACGCTTCGCGTGCGAGTCTACGACGCCCTCGACCGCCGAGTGCTCGGCTCCATGGATCGCGTCGTCTGCGTATCCGAGGCGCAAGCCGAGAAGGTGCGTCGCGCGGGCGTCGCCGAGTCGAAGCTCACCGTGATCCGCAACGCCATCCGCGTCGAGCGATTCGCATCGCGCGACGCCAACTGCCGCGAGTTGCTGCACGCGGTGTTCCCCGAACGCCGTCGTTGGGTTGTCGGAGCGGCCGGGCGGCTTAGTCCGGAAAAGGGGTTCTCGTTCCTGATCGACGCCGCCTCCCACGTGCTGCGTGAGATGCCGGCGGCCGGCTTCGTCGTGTTCGGCGACGGCCCGCTGTATGAGCCGTTGCAACGGCGCGTCTTGGCTGCGGAGCTGGAGGCTGGCTTCGTGCTCGCCGGCTATCGGCCGGACTTTGACGATTACCTCCCACACCTCGACGTGCTGGTGCTGCCGTCGCTTACCGAAGGGCTGCCCAACGTCGCCCTCGAGGCGCTGGCGGCGGGCGTGCCCGTCGTGGCCACGGACGTCGGCGGCACCGGCGAGGTCGTCGAACATGGCGTGGATGGATACCTCGTGCCTCCGGCCAACCCGCAGGCGTTGGCGCGCCGGATCGCCGAACTTCTGAGCAACGATCGGCTGCGGCGGCGAATGGGGGCCCGGGGTCAACGGCGGATGCGGGCGCATTTCTCGTTCGCCGCTCAGGCCGCTCAGTACCGACGGCTGTTTGCCGAACTTCACGCGGAGGCCTCGCCCGATGGCCCGCGCCCGATTGCTCACCACCTGTTGCGGCAGCTAGTGCCTGGCCTGAAGTGACCGAACACGTCCGGATTCTCTTTCTGATCGACGACTTTTGCGGGCCTGAAGGAGGCACGGAACAGCACCTTCTCTTCTTGCAACGCGAGTTGCCACGCGACCTCTTTGATCTCCATTTCGTGGTGCTCACCGGCATCCAGCGAATGGACGCCGAGGACTTTCCCGTCCGGCCGGTGATGCTCGTTGGCCGTCGCCACGGCGCTCGGGGCGTCCCCGAGCGGCTCTTGCTGCTGGCGTCCTATATCCGGAGGGCCGGCATCGACGTTGTCCACGCGTTCTCACGCACGAGCGAGATCTACGCCTGTCTGGCCGTCAGACTGGCCAAGCGAGGGCGCGTCCTGGCGATTCGCCGCAACCTCGGCTATTGGCACACGTGGCCCAGCCGGTGGGTCGCCCGGGCGGTCGGGCGGCTCGGCGCCGCCTACGCGGCCAACTGCGAAGCGGCCCGGCAGTACACCTCTCGCGTCGAGTGGATCAGACGGCGGCGCATCGCCGTCATCCACAACCCCCTGGCCACGGCCCGAATCGCCGAAGGCCGGGCGGCCGGCGTCACGCGAGCATCGCTAGGCGTTGCCGACGGGGAACGCCTGGTCGGAATGGTCGCCACCGTGCGACCCGTGAAGGACTACGCGACCTTTCTTCACGCGGCCCGTCACGTCATCGACCGCGAGCCCCCAACACGTTTCCTGGCCGTCGGTTTTCAGCAGCCCGAGTATTCGGCGCAGATGCAGCGGCTCTGCGGACAGCTCGGCATCGCCTGCCGAGTGACTTGGCTCGGAGCGGTTGCCAACCCCTTCACCCTCCTGCCGCTGCTGGACGTCGCCGTGCTTTCGAGCAGCTCCGAGGCATTCTCCAATGCGGTGCTCGAGTACGCGGCCGCTGGCGTCCCGACCGTGGCGACCGACGTGGGCGGAATCCGCGAGTTGCTCGATGACGGCACGTCCGGCTTCATTGTCCCGCCCCGCGATCCCGAGACAATGGCCGACCGCATCTGCCGACTGTTGTCCGACCGCGAGCTTGGCCGCCGCCTTGGCGATGCCGCCCGCCGCAAGGTGACCGCGGAATTCTCGGAAGACAAGATTCTTAGCCAGTACCGCCGCATCTACCATCAGTTGGCCGGAAGGAGCGGCGACGACCAGCGATGAACCGCCCCACGATTGCCGACGTTCAAGCCGACTGGCGTTGTCTCGACGCCGACGCCTTCACCCCGCCCGACGGCGTTCGGCTGACTTCCCACGATGACTTCGACGCCCGGCCGGGCAATCCGCGCGTCGAGCACATTGCGCACGGCGCGCTGGCGTCGTTGGCTCGCTTTTCGACCGTGCTCTTCAATCTCCTGTACGCATGGCGTTTGCTCCGCCGCACCTCCCCGGATGCAGTCCTCGTGCTCAGCGGCAGTTCGCCGCTCTGGCTCTTCGTCGGCCTTCTGAACCGCTTCGTTCTGCTGCGCAAGCGGAACATCTTGCTTTGGGACGTCTTCGTTGAGGTCGAGCCGGGGTGGAAACAGAAGCTCATGGCCGCGGCAATGTCCACGTTTCGGCTCAACGTGCTCTGGTCGCGCAAGCAGATCGAGCCGCACGCCAAGTGGCTGCGATTGCCGCCATCGCGATTCATCTTCCTGCCCTACAAGGCGAATCACGCCCAGGGGACCACTTATCGACTGCCAATCGGCAACTACGTTTTCGCCGGCGGCAACGGCAAACGCGATTACGCAACGCTGGCGGCGGCGGTCCGCGGGACGGCGGTTCCGGTCATCGTGAGCGCAACCGACCCGGCGGTTCGCGCTGGCATTGAGAAGCTTCCGAATCTGATCGCCGTGGCGGCGTGGGAACCGGCGTTCGCGCAGCTCCAGGCCGCGGCGCGCTTCACGGTGCTGCCAATGACCGACACGGGCCTGAAGGGCGGGGGCGAGGCGAACATCTGCAACAGCATGTGGCACGGCAAGCCCGTCATCGCTGCCGATCGCATGGCGGCCGAAGACTATATCGTCGATGGCGAGACCGGCTTTATCGTCCCGCCAGGCGATGCCGCGCTGCTCCGTCGCCGAATCCTCGAACTCTGGAACGATCCGGAGAAGTGCCGCGCGTTGGGGCAAAACGCCAAACGCCGCGTTGACGCCGATTTCACCCACGAGGCGTTCATCCGCCGGCTGCTCCGGCTGGCAACCCTCTGCGGCGGGCGGTCGTGCAGTAACGCCGAGCCATTGCCGGACGGGAAGGAGGCGGAGGAGCTATTCGACGCAACGGCCGACGCGCGGCAAGACCTTGTTTCGACAACCTCCTCGGCCCCGGTCGGACTGCGATCGTGAAGCCTTATCGAATCCTCCAGATTGGCAGCGGAATGCCCGGCTGGGCCGGAACCGAGAGGTACCTGACGGATCTGACGCTTGGGCTTCGCGAGCGAGGCCACGAAGTGACCATCGCCTGCGCGGACGGCTCGAAGTTGGACGCCAAGTGCCACGAGGTCGGCATACCGCACATCCGGCTCGTCATGCGGCGCACCCTGGACTGGCGGCAATTGCCTGCCTTTGTGCAAGCCATGCGGCGGGGCTACGACGTCGTCCACATCCACGGCTACCGCGATTACGTCATCCCCGCCGTGGCCGCGCGGCTCACGCGCGTGCCCGCCGTCGTAATGACCCGTCATTTGCCCCATGCGTTCCGCTCGCGATCGAGAGCCCGGCTCTGCTCGTGCCTGTTCTACGACAAGATCATCGCCGTGTCACACTTCGTGCAAAACGTTCTGTTGTCTAGCGGCGTGCCGGCCGAACGAGTCGCCGTCGTGCACAACGCGATCGGGCCGACGCCGCCTGCGGCCGATGGCCGCCGGAGCCTCCGCGAGGAGTTTGGGATTCCGGCCGATGCATTCCTCGTCGCCGCAGCCGGCCGCATCGAACCGCCCAAGGGCTTCGACGTCCTCGTCCGGGCCATGCAGCGGGTCGATGGGCATTGCATTATCTTTGGCGGGGGCGATCGCTCGTACCTCGAATCGCTCGTCCTCGAACTCGGCCTCAGCGGGCGGGTTCATGTTCCCGGCTTTCGCCCCGACGTGGCCCGCCTCTGGGCGTCGGCCGACGTCGCCGTCGTCCCTTCCACATCGCCTGACTGCTTCCCATACGCGGCCATCGAGGCTCTCGCAGCCGGCGTCCCGTTGGTCGGCTCGCGAATCGGCGGGATTCCCGAGACGTGCGATGATGGCTGTGCGGTTCTCGTGCCGCCGGGCGATGTCGGGGCCCTAGCTGCCGCTCTGTCCAGCTTGGCTGCCTCGGCTGAACGACGCCGGGCGATGGGCGCCGCCGGCCGCGCCCGTGCAGCCCAGTTCACTTTCGAACGAATGATTCACGACGTGGAGCAGGTCTATCACACCCTCTTGGACGAACAACCATGCCGAACACGATGATCTGGCTGCTGGGCGGCTACGTGTGGCTCTTCATCCACCGGCCGTTCGAAATTTGGCATTGGCATGGCGATTTCCCAATCGAGCGGGCGTATATGATCGTCACGACCCTTTACTGGCTCCTGGTGGCCGACAAACAGTGGGTCAGCAACCGCCTCAACGCGGCCCTCGCCAGCTTTTGGTGCGTCGTGCTCGTTTCCTGCCTGCTGAGTCCCTACGGCAGCAACATCGAAGGGTATGCGAAGGTGTCCTATCTCTATCTGATGCTAATCAC
>JBDKUC010000236.1:0-8567 GCA_039679885.1 Thermoguttaceae bacterium | reverse complement strand
TGGGCAACGACACGTCCCCTCCTCTTGACTGCGCCCGATTTCGTCGGTACTTTGTGGAAATGGCTCCCTTTCACTCTGCTGAAACTGAGGGCTCGCAGCCGCCGGCGGTTCTCGTCACGGGCGCATCGACAGGAATTGGCCGTGGCTGCGTCTCCGCCCTAGACCATCGCGGATGGCGGGTATTTGCCGGTGTTCGCTCGGAACAAGCGGCCGCCGAGCTTCGAGCAGAGGCGTCGGAACGGCTGACGCCGATCCTGCTCGACATCACCGATGCAGGACAAATCGCCGCCGCTGTCGGCGCGGTGAGTCGAGCCGTCGGCGATCGCGGGCTCGACGGGTTGGTCAACAATGCGGGCGTCGCCATCGCCGGCCCCGTCGAGTTGCTGCCGATCGAGGCTTGGCGGGACCAACTGGAAGTCAACGTTGTCGGGCAGGTCGCCATGACCCAGGCCTTCCTGCCGCTGCTGCGCAAGGCTCGCGGCCGGGTCGTCCTCATGAGTTCTGTCAACGGCGGGCTGGCGGCGCCTTACATGGCCCCCTATTCGGCTTCAAAGCACGCCATCGAGGCGATCGCCGACGCCATGCGGACCGAACTCCGCAACTTCGGCGTCCGCGTTGCCGCCGTTGAGCCGGGGCCAATCGCCACGCCGATCTGGCGGAAGTCCGTGGACGTGGCCGATCGGATGTCGCGGGACGTCGATCCGGCCGCGTTGGCGCTTTACGACGCCGACCTGGCGGCGTTGCGCGAGTGCATTGGAAAGGCCGCCCTCGGGGCCCAACCGGTCGAACGCGTCGTCCGCGCCGTGGTTCATGCCTTGACGGCTGCTCGGCCTAAGACGCGTTACTTCATTGGCTTCCGCGCCCGGATGCCCTTCAAAATTCTCAAGATGATCCCCGATCGGTGGCGCGATTGGGGAATTCGCAAGGCCGTCGGGTGGCGATGAGCCCCTTGCAAAACGGCCGCGCGGTCGCCACACTGTACGCATCGGCATCGTACTCATCGCGCTCCGCGCGATGCTTCATTAGGGCGTACTCATCACGCTCTGCGTGATGCCATATTCGAGTTTGGGAAACCTGCACCGAGCGTTGAGCCCGGGAGTGCCTCACGCGGAGCGTGAGGAGTACAAAACGAATTCTCACGCGGAGCGCGAGGAGCGCAAAGAGCGTCGGAATCTGAAATCGAGGAGAGCACACACATGGCGAAGCAAAACGTTGGCGTTTCGTTTGCGAATCGGCTGGTTGGATCGCTCCCGAAGGTCGGCATTCGGCCGGCCATCGACGGGCGTCGCAAGGGCGTCCGCGAGTCGTTGGAGGGGCAGACGATGGCGATGGCCCGGGCTGCCGCCGACCTGATCGAGAAGAACGTGCGTCACGTTTGCGGCGCGCCGGTCGAATGCGTCGTGGCCGACACCTGCATCGGCGGCGTGGCCGAAGCGGCCCGGGCAGCCGAGAAATTCGCCCGAGAAGGCGTCGGCGTTTCCTTGACCGTTTCGCCCTGCTGGTGCTACGGCTCCGAGACGATGGACATGGATCCGCTCGTGCCGAAGGCCGTCTGGGGCTTCAACGGCACCGAACGGCCGGGCGCGGTGTATCTGGCCGCCGTCTTGGCCGCGCACAACCAGAAGGGCCTCCCCGCGTTCGGCATCTACGGCCGCGACGTTCAGGACCGCGACGAAACCGAGATCCCGTCGGACGTGAAGGAGAAAATCCTCCGCTTCGCGCGTGCAGGCGTTGCGGCCGCCGCGATGCGCGGCAAGTCGTATCTCTCCTTCGGCAACGTTGCGATGGGCATCGCCGGCTCGACGGTCAATCACGACTTCTTCCAGCAATGGCTTGGCATGCGCGTCGAAACGGCCGACATGGTCGAGTTCGTTCGCCGCATTGAACGGAACATTCTGGATCCGGCCGAATTCGACCGGGCGTTGGCTTGGACGAAGGCGAACTGCCGCGAAGGCGAGGACCGCAACTCGCCGCAGAACCGCTTCTCGCCCGCCGAGCACCAGCGCGTGTGGGAGTGGTCGGTCAAGATGGCGATGATCGCTCGCGACATGATGGTCGGCAATCCGCGGTTGGCCGAGCTGGGGTTCGGCGAAGAGGCCCTGGGACGGAACGCCATCCTCGCCGGATTCCAAGGCCAGCGGCAGTGGACCGATCATCTGCCCAACGGCGATTTCATGGAAGCGATTCTCAATTCGTCGTTCGACTGGACCGGCATTCGCGCGCCGTACGTTCTCGCCACCGAGAACGACAGCCTCAACGGCGTGGCGATGCTCTTCGGCCACCTGTTGACTTGCACCGCCCAGGTGTTCGCCGACGTTCGGACCTACTGGAGCCCGGCCGCGCTGAAGCGAGTCACCGGCTACGAGCCGACGGGCGTGGCGGCCGGCGGCCTGATCCATCTGCTCAATTCGGGCGCCGCGGCCCTGGATGGCACGGCGTGCCAAACCGTCGGTGGAAAGCCGGCGATGAAGCCGTTCTGGGAAATCACCGAAGCGGAAGCCAAGCAGTGTCTCGACGCGACGACGTGGTGCCCGGCCATTCACGAATATTTCCGTGGCGGCGGATTTTCGTCGCACTTCGTCTCGCGCGGCGGGATGCCGATCACCATGTCGCGCGTGAACCTGGTTCGCGGTCTTGGGCCGGTGCTTCCATTGGCCGAAGGCTGGACGGTTGAACTGCCGGAGAAGGTCCATAACGCCTTGGACTGCCGCACCGATCCGACGTGGCCGACGACGTGGTTCGCCCCGCGGCTGACCGGGCACGGCGCGTTCACCGACGGCTACACGGTGATGAACTCGTGGGGCGCGAACCACGGGGCGTTCAGCTATGGCCACATCGGGGCCGACCTGATCGCCCTTGCCGCGACGCTTAGAATCCCAGTGTGCATGCACAACGTGCCGGAGTCGGACATGTTCCGCCCGAGCGCCTGGGGCGCCTTTGGCACGGCCGACCTCGAAGGGGCGGACTTCCGCGCCTGCGCCAACTTCGGCCCGTTGTACGGGTAGTAGCCGTCAAAGAGTAACTTGACGGAATTCCGGTGGGTGGCACGCCCTGAAAGGGCGTGGTAGATCCACTGCCCCACAACATGCGCCACGCCCTTTCAGGGCGTGCCACCCGAATTCGAGAACCTGTCCTCCTTTGAAAGCGTGTGCGAGTACGTAAACGGCGAATACTGCGATTGGGAGGCCGCCAATGATCTACCGTAAACTCGGTCCCTCGAACATCGAAGTCTCGACCGTTGCATTCGGCGCGTGGGCGATCGGCGGTTGGATGTGGGGCGGCGTCGAGGAGAGCCAAGCGGTCGATGCGATTCACGCCGCCTTGGATCACGGCATCACGTTGATCGACACGGCTCCGATCTACGGATTCGGCCGCTCCGAGGAGATCGTCGGTCGGGCGATCCGAGGCCGCCGCGATCGGGTCGTCCTGGCAACCAAGTGCGGGCTGATTTGGGACCGCGAAGAAGGCGAGTTCCACTTCCACGCCACCCGCGAAGGCATCACGCCGACGCCGTCGGAGAAGAAGGTTTACAAGTGCAACCGGCCGAAAAGCATCCGCGCCGAGATCGAGCGGAGCCTCAAGCGGCTCGGCACAACGCACGTCGACCTCTATCAGACGCATTGGCAGGAATCGACGACGCCGATCGCCGACACGATGGCCGAACTCTTGAAGCTCAAGGACGAGGGAAAGATTCGGGCCATTGGCGTGTGCAACGCCAACCTGATGCAGTTGGCCGAATACGGCCCGATCGACACCGATCAGGAGAAGTTCAGCCTCCTGGATCGCGAGATCGAAACCGACGGTCGGCTGGCCTATTGCCGCCGCAGCAGGATCGGAGTGCTGCCATATTCACCGTTGGCCAACGGGCTGCTGACCGGGAAGATTCGACCGGATCGGAAGTTCGAGCCCGGCGACCTGCGGCTGGCAAACCGCCGGTTTGCGCCGGCGAACATCGAGCGGGTCAATAGTCTTCTGACGCAACTTCGCCCGGTGGCGGAGCAGCACCACGTCTCGATCGCCCAGCTCGTCATCGCATGGACGCTCTCGCAGCCAGGCGTGACCTCGGTCCTCTGCGGCGCCCGCAGCCAGGGGCAAGCCGTTGAGAACGCGGCCGCCGGCGACGTGAGCCTTTCGACCGAGGAAATCGAGTTGATCGGAAAGACCGTGCACTTGTAGGATGCGTGAAACGCACGCGGAACGTCGTGCCGCAAGTGGTGCGTTTCGCGCGCCCGGGACACGGGGAGTCCTGCTCTTGCGGCGATCCGAACGACTGTCGTGCCGGCCGCTTGCACCGCCCCTTTCTGTCGGGTGTTGCTTGACATCGTTCTTGGAATGCCAACAATGGGAGCCAAGTGCTTCGATCGCTCATCCAAAGAAGGAGCCTTGTTCATGCTGCGACGACTGTGGTTGTTGACGTTGTCTCTCACTCTGCTCGGCGCCCAGGCGGCCTCGGCCACGATGATCGCCAACGGCGGGTTCGAGAGCGGTAGTTTCTCCGATTGGACGGTCGTCAAAGGCTCGACGAACAACAGCTACGTGAACGTGCGGGCGTATCTGCCGCACTCGGGCACGTATGAGGCCACCTTCGCAGCGACGGGCGATGACGACGACGCCATCTGGCAAACGGTCACGACCACGGCCGGCCAGTGGTACAGTTTTGACTTCTGGTTGAAGCACGATACGACCGATCCGGATAACGATTTTTCTGCCAAATGGGATGGCAATACGGTGTTGGACCTGGTCAACGCCGGCGGCTTTGGCTGGACGGAGTATCAGTACACCGTCCGCGCGTCGTCGTCGGCGACGACCGTCCAGTTCTCCGGCCGCGACCCGTTGGCCTACTATCGTCTGGACGACGTCAGCGTGACGCCCGTGCCCGAGCCGTCGGCCTTGGCGTTGCTGGCTGTCTTGGGTGTCGCGGCCTCGACCCTGCTCCGCAGGCAATCGCAATCATGACGGAACCAAGCTCTTCCAACCGAATCCCATTGACGCTGCACCTGGCGGCCGACGTGGCGGCGCGGCTTCAGATGGCGGCGGCATCGCAGAAACGCCCGCCCGAGGCTGTGGCAGCCGAATTGCTCGACCGCTATCTGCCCCGCCCGCAGGCAAAGCCCCAGAAGGGGAGCATCCCCTACGCTTGACGCGTCTCCCGAAATGGACATATGATACATGATGTACGTTGTGTACATTATGGAGGTTGCGGATGGAAGCGACTGTTTCTGAAGTCCGCGACAACATGGCGGACATCATCAACCGCGTCGCCTACGGCGGCGAGCGCGTTATCGTGCAGCGGCGGAGCAAGGGCGTTGCCGCGGTAGTCTCGATGGAGGATCTTGCCGTCTTGCAGGCCCTCGAAGACGAGTCGGACGTCAAGGCCGCGTCGAAGGCCCGCAAAGAGAAGGGCTCCGTTCCTTTGGCGAAGATCAAGGCCAGGCTCGGGATGAAGTAGATCGTGTCAAAGTACTCGGTCCACTTTAAGCCGTCGGCCGATCGTCAGTTGAAGCGGTTGCCCTTGGTGGTGCAGAGACGCATCGTGGCCGAGGTCGACGCGTTGGCTACGAATCCGCGGCCCCCTGGTGTGACGAAGCTTGTTGGTGCGACGAACCTATGGCGGCTTCGGGTGGGCAATTATCGGATCGTCTACGAAATTCATGACGCCCAGTTGATGGTCCTGGTGCTACGGGTAGCCGATCGGAAGGATGTCTATCGGTAGGCAGTTGGTGTCGCCTATGACCGAGCGATTTCCCGCCCTTCCCGACATGACCGATTGCCTGCGGCGATTGCTCGCGCAGGTGCCCGCGGGGCGGGTGACGACGTGCGGCGATTTGGCCGACGCCTTGGGCAATCGGATCGCCGCCCGATGGGTCGGACATTGGGCGTTGCACCACGAGCACGACGCGGCCTGCCCCTGCCATCGCATCCTGCAGGCTGGCGGCCAACTGGGCGGCTACGTCGCCGGATCGGTTGCGGCCAAGCGGCGGCGGCTGGCGGCCGAAGCGATCGCCGTTCATGACGATGCCGTCGATCTCGATCGGTTCGCCTTTCGCGAGTTTGTCTCGGATCGGCCGCTGGAACGATTGCGTGAGATTCAGGAGCAAGCGCGTCACCTGGTCCTTCTCCGGCCGCGACGGCGGATTCCGAAGCTGGTCGGCGGCATCGACGTCGCCTACCCGACTCCCGACACAGCTGCGGCGGCCTATGCGTTGGTGGAAACCGAAACCGGCCGGCTCGTCTGGTCGGCGACGGTCCATCGCCCCGTCGCGTTTCCGTATATCAGCACCTACCTGAGCTTCCGAGAGACCCAGGCCTACCTCGATCTGCTCGACGTGGTCCGCGCGGCGGGGCGACTGAGCGAGGTCGTGCTGGTCGATGGCAGCGGCATCCTGCATCAACGCCGGGTGGGCATCGCCTCGTATCTTGGCGTCGTCGCATCCCTGCCGACCGTTGGGGTCACGAAGAAACTACTCTGCGGCCATGTGGACATCGCTGGGATGGCCCCGGGCGAGTCACGCCCGATTTTCCAGGATGAGGAACTGCTCGGCGTGGCGATAAGGCCGACGGCGGGCAGTCATCGCCCGATTTTCATTTCGCCTGGCCATCGCGTGGACGTGTCGTTCTGCGAGGCGTTGGTTCGCCGGCTGTTGACCGGCCGCCGGTTGCCCGAGCCGCTCTATTGGGCGGATCGCCTGAGCAAGGCGAGAGCGTAGTGTGATTCTCAGACAAATCGTGACTTCTGGGCGCCATGCTTGCTAAGCGAGCGCAGCGAGACAGCAAGCATGTTTGCTGCGTTCATGCCGACGAGGGCCGGTTGTAGCAGTGGGGCCGGTCGTTCGGTCGCGTTTCTTTTTGCCACCGCTTCATGTTGCGGAAAAACCCCAGCTTGCCACGAAACGTGGTAAATTCTCATAGTGGAGAGGACGTAGGGTGCGTGCTTGCACGCACGCGGCATCGATTTTTCGAGAAGAGAGACTATGCGTGGTTGCAAGCAACCACCCTACGCCTTGGGCGGATCGTCTGAGCAAGGAGAGAATGTAGAACGTGGACAATGCTGGCTCTGGCGGGGGGCCGATGCCGTGCCCCAGTCCGTTCGGGAGAGCTGCCATTGCCCTCGATTGGCCCTCGTGAAGGGGTAAGTGGACATTACCGCCATGAGCCGCTCGTGGACTTCCGGCTGCGTGCTCCTGACGGCCGCCGTGCTCGGCGTCGCTGCGCTGGGCGGCTGCGCGAGGTTCCGCAGCTCGGGTATCGATCCGACGGGCGAGCATGTCTTCGCGAGACCGCCGCAGCCGACCGCGGCGCCTGTGGTGAGCACTGCGCCGCCTGTCGTCGCCGGATCGCCTGCAGCTCCGGGACCGATCGCCTCGCCGCCTGCCAGCAGCGTCCCCACCTCCACGCCGACCGGGCCAGGCGTTCCAAGCCCATCCAACGCGAATCCGCAGCCGCCGCCATCTCCGCTGTCATCGACCCCGGCGCCGGCGTCCGTGCCCGCAAGGTCCTCGCCAGCGGCCCCCGCGTCGCCGCCGGCCATCGAGGCGCAATGCATCTTTCCGCAGCCGGCGGTGAATCCGGCCGGCACGAGCCACACGTTTACGACGACAGTCATGCGGCTCAGCGACCGCGCTCCGTGCGAGGGGTGGCACGTGCGGTACGAGATCATTGATGGGCCGGCAGCCGGCCTTTCGCCCAACGGCGAGCGGGCGGTCGAGACGCCGGTCGATTCGAGCGGCCGGGCGAGCGTCGAGATCCGGCAGAAGCAGCTGGCAGCCGGGACCAATCGAATCAGCATCCAGGTGATTCGGCCCGCCAACGCGTCAGGCGCGGCCGGGCAAAGAATGGTCGTGGCGACCGGCGTCACCTCGAAGACATGGACGGCCCCCGACTTGTCCGTGTGCGTTGCCGGCCCTCCGAGCGCGACAGTCGGCGCGACGCTCACCTATCAGATCGAGGTCTGCAACCCGGGCGATTTGCCGGCCAAGGGGGTGACGGTGACCGATCTGCCGTCGGACGGTTTGACCTTCCTCGGCGCCGATCCGCGGGCGGAATCGGCTGGCCGGCAGCTCCAATGGCGGCTCGGCGATCTGGGCGCCCGTCAACGACGCCTGATCAACGTGCAGTTTCGAGCCGAGAAGGCCGGCAGCGTAACAAACCGTTGCGACGCCGTGGCGGCCGAAGGGCTTCGGGCGAGCCACAGCGCCGCGACGACGATCGGAGCGTTCGCTCAGGCCGTTGCATCGCTCGATGTGCAGATCACCGGCCCACAACAGGCAGCGGTCGGCGACGAGATTCGCTTCCGGATCACCGTGACCAATCGCGGTCCGGCCGCCGCGAAGGGCCTCGTGATGAGAGATCGGTTCGATCCGGGCCTCATGCACGGAACCGACCGAGAGCAAACGATCGAGAAGAGCGATCTCCGCGACTTGGCGCCGGGCGAGTCGTTCTCGGTGCAACTCGCGCTTCGGGTGACCCGGCCGGGCCAGCTCCGCAACACGGTCGAGGTGACCGCGACCAATGCGGCCAGGGCGTGTGCCCAGGCGTGCCTGACGGCCGTCACGCCGGCCGCCACCCCA
>JBDKUC010000261.1:0-3471 GCA_039679885.1 Thermoguttaceae bacterium | reverse complement strand
TTCGTAGTTCCGGCTTCAGGCGGTGTTCCGGGTGAAGTCACCGCTTAAAGGTTAATACCGTTGAATTATCGCCGAAAAACCTTGTTCCCATGCTCCCGCGTGGGAACACACTCGTGGCGACGCTCCTCAGTGTGACCCTTGCCAGTCAAGGGACGCGGACGGCGATCGCGCCGTTCGAAAGCGCCGTCAGCGTGATCCCGCGGACGACGATCGACAAGCTGGTCGCCAAGCGGTTGAAGCGGCTTGGCATGGCCCCGGCCCCGCTCTGCTCCGACGCGGTGTTCGTCCGCCGCGTCTATCTGGATGTGATCGGCACGCTGCCGACGGCACGCGAGGCGAAGGAGTTTCTGGCGGACCAGAACCCGAAGAAACGGGCGGTGCTCATCGATCGGCTCTTGGGCCGCAAGGAGTTCGCCGACTACTGGGCCGTCAAATGGTGCGACCTGCTCCGCGTCAAGTCGGAGTATCCGATCAACCTCTGGCCGAACGCCGTTCAGGGTTATCACCGCTGGATTCGCACGTGCATCAAGGACAACGTACCCTACGACCGATTCGCACGCGAGTTGCTCACCGCCTCGGGCAGCAACTTCCAGGTCCCGCCGGTGAACTTCTATCGGGCCGTGCAGAGCCGCGATCCCGCATCGCTGGCCCAAACGGTCGCGCTCACGTTCATGGGCGTGCGATCGCGGACGTGGCCGAAAGAACGATGGACGCAGATGGGCGTGTTCTTCTCGAAGGTCGGCTACAAGGCCACCGAGCAGTGGAAAGAGGAGATCGTCTTCTTCGAACCGGCGAAAGACGGCCAGCCGCCCGCCGAGACGCCCATCGAAGCCGTTCTTCCCGATGGCCGATCGGTCCGCATTCCCGCAGGCCAGGACCCGCGGAAGGCGTTCGCCGATTGGTTGGCGGCGCCGAAGAATCCCTGGTTCGCCCGCTTGGCGGCGAACCGCGTGTGGGCGTGGCTGCTGGGCCGCGGCGTCGTCAACGAGACGGACGACTTCCGTGCGGATAACCCGCCGAGCAATCCGGAATTGCTCGCGTACTTGGAGCGCGAACTGGTCGCCGCCCGATTCGACCTGAAACATCTCTTCCGGCTGATCCTCAACTCGCACACGTACCAGTCGTCGTCGCTCCCAAGCGGCGAGCGGTCGGACGCCGATGGCTACGCGGCTCGCTATTTGCCCCGACGGCTGGAGGCCGAGGTGCTGATCGACGCCATTTGCCAGGTGACCGGCACGACCGAGAAGTATACGAGCCCGATTCCCGAGCCGTTCACGTTCATTCCCGACGAGACGCGGTCGATCGAACTGGCCGACGCGAGCATCAGCAGCCCGTTCCTCGAGATGTTCGGCCGGCCGTCTCGCGACACGGGCATGGAGTCGGAACGAAACAACCGCCCGACGGCCGAGCAAGAGCTGCACATGCTCAACTCGAGTCACATTCGGCGGAAGATTGAAGAGAGCCCAAAGCTGCGGGAACTGCTGCAATCACGGCGGCCGCCTCGTGAAATCATCGACGAGATCTACCTGACGATCCTCTCGCGACCGCCGACCAGCGACGAGCTGAAGATTGTGCGCGACTACGCCCAGCCGGGTCGAGCGGGCCGACGTCCGATGCTGGACTTAATTTGGGCGCTCGTGAACAGCGCGGAGTTTCTCTACCGCCACTAGACGGCTGGAGGTGTCGTAATGGCTTTGTCACGGCGAGAGGCTTTGCGATGCGGCATCGGCGCTGCGGCGGCCGCGTTTGTGCCGACCGTTCGCGCCGCAGCGGCCCCCGCCGAGCGGCCGACGGCCAAGGCCAAGTCGGTCATCCAAATCTGGCTGTGGGGCGGGCCTTCGCATCTCGACACGTTCGATCCCAAGCCGCAGGCAGGCAGCGACTACTGCGGCCCGCTGAACAAGCCGATTCGCACGAACGCTGACGGCGTCATGATCGGCGAGCTGTTGCCGCTTTTGGCCAAACAGGCCGACAAGTTCTCGATCATCCGCAGCATGACGCACGGCAATAACGGCCACGAAACGGCGGCCTACATGGTCCAGACCGGGCGGAAGCCGGGCCAGCGGATCGTCTTCCCGAGCGTCGGCGCGGTCGTCTCGCTCTTCAAAGGCCATGACGCAGGCTACCGCGGCCTGATTCCGCCCTACGTCGTTCTCACGGCGTTGCAGGGCCGTTTCTCCGAAGTCGGCTTCCTCCCGTCGCGCTACAAGCCGTTTCCCACGGGCGGCGACCCGGCCCAGTCGCAGTTCGCCGTCGAGGGCATCGTGGCCCAAGGCGTGACCGAGGCTCAGCAGCGCGATCGTCGCGACTTGCTCCACAAGCTCGACACGTTCGGCCGTCTGATGGAAACGGACCCGGCGATGCAATCACTCGCCAAGTCCGAGAAAGAGGCGTACGAGTTGATCCTTGGCAACGGAGCGAAGCTGTTCGACCTGTCGTCGGAAAAGAAGGAACTGCGAGACGCGTACGGCCGCAACACGTTCGGCCAGTCCTGCCTGATGGCCCGGCGGCTGGTCGAGCAGGGCGTTCCCTACGTCACGATCAACTACAACGGCTGGGACACGCACAAGCAGCACTTTCAGGCGATGCGTCGAAAGCTGCCCGAGATGGACAAGGGCATGGCCACTCTGCTCCAGGACCTTTCCGACCGCAAGCTGCTCGGCAGTACGATCGTCTGGTGGAGCGGCGAGTTCGGCCGCACGCCGAAGGTCCAGTGGGAGTCGCCGTGGAACGGCGGCCGCGGCCACTACGGCGAGGTCTTCTCGGCCGTTGTGGCCGGCGGCGGATTCAAAGGCGGCCGCGTCGTCGGCGCCTCCGATGCCAAGGGAGAAAAGGTCAAGGACCGGCCTGTCTATCCGTGCGACCTGATCGGCAGCATGTACGCACTGCTGGGCATCGATGGCAACGCGAAGCTCCCGCATCCGCAAGGCCTCACGGTTCGTGTCATGCCCGTCCCCGGCGAGCACGTGGCCTCGGCCGGATTGTTGAAGGAGATCATGTGAACGTTTGCGGGCGTGTGGCGTTAGCGGCTATCCGCGGCAACTGGCATACGGTAAAATAGTGCATACATCGACACCATGAATTATGAGTTCACCGTCATCCTGGCAAACCTGGATGAAATGACGACGGAGCTGGCCGAGGCGTTGTTCGCTGCCGGATGCGACGACGGCCATCCTTGGTCCAGCGATGGCGTCGCCGCGATCACGTTCGACCGTCACGCCGACAGCCTTATTGCCGCTGTTCGATCGGCTATCGCGGACGTTCAGAAAGCGGGCTGCACGGTGCGAAAGGTAGAGATTGAACCAGAAGTTGTCCTCGCGTAGAAGCGACTTTCGCCGGGCAACGAATGCGACGCGGCGGGCGGCACGCGCAACATGCCGTCTCCGTTCATTTCGGGTCTAAGGGTATGTTCGGAACAAGTCGCCCGCCTTGTGTGAGTGCCTTTGCGTGAAACGCATCTCGCCGTGCCTT
>JBDKUC010000238.1:0-4891 GCA_039679885.1 Thermoguttaceae bacterium | reverse complement strand
TCCGGCGCGGGGGCCGAGATGCGTCAGACGCTGGGCACGGCCGTGTTCGCCGGCATGTTGGGCGTCACCTTCTTCGGCATCTTTCTGACGCCGGTCTTCTACCTCGTGCTCCAGTCGCCGCCCGGCCGGTGGCTGTTCCCCCGGCGGTCAAAGCCTTAGGTGGCGGTCGCCGGCGACTGTTCGGCGGTCGGCGTCACTTGTCCGGGTTGATGACGACAACGACCTTCGCAGTGCCGGAACTGAACATGCCGTTAAGCTCCTTGAGGTGTGCGTTGATCTCCTTGAGCTCCTTGACGACCTCGCTGTCCGACGTCTGGGACTCGGGATCGGCCGGCCTGGCGCTGACCGTTTGATGGCTGGTCGCAAGGCAGCCGAGCACGATCCCGAGGGCGACAAGCGACACGCAGCCAAGGTGACGGATCATCGTGATTCCTCGTTGAGCACTGAGAAGACGTTTGACGCTGGGTGGGTACACTAGCGGCCTGACCGTAGCGAGTCAACGGCTTCTTGGCCCGGCGGCCGGCTGCAAACTTTGCCCAGCCGGGAAAGATGTGCTAGGGTTCATAGGGCCTGATTCGTGACGATACCAATGGGGGGTGTCATGCAGAACAAGCCCCGAAGAACCGTGAGACTTGCTATGATCTGCCGTCGGAGTTCCCAATGACGATCAATTTTGGGAACTTCATCGTTCCTACGGCCTGGGCGTTGGCCGTCGTTGCCGCGCTGGGCTATGCGTTCTACCTCATTGGGCAGTGTCGCCGAAACGGTCGGCGGGATCCCCAGGTCCTCAAGCTCGAGCAGGAGCTGCGGCGCGCGCAGTCAGCGGCCAGCAAGCTCGAGGCGATCGTGTCCGCCACCCGCGTCAACCTGAGGAAGCACCAATCGCTGCTGAAGGGCTTCAAGCATCGGGTGGTGCAAATCAAAGGGGAGCAAGGCGAAGAGATGTGGGAGCGGCTCGGCCGCGAGATCGAAGAGATCTTGAGCCCGACCGTCCAACTGGCTTCCGAGATCGCCAGCGCCCACGACGTGATCCGCTATGAGAGCGCCATGTTGATGGCGTTCACCCATCTGCAAACCGATCCATTGACGGGGGTGTGCAACCGCCGTGGGCTGGATCAGGTGCTCTCGACGCAATTCGCGTCCCTGCGGCGCTACGGGACGAGCTTCTCGCTGGTGATCTTCGACATCGACCGATTCAAGGACGTGAACGATCAGCGAGGACATCTCAAGGGGGACGAGGCGTTGCGCGATGTCGCCCGGCTGCTCAAGCAGGAAGCCCGCGAAGTCGATCTGATTGCCCGGTACGGTGGTGACGAGTTTGTCGTGCTGATGCCGCACACCGATCTGCGGGGGGCGGCTGCCCTGGCCGAGCGTGTGCGGCAGAAGATCTGGCAGACAATGCCGTTGACGATCAGCGGCGGCATCGCCACGGCCCAGGTCGACGACACGGCGGTCTCGCTCCTGACGCGGAGCGACCGCGCTCTTTACAGCGCGAAAGCAGCCGGCCGCAACTGCGTCTTCTGTGACGATGGCGCCAAGGCGCCGGCGCTCTGGACGGGCGACTCAGGGCTTGCAGCCGCCGTCGCCGCCGTCGGCCCGGCCGCGGTGTCCACCTTTCCGGTTCCCGCGGCCTAGAACGTTTTGTTCTCGCGGCGCGTCTGAAGCGTTCTCGCCAGTTATGCGGGAGATTCTCGCATCATCGTGGCGATCGTGGCAATCGCGGAGAACGACGTTTCCTGGGACTCGGTGGACGCGATGTCGCGCAGCGCTATGATTAATGTCGGGAGCAGATGCTGGCGACTCTGCCGGACCGCTTTGCCGGAACAAGACGGTCAATAAAATCGCACGAAAAGATTCCCGAGTTGACACATAGTGAATTCGGGTCTAGATTTTCGCGGAAGACTAAGCAACTTTGAGATTTAGGGAGTCTCGTCCATGTGGCGGAAGGCCTGTCTGGCGTTGGGGCTGTTCGTTTTGGCCATCAATCCGTGCTTCGGGCAGGATTGGGCTCAAAAGATGTTCAAGGTGACGGAGCATGATTTCGGGGCCGTCGCCAAGGGAGCAAAGGCCGAATACCGCTTCGTTCTGGAAAACCTCTATGTCGAGGACGTGCATATTGTCGACGTTCGCAGCAGTTGTGGATGCACGACTCCCACGGTCGAGACGCCCCTGTTGAAGACGTACCAGAAGGGAACCATTCTGGCCCACTTCAACACCGACACGTTTCAGGGCCAGCGCGGCGCGACGCTCACGGTGACGATTGATCGGCCCTTTCCGGCTGAAGTGCAACTGCAAATCCACGGCAACATTCGCGGCGACGTCGTGATCGATCCCGGCAGCGTGCAGGTCGGGGCCGTCGACCAGGGTAATCCGGTCGACCGGACCGTGACCGTCAGCTACGCCGGACGCAGCGATTGGCAGATTCTCGATGTCAAAAGTTCCAACCCATACGTCTCTGGCAAGGTGTTCGAGACGGGGCGAGACAACGGCCAGGTCTCCTACTCGCTGCAAGTCCATGTCGGCAAGGACGCCCCCGCCGGCTACTTGAATGACCACCTGATGTTGGTGACCAACGACGCCAATACGCAGATTCCCGTGCTGGTCGAAGGCCGCGTGGTGGCTGGCATCACCGTCAGCCCGACCGCTTTGTTCATGGGCGTGCTCCAGCCGGGCCAGAAAGTGACTAAGCAGATGGTCGTTAAGGGAAAGAAGCCGTTCAAGGTCCTCGGCATCTCCTGCGACGACAAGTCGTTCCAGTTCGACACCTCGAAAGAGGGCACGGCCAAGTCGCTCCATATGATCCCCGTGACCTTCTCGGCCGGGGCCGACGCCGGCAAAGTCGTCAAGACAATCCGAATCAAGACCGACCAAGGCGAAATGACGCCGGAACTGGCCGCCTACGCGGTCGTCGCAGCCGGCAAGTAGAACGTCAGACATCTTGTGGGAGAAACGAGCTAGCCCGCGACTTTCGCGGGCTAGCTTCGTTTTGGGGTTGCCAAGAAATCCTGGAGGACGGATTTCTTGTCCATCCCGCAAAATCGGACGGCCTACGAGCACAGACATTCTTGTCCGTCGTCCTGACTCGTTTCACGGATGGGTGGCACGCCCTGAAAGGGCGTGGCGTAACGTTCACGGGCCGGCCTGTCATTCCGATCGCTGCGATGAATCGGCCTTTAGCAGGGCTCATCATCGAATGATCCCCGCCATCGCGTAGGACAGACTCCCTATCCGTGCCCAAAAACTGGACGGGTTAGGAAGCCCGTCCTACGGGCAACAGCTTTCACTGCTGGTTCAGGTCGTTCCGCTGCTGGCTGTTCGGATAGATGATCGTCGGGCGGGCCTCAGGGCCGCTCGTCCTAGCTTCGGCTGGCTGGACGCCGTAGTGCACCAGGGTGCTGTCGAGACTGACACCGTCTCCGAGCAGTCCGCCCGCTCGAGTCTGAATTCCGGCGCCCGAGCCGGCCGTCGACGCCCGCTGGCTCCCCGCGCGGCAGATCTGCTCGAACAGGCCGATCGCCGCCTTGTCGTCGCGGGCCTCGTGACGCGACGTGGCCGACTTGCTTAGCAGCACGTAATCGACGGCGTAGGAATCCAGCAGCTTGGGCAACAGTTGCCGGGCGAGAGTCTCGCTGCCGAACAACTCGGCGCCCACCGGCCGGCCGTCACAGAGGAAGATGAACCCCGTTGTGCCTCGGGGGATGGCCGGAACGACCGCCCGATGCACGTCGTCGAGCCGTTTCCGGACCGGCGCGGCCTTCATGGCGACATCGAGGCTCCCGGTCGCGTTCTCGGCCTGAAGCTGCCGGTTGTTGCGCCGCACTTCGGACCAGACGCCGCCCTGATCCGCTCCGCCGCGGACTTTCCCTTGGATCGACTGCGGCAGCATCGTCTTGCTGCCCAACGAGAAGCTCTTCTCGCCCGACCAGCGGTGCGCCTCGACGCAGAACACTTCGAGGTCGATGGTCTGGCCAGGAGCGAGCGCCAGATCGTGGCGCGTGGTGCGGGTCTGCATGCCGCCGGCGATGACCTCGCCGGTCATGATCAGCACGTGCTCGTCGCGGCTGCGATTCTCGACCGCGAGGACCGGCACGCTTCCGGCCCCCTTTTCGCTGACGACCAGGACGCCGCGGGCGAGCGCCTCGTCGAGCGTCAGCCATCGGCCTTGAAGATGCGGCACGTCGTCGGTCAGAATCGGGTAGACGGCCAACTGCCGATAGATGATCGGCTCGGCGACTTTAACGCCGCTCAAGTATCGCCCCAGCTCGCGGACGTGCTTGTCCGTCGAGGGACGCTGGGCGAGGGCGGGCGAGACGAGCAGGCTCGCCAGGCAGGCGAAGACCGCCGCCGCGGTGGCCAAGCTCCTTGCCCCGAAGACAAACAGATTACGCGTTCTCATCACCATTTCTCCTTCGTTTTGAACCTCGGGACGTCGACCGCCGCGTTGGCGGCGAGCCGACGCGATAACGGGATCGCTCCAGCGGTCTATATTCTAGGCGTCTCGCGCGTCGGCCAGCGCAACGCGTTTGTAACAACGACTCTCCGCGTGATGTTCCGCTGGTGTAAGGGTGCCATGCCCACGCTTGTCGTGGGCATGAGGAAGCGCTGAGCACGCATGCTGTCTCGCGGCGCTCGCTTAGCAAGCATCGCGCGCATAAGTCGCCATTTGCTTGAGACGCTGCACCGAAGTTTGGATGCATGTCGCCGGCCGAGGGTTCCCATTTCGGAGAAAACTTTGGAAAGGCGGCGAAAATGTCCTTGACGCCTGGCCTAGGCGTGTTATCATGGGTTACTACGTTAACACACGGAGCCGCTTCCCGTGCCCTCGAAAACCTACACCGAGCAGAACTGGCGGAACAACCCGGCGTTCAAGGCCCTCTGCAAAGCGCTTTGC
>JBDKUC010000080.1:0-19865 GCA_039679885.1 Thermoguttaceae bacterium | reverse complement strand
AGGTCACGGTTGACGCAGGCTGCGGCGCACTTGACCAACCCCAGGGCGTGGATCAACTCCGGCGGGAGCGTCCGGCCGGAGATCGGAAAGTTCTCGATGGCCCGTTGCGTCTGGGGGCCGTAGTAGGCGTCGGCCGGCAGGCGAACCTCGCCCATCGTGTCGCGCTCGGTGCGGTATTCGGTCATGGCAGTAAGAGAATCTGACGCGGCGTCGCCCAGTGGTGGGCCGAAAATGCCGTCTAAGGGCGGAACTACGAACGGGGCCAGAGAGTCTATATCCTAGCGGCGCCGGCCTACCCCGCCTAGCCGCGGTTTGTGGCCGCCGGACGCCCTGGTATAATACACGAGCCGGAGTTGAGCAAGACTCTACCGAGGGGGACCGAGCATGGAGACGCTTCAGCGACAGGTTCGTCGCGCACGGCGGCGGCTGACCGCCGAGCGATTCTTGGACGTGCTGGGCTGGTGCTGGTTTGCCGCGTTGACAGTCGCGCTCCTGCTGATCATCGCCGACAAGATTTGGCCGCTCGGCGTCGAACCGTGGGGCTGGGCCGCCGGGGCGATGGCGGTTGGCCTCGTCGTCGCTCTCGTTTGGGCGATGCTGGCCCGCCGCGGTCTGATCGAGGCCGCCATCGAGATCGACCACCGCTTCGCGCTCAAGGAACGCGTGTCGAGC
The DNA here is from genome assembly GCA_039679885.1 of Thermoguttaceae bacterium. Lineage (GTDB taxonomy): Bacteria > Planctomycetota > Planctomycetia > Pirellulales > Thermoguttaceae > JAJFUI01. The sequence goes on along the minus strand of JBDKUC010000080.1, from coordinate 19,193 downwards.
GCGATGAGCCTGACGCCGGCCGATCGCCAGACCGAGGCCGGCGAAGCCCTGGTGGCCGACGCCGTTCGCCGGGTCGAGCGGATCGACGTGGCCGGCCGCTTCACGGTCAAGCCATCGCGGCGGTTGCTGTTGCCGCTGCTGCCCGGCCTGCTGGCCGTGCTCGTGGCGATGCTGATCAGCCCGGCGGTCGAGAAGCAGGCGTTGGCCGAATCGCCCGAACCGGCCGCGAAAGAGCAGATCAAGAAATCGACTGAGAGCGTCCGCCGCCAGCTCGAAAAACGCCGCGAGTTGGCGAAGAAGGAAGGGCTGCCCGAGGCCGAGCGGGTGTTCAAGAAGATCGAGCAGGGCCTGAAGGACCTCAACAAGGAGCCGACGAAGGAGAAGGCCCTGGTCAAGCTGAACGATCTCGCGCGGATTGCGGCCGAGCGACGGAAGCAGCTTGGCGGCGCCGACAAGATCAAGCAGCAGTTGGACCAGATGCGGAAGATCGACCAGGGCCCCGCCGACAAACTGGCCGACGCCGTCCGCAAAGGCGATTTCAAGAAGGCCCTCGACGAACTCAACAAGCTCCAGAATCAGTTAGCCAACAACAAGCTCAACGACAAGCAGCGGGCAGACCTGGCCAAGCAGCTTGACCAGATGAAGGACAAGCTCAACAAGTTGGCCGAAGCTCAGCAAGCGGCCCAGCGAGACCTGAAGAAACAGGCGGAGCAGGCTCGGCAGGCCGGTCGGATGGCCGAGGCCAACAAGCTTGAGGAGCAACTTGCGCAGCTCCAGCAGCAGGCCCCGCAGATGCAGCAGATGAAGCAGATGGCCAAGCAGTGCGGCCAGTGCTCGAAGTGCTTGAAGCAGGGTCAGCAGGGCCAGGCTGCCAAAGCCATGGCCCAGATGCAGCAGGACCTCAAGAGCTTGCAGAAGCAGCTCGACGAGATGGGCATGCTCGACGAGCAGATGGAGCAGTTGGCCAAGGCCCGCGAGCAGATGACCTGCAAAAAGTGCGGCGGGGCAGGGTGCGCGATGTGTCAGGGGATCCCCGGCGACGGACTCGGCCAGGGCCGCGGCGCGGGCGCTCGGCCCGAGCAGAAGACCAACACCCGCTTCTACGACTCGCACGCCAAGCAGAAGATTGGCGAAGGGGCGGCCATCTTGGCGGGCACGGTCGATGGCCAGAACATCCGCGGCAACGTCCGTCAGCAGATTCAGCAGCAAGTGACCGAAGCCACCCGTCAGGGCGCGGCCGATCCGGTCAGCGGCCGCCACCTGCCGAAGAAGCGCGGCGACCAGGCGAAGGAATACTTCAATGAATGGCGTGAGGGGAAGTGAGGGGCGACGAAATCAGGTGATTCGGTCACGCTAAAGACTCTCGATCCTTTACGCTCCACGACCCTTTACGCTCCCCGGCATCAAAGACGTTCCCGCGCAGAGGGGCGAGCTTCCGTATGGCGGCTACAGGACGCCGAATGACCTTCTCGACTTCTTTAACAACCCGGGGTAACAGGCGTGGCGATCTGGCAATATGACATAGTTGCGATTCCTCGTGAGCCGATCACCTCGGTCTGTGCCGGCCTTCCCGCAGACGTTCCGCCCGAGGTGTTCGACAGCCGGAATTGGTGGAGCGGCAGGCGCAGCCCTGACGAGACTGAATTGTCGGCCCTGCTTGCGCCTTCAAGCAGTTGGTCCGATGCAATCAAGGCGTGGGGGGCAGCCGATGGGAACCGCATCGAACTGCATTTCGACAAGGGGGAACTGTTCGAGATCAAAATACGAATCGACATGCGCGAGCCGTCCAGACAATTCCTCGATGCAGTTATCGAGTTGGCTGTTCGCCATGATCTGGTGTTTTGGACGGACGAGGCGAGACTGCTTGAAGCGAGTTTCGACGCTCTCGCGTCGGACATCACGAGATCCCGAGCCTTCTCGTTCGTGCGCGATCCTTCGGGGTTCCTTGAGCGGCTGGCAAGACAACAAGGAGAGTGATGGAAAGAAGGAGACATAGGTCCTAGCCGTTGACAGATGGCGAAGGGTCCCGGCGGGGTGGCACTGACGAACGGGCCGGGGTGGTGTGCCACTGGCTCCGCGAGTGCCGATCGAGTGGTTGGCATTCCGTCGTGTTGTGGACAAGAGTTGGGCCCTGGCAGGCCCGTACGAGGGACACTGGCCGAGCCAGTGGCACGCCCGCGCATCATGTAATGTGCGCCAGCAGTTGACAGAGGTACTTTATGGGACAAGAGTCCGCACAGGAAATTGTCCGTAAGGCGATTGAAAGGGATGAGGTGGATTTGCTTCTGCTCGGCAAGCCTGGGTACAAGTTCTTGCCGAAGTGGTCCCCCGCGCCAGGTGATACCGACCTCACAGCACTTTTGTCCGCGCTCCGGGGACTCGTTGGGAAGTACCCGCACGGGGAAATTAGAGATCTCCTTTATCGAGCGATAAGGAAGATCGTCGGGACCTATGAAGGACTTGATCCCGTTGCGTGCTGTCTCATCTGTGAGGCTGTTAATCGGTCAGAAGGAAAATCGTCGTTCGAACTGCCCGTGGATGAAATTGCGGCAGAGCTCAGGCAGAGCATAATGGCATTTCGTTCCCGGTTGGAGAGGGACAAGACGGGCTTCGGTGCCGAATGGCCAGACGGAATGCTCGGCGACTTACGGCGACTGAGCAGAAACACCGAGCACAAAGGCGGCCCATCGTTCTGCGACTAGATCGTCAGGGCTCAGAATGATGTCACACGAAAACGGGGGAGGCAGTGGGACTTGCGACGAGCAACAGCGATGAACCTTGCCGCCGTCCAATAGGGTGTACGGGTCTCGCCAGGAATCTGTTCTTGATCCTCCCGTCTGTGGTTCGGTCAGCGGACCGCGCCTACCGAAGAATCGCGGCGATCGACCGAAGCGGTGCTTCAACGAGTTGCGCGGGGGGAAGTGACAGCCTCCCGCTCACCCGCCGGCGACGCGCTTGGGAATCGTGAACGAGTAGATGCACATGACGGCGCCGGAGGAGAGCAGGCTCCAGGGCGCCCAGGCGGGCGGGACGAACTGCTTGGCGGGTCCGACGGTCGGCGAGCTGTCGAAGAGCCCACCGCCGCTAGCAGGCGGGTCGTCGTGAATCTTCAGCGTCATCCGTTCCACGCCCAGGCATTCGACGCCCAGCAGCATCACAAAGAACCCGATCGCTAGGAACATGGACCGCCACATCGTTCGACCTCCGCAAAGACGTTGGGGCGGAAATGGGAGCCCGCCTCCTCGGTAGAGCATCGGATGGTTGCCGCCGGATGCTTCAGCCGCGGCAGCCTTAGCGTCAACGACCGGCCGGTTGTCGTGCATCTCTTAGCGGTCGTGCCGGATGGAGCGCGCGGCATCCGATGCGCTCATCAGGCTCCGCGTGATGCTTCAAGCTCGTTTTCCAGGAACGGATCGGCTCGTTGCCTCACGCGGAGCGTGAGGAGTACATTTGACGCCCCGGTTCCGGGCCTGTACGGATTTTTGTGTCACCGGGTCCATCACGACGATAACAGCCGCAAAGGGGACAGTCCCATTTTCGCTGACACGAAAATCGGGACAGTCCCCCGGTTCCGAACGTAGCTGGCGTGCCGACGTTGCGGGCGGCGTCGGCTCATCCGGAGGCGAAAGAGGCGGGTTTCGGGCAAGGTGCAATGGACCGGCAGGCCGCGGCGGGCCGATCAATATTGAGGGCGACGGCGGCTGGCAAGCGGTTGTTCGGCGGCGACGATGCCCGTATAATGCGGACTGCGCCGGCTAGGCAACCTTGCCGGTTCTGCCCGTCGGCGTTTCGCGGCGTCGGAGCAGCCCAGACTTGACTGTGAAACCTCGAATTCTCCTGGTTTGCGACTCGCGTGAGGATGCCGAGCAATTGCTCGCCCGCGCTGCCGAGTCGCACGACGTAGTGGTGGCGGCCAGCCCGGTCCGCGCCCTGGCCTATCTCACCGGCGAACGCTTCGCCGGCGTCTACGTCTCCTCGAAATACGTCCAAGAGACTCTGCAGATCGGCAATCTGCTGCGAAACGAGCAGATTCTCGACGGCATGCCAGACGGCGTGGTACTTTTGGACAGCGACAATACGATCATCTGGTGCAACAGCCGGATGAACGAGTGGGCCACCAGCGAGTCGGTGATCGGGGCCAACTTCTACTCGGTCCTGGGCAGCCCTGAGATTCTCGGGCCCGATTTCTGCCCGTTTCACACCGCGTTGGCCACCGGCGCGGCCACCAGTTCGACGTTGCGGAGCGGCGAGAACCGCTATTTCCACGTTCATGCCGCGCCGCTTCGGGAAGTGGGCAGCCCCGCACGGCACCTGATCGTCAGCGTCCGCGACGTGACGGCCGAGGTGCATCAGCAGCAGAAGATGGCGGCCATCCATCAGGCCGGCATGGAACTGGCCGACCTGTCGCCCGGCGAAATCACGAGCATGGCGGTCCAGGACCGCATCGAGTTGCTCAAGTCGAACATCCTCCATTTCACGCACGACCTTCTGCATTTCGACGTCGTCGAGATTCGGCTCTTGGATCAGAGCACCGGCCGGCTCGAGCCGCTCTTGGAGATGGGAATGGATCCCGAGGCGGCCGCCCGCGTGCTCTATGCCCAGCCGCAGGGCAACGGCGTCACCGGCTTTGTCGCGGCGACGGGCAAGAGCTACCTCTGCGAGGATACGAGCGAGGATCCGCTCTATCTGCAAGGCGTTCGGGGCGGTCGCAGCTCGCTGACGGTCCCGCTCCTGCTCCATGAAACGGTCATCGGCACGTTCAACGTCGAGAGCCCCGAGCCCAGGGCGTTCACCGAGAGCGATCTTCAGTTCCTCGAAATCTTCTGCCGCGACGTGGCCGCGTCCCTGAACACGCTCGAACTGTTGGCGGCCGAGAAGGTGAGCACGGCGGCCGAAAGCGTCGAGGCCATTCACAGCGCCGTCGCCTTGCCGGTCGATGAGATCCTGAACGACGCCGTCAGCGTCATGGAGCGGTACATCGGCCACGAGCCCGAGGTGGTCGAGCGGCTGCAACGCATCCTGCGGAACGCGCGGGACATCAAGCAGGTGATCCAGAAGGTTGGGCAGAAGATGGCCCCCACGCAGGCGTTGCCGCCGACGATGAAAGTCGAGGAGCGGCCGCTGTTGCGCGGGCGGCACATTCTCGTGGCCGACGCCGACGAGAACGTCCGCAGCGCGGCCCACAATCTCCTGGAGCGGTACGGTTGCATTGTCGAGACGGCCCACGACGGGGCCGAGGCGCTCTACATGGTCCGCAGCCTGGCCGAAGGCGAGTACGACGTGCTCATCGCCGACATCCGGCTGCCGGACATGACCGGCTACGAGTTCCTGCTCAAGCTGCAAGAGATCATGGAGTCGCCGCCGCTGGTGCTGATGACCGGCTTCGGCTGGGATCCCGGCCATTCGATCGTCAAGGCGCGGCAGGCCGGCGTGCAGTTGGTCCTCTACAAGCCGTTCCGGCTCGACCAATTGCTCGGCGCGATCGAGCAGATGGCCAAGACCCCGCGGCCCGTGGCGCAAGGGTAGCCGGGCTTGGGGTCAACGGCTTCCGTGCCCCGTGGCGGCTCTTCTGTTTTCCGTCCTAGGGTTCCAGCCCATACCGCTCAGAAATCCTTTGGATGCTGTAGCGCAGCATGGGTTGCAGGTCGAGGGCTTTCCGGAGGTCGGCTTGGGCTTGCGACTTTTTGTCTAGCGCGGCATAGGCGGCGCCGCGGGAGCGGAATGCCAGGGCGTTCTTGGGATCAAGCTCGATTGCCCGAGTGAGGTCGCGAATGGCCTCCTGCTGCCTGCCAAGGTTGTGGTAGGCGTCCCCGCGGCCGTAAAGTGTTTCGGCGTTGCAGACGCCGAGGTCGATGGCCCGCGTGTAGTCGGAAACGGCATCTTCGTACCGAGTGAACAGTCTGTAGGCCCGAGCGCGGCTGACGAATGCGTCGGCGTCTTGCGGGTTGTGTTGGATCGCCTGGGTGGGGCGTAAGATCATTTGCCCTGGGACCAGGACAACGGCGGCCGCCAGCGCGACAAAGAGCGTCAAGCCTTGGGCGCCAATGAGCATGAACGAGGCCAGCACGCGGGGCGGCCGGGCGTTGAGGGCCTCGAAGGCGCTCAGCGTCAACCGGGCGGAAGTCTTTTGATTGAGCGGCGAAGGAAAGACCTGCTGAATCTCCTGGTGAATGGCTCGCGCCGCGTGAACGGGGATCGTCACGGCGTCGCCGGACGTGGCGTCGAAACCGCTTTTACGAAGGCGACGGACGACCTGGCCCATGCGGTAGGTGGTGGGCAGGGCGAAGAGCATGAAGAGCCCGACGACGGCGAGCACTTTCAGTCCGATGAACCAACTGAGCATGAGAAGGCCGGCGGTGAGCGCGCGAATGACGGTGTCGAGCAAGGGATGTCGCGAGAAGAGGACGGTCTCCATCATTCGGCCGCCATCCAACGGCAAGAGAGGGAGTAGATTGAAGGCGTTGACGAGCACGAGGAGAAGTGCGGCGTCGACGAGCATCAGGGAGCGGCAAAACCAGGCTACGACGACCAGGCCCGCGCCGAGGAGGATTCCGGGCAAGGGACCCATCAGTGCGACGACGGCCTTCTTCCATCCGGCGATGTTGTAGTGTCGGCCGGTGACGGCTGCGCCAAAGAGCGGAATGAAGAACATCCGCAGGTTTCGGTAGCCGAAGAGCCGCATAGCGGCCAGGTGTCCGAGTTCATGGAGGAAGAGGACGCCGACGAGCATTGCCAGCGGGGCCCAGCCGCCTTGGCTCATCGCAAGCGCGGAGAAGATGACTACCGTGACCACGAGCGTGAGAATGCCGCTCGTCCAACCGGCCTTGCTGTCGGCGAGCCGCTGAATCTCCTCAAAGACGGCGCGAAAGGTCATGTCCTCGTCGCCCAGCGGCGTCGGTTGGGTCGCGCTCGGGTCGTCAGCGACGAGTTGGGACATGAGGCCTGTTCCAATTTGCGTGCCGATGAAGGCCGGCGACTCGGTTGCTGTCTCGAGCCAGGACGGTGGTCGGCGCTTTGCTCGCGCCTTGTCGATCAGCAAGAGGACGCACGCGACGAGGGCGACCGCGAGACCGGTTGATACGCTCAACAAGGCAACGATCCACGCTGAGGGGCGCGTTGGCTCGTTGTGATGGGCGAAGAGGCCGCCGAACAGGCCGGCCGCTGCGCCGACGGCGAAGGCGATCAATACGCCTCTGGCGCCGTTCAGGGTGATCGTTGTTCGTTCGCGTTTCATGCTGGCCGACTCCGAAGGATGCGTCTTGCAGGCCAGACTGATATTAACCCAGGGCGGGGCAGCTTACAATCGCGGGATTCCGTGCGCCGGTCAGTGCAATGGTGCGCCTCGCCGCTGCCCGACCCACCAATATTCTTGAAAGCAGCGGTTATGGGCGCCCCCTTTTTCGTTCAATCGCGTCATTGTCGGTTCGCTCAATCCACAGCATAAGCCCATCGCATGGCTCTGAGGCTGAGGATGCAATCGCCTGGCCGCTTGCTGCTTTCCCAGTCTTATGACACCGGACTCGCATAAGAACAAGTGGGTGATTCGTCGTCGCCACTTCTTGCCTTTCGGTGATAAACCAGCAATCCCATCCATCGTTGCGTAGGCGAATGGTGTGGTAATTGCCTGAATAGTGCAGCATAAAGCGGTGCAGCCCGGGCGACTCTTCGACGACATCGATGTCGATCAACTGTTCGCCCGCCGCTTGTGCCGGGAGTGCGTCTCGCCCGGCCGGCAAGCCGTGCACCGGGATCCGCTCCGTCGCCGTACAGAATTGAAAGGCGTGCCCTGGGGGCAGGTACACCCGCCATGTCCATTTGTTGGAGCCCACCTGCCGCAACATTCTGGCGTAGACATTGCGCGGATCGCCAATCTCCAGGTAGCCCATCTCGTCTCGGTAGCGCAGGACTTCTGACTCCGCGCGATGCATCCTCCGGTACATCGCCACGAGAGCGCAGACGCACGCCACCGCCGTCGTCACCCACATGAGCGTCGCCAAGGAGTACTGCAATCGCTGTCGGCGGGGCACGGCCACGTCGATTTGTTGCTGGGTGGTCTCCGTCAGCGGCTCGGTCACTTCCATCGCTTGACTCCGTTCGGACACACTGCCTGGCCGGTCCAGCTAAGCCCGTTCGGCGATCGCCGCGTGCCGATTGTTGTCACTTGTCACTGTAGAACACCAACCTCGCGGCCTTCGGGGCCAAGGGCTCGATCAGGATCGTGTTCTCGCCCGACTTCAAGTGGCGGGTGATATCGAGCCGCAAGGGCCGGCCGATCAGGCCCCCGGCCCGCTGACTGTTGACGGTCACCGCCGCCGCCTCGCCGGGCAGATCGTCCATTTGCAGGTAGACGCGGCAATGGGCCAGATCAACGTCGGCCGGAATCGTCACCCGGCCGCGGAACGGATCGGCCGCCTTCACCGGGCTTAACGTCAGCGGCTTTCGTTTCATGTCCGGCGTCGGCGGGTTGCTCGGCGGATTGGCCTCGCGCACGATCGCGATCGGCTCGCGAATCGGCTTCGTCCACGGCTCGATCCTCGCCGGCCGAGCGGTCTTCTTCGGCTGGAACACCAACAGCACAGTTTCCAGCGGCTCCAGCATCAGCGAGAGTTGGACTGTGCTCGCGTCAATCCGCTCAAACCGTGGCCGGGTGACCTCGTTCCGCATCGGGTCCCAGCACTCCGGTTCACCGCGAGCGGTCACGCAGAACGTGTATTTCCGCGCCGCGCCTTGGTGCTTCTGATTCGCCACCAGGAAGATGTCTCCGCCCGCCTTGTGGCGATGCAGCACATGCAACCAGCCGTCGTAATCATGGACGATCCTAAAGGCCCGGCGTGCTCCAGCTTGGCCTTCGAGCCGCCGGGTGATGTAGTGAGTCGGACCTGAGTAGCCGCCGTTTTCGGTGCGGATCGTCACCGCGCGAGCGTGGGCTGCCTCGTTCCAAATCCCGTAACAAATCGCCCCGATGTCCGCGCTGGTTTTTCCCATTGTCGCCGACTTCGATGGGAACGGATAGTCGCCAAGAACGATGCCCCCCTTGTCGAAAAAGTCCTTTACCTTTGCAAGCGTGGCATAGGAAATTACTTCCACCGGCGGCACGATCAGGACGCGGTACCGCTCGCCGTGCAGTTGGATCTCGGCGCCCGCGACCGCTGGTCGCGGCTTTGCATCGGTCGCGACCGCGGGTTGCGGCTCTGTATTGGGCGCGACCGCCGGGCGCGGCTTGATGATAGCTTCGCGCTCGAACACGTCCATCGGCAGCCAGTCGCAATCGAGTTGAGCGTCTTGGAGCGCGGCGCTGATCTTGTCGGGCGGAACCATCTTGCCGACTTGCCCGAGGTTGCCGTTGAAGAGAATCGCCACGGGGCAGACGTGCCGGCCGCCGGTCAGCATGAGGCTCAGTCGGCTCGTGTAGTCGGCAAAGACGCGGTAGAGCGGCCAGCGGGGCTCGAAGCCGCCGTTGTAGAAATACGGCGGGCAATCGTCATCATACGGCGCCCGGGGATTGAACGAGTGCGGAATCAGGAAGTTGACGCCGGAGACCTGCATGTGGTCGGTCCACCACTTCATCTCGCGATAGCTGAGGTCCTGCCCCCGCGCGCCGAAGATCTCAACCATCGCGATGTCGTCCTGCTTGCCGAAGACGTGCGAGATCGAGCTGGCTATTTTCGGCGTTTGCCAGATGGGCGGATTTGCGCCCTCTTCCCGCTTACCCATGATGAATTGCGTGAAGACCGCGTCGATCGCGCCCATGTCGCTGTAGCGCTGCAGTCGCGTCATGTCGCCGGCGCAGAAATCCTTGTTGTGGTACAGCCCGCCGTGCTCCATGAAGTGGCCGATCGACTTCACATGGTGCTCGTGGCACCAACGGGCGATCCCGCCGTACATCGTGCGGCCCCAGGTCTCGGCGAAGGCGTCGAGATACTGGAACTTCGCGGCGGTCTGCTCCTCGCCGGCCAATTGGAACTTGTAGGCGACATAGGCCTTTTTCCAGTCCACCTTTCGCTCGGCCAGCACGGCGTTCAATTCGGTTCCCCAGTCGCCGCGGGTCTCCGGCTCATCATAGAAAAAGCCGCGGATCGTCTTCCCGAACTCCGACCCGAAATGGTCGTAGTGGGGCTGGTAAACCGTCTTGATGTACCAGTCGACGCAGTCCTTGCTCGCGCCGTCGATGCTCAAGTGGCCGGTCTGCGCCAAGGGCTGGCCTTGGACGTGGGTGAACTTCATGATTCTCCACTTGCCGGCCGGGGCCTGCCACGCGAGACGGCCGTCGTGGATGAAGGGGGCCAGATCGACGAGGCTGTCGCCGTCGATCTTGAGGTCCAAAGCAGCGTCTACTCGCAGCGGGGTCCAGCACACCGTTATCTTTGTGACGTCGTTTGCTTTGATCCTCTCCGGCAGGCTGAAACTATCACGAAACAAGGCTCCAGACGATGCCATGACTGTGCCGTGAATTTGAGGCGGCACGAGTCGAACGTCGGTGCGTTCGGAGTCCGCGAGTGCGTGGGTGCGTCCGTCCGCGGTGGTGATCGCAACCGTGATGCGAATCCTTCGATCCCACGCCGCCGTACCGGCAAATCCCCAGACAATGTCGAGCGTGTCAAATGCCTTCTCACTGAATTCGATCTTTTTTACCGTCACCCAAGGAGTATTCCTAGAGGAAGTCATTACTTTCTTACCCGCCGAGAAAGGGCCGGTGAATCTGAGGTCCAGGCGATTTGGATTCTCGGATTGTGGTTCATGAGATTTCGGGCTCACGAGTCGGCCGGCGACTGCCGCGACGTAGCGCTCGCCGCTGTAGCCGTTGGCTTGAAACTCTTTCGGCCCCTCGACATCAACCGCCGTGGCGTCGAGTCGTTTCACGGCGTATTGGGCCGGCACCCGGCCGCCGATCTCTTGGCTCGGCCACCACCGCTCGTCGAAAATCCACATCTCGAGGTTGTGCTTCTTGGCCGCTTCGAGACAGATGCCAAGGTCGCGCCACCAGCCGGGCCCCAGCCAGTCCTTGTGCGGCCGGCTCTCGGCCGTGAAGCATCCGTTGCCCCCTTCGGCCACGCGGGCGATCTCGGCCTCCAACTGTTCTCGCGTCTCGTCGCCGTGGAGCCAAAAGAGCGGGCCCGTCAATCGCCGCGCCTCCATCGGCAGTTCGCGGAACTGTCGTTCGAGCCGAGCGAAATCATCCTGTTGGGCCAACGCCGCCGAGCCGAGAACTCCAAGCCACAGACAAGCCGCAACGAGAACAATCGGAGAGCGCTTCATGGAAATGATCCTCCTTCAAGCTGGTAGCATACCGCGCCCGCTCGCCGTCAGGAACCCGACGCCGCAAAGCTGCGTCCCCTCCCGAACGCGGGCATCGCGCATTAGCTGCCAGCGAGCGGCCCAATCGCTTCGTGGTCTGCGATCCGCTCTGCTCGATCGAGCACCTCGCGGTAGACGCTCAGCCGCGTTTGGGCGTCGTCCAATGCGCCGCCAAAGGAACGTTTCTCGTCGAGATAGATCAACGGAACCGGAAGTTCCACGATTCTCAGACCGAGCTGCGCGGCACGGACCCAAAGCTCGAGCGGCATGGCGTAGCCGTCTTCATGCACCTCGATGCGAGCCAAGGCGGACACACGGTACGCCTTGAAACCGCAGAAAGCGTCGGTCAAGGCCAGGCCGAGCCGGCGGTTGACCTCAGCCGTGACAAGCTCGTTGACGCGGCGGCGCTCGAGAGGCGGGTCGCTGTCGCCGGGGAATCGCCGGAGGTAGCGGCTGCCGGAAACGATGTCGGCATCGCCCACCCAGCACCGCTCGATGAACTTCGGAATCAACTGCGGCTGGTGTTGGCCGTCGCAATCGATGGTCACCAGGACGTCGTAGCCGCAGCCCACGGCGAAGCCGAACGCCGTGCGGAGGGCGGCGCCATAGCCATGGTTCCTCGGATGGCGGATCAGATGGATGTCGTCGCGGGCGGCCAAGAGTTCGGACGTGCCGTCCGTCGAGCCGTCGTCCACCACGAGCACGTTCCGGCAATAGGTGGTCGCGCCGGCGACTGCTCCGGCCACATAGCCGACCTCATTGTAGACAGGCAGCGCAGTGAGGGCCCGGCAATTCATACGCCAATTCTACGTCATCAGCGGCGTCGGAGAAGAGGCAGGACGACTGCAAAGTTGTTCGTAGTTCGGGCTTTAGCCGGTCATTTTCCGCCTAAAGGCGGGACTACGAACGCCTGCAACGGACTTTGCAGTCCGCCTGGGGCCAGATGCGTCTAGTGGATCAAACCGGGCGGCGGCTTGAGATCGTTCGGGCGGCGGGCGACCGGCGTGGAACCCTTCGAGTCGCCCGTCGCGTCGGCCGCCTTCGCTTGGTTCATCGCCGTCACCTGATCTTCAACCTTGGCGCGATAGGCCAACGCTTCTTCGAGCGAGATGAAACCGTCGCCGTTCAGGTCGCAAGCGCTCTCCTGGTCGTTGTAGACGGCGTTGTCCGACAGCTCGTTCACGTGCGACCGCCAGCAGACAAACGGCACGGCGAGCACGTCGCCGCCGAACGTTTCCTTGTGGGCCTGAAGCTGATGGACGCCCGCCTCGAAGACCGTCTTCGCCTGGTCCGACTCGAAGCGGATCGGATGAACCGCCTCTTTCTCGCGGACGATGCGGGTGGAATGGCGGACGAAGAGGCAGCCGGAGAGCGCGCACGACAGCGTCGCGAAGGCGAGCAACGAAAATCGGCAAGCGCGGTTTGGCGTGGCCATGTGCCGGACTCCATGAAAGGCGGCTGGATGATAGCCAGCCCGCCTGGCCCGGTCAACGCCAGTGGGGCCACGCGAGTCACTGCCAGCAGGGGGGTGTCTACGAAAAAAGCGACCGCCGTTGAGCCGGCGACCGCTTCTTGCGGCCGTCGGCCCATCGGGTTCGATCGCTTTCGTTCGTCGGAAAGTCACACGGTTCCAGGCATCGTGTGATGCGACATGGTCATCATCCGCCGGGTGATGGCCGAACCGCTGATCAGCGCCGCGACGCCCACGGCCAACATGCCGAGCTCGGTCAGCAAGACGGGGACGACGTTGACCAGGGCAAGGATCGCCAGGACGACGGCGGCGACGCCCAGGATCGCCTGGACGCCTGCGGCGACGAGCGCAGCCCTGCGACCGACAGAGGCTCGCATCGCATGGCCCTCTTCGCCGACGTTCTCCAGGAAGTTCATCCTGGCCGTCAGGTCGCTACCGATCAGCAGCGCAGCCCCAAGAGCCAGAACGGAGACCTGGATCATCGTCCAAGGCAGCACACCGGAAAGCGCCAGGATGCCGAGGACGACGGCTGCGACTCCGCCGACGAACTGAGCGGCGATTCCGCTGGCCAACTGCGTTGTGGCAAACCGCCCGGTGCTGATCTCCTCAGGCAACCGCCAGAATCGCGCGCCAACGCTGCCGCTCTCGATCAACAGAGCTCCGCCAGCGACGATGGCGGCGACGGCCATCAGGTAGGTCGGCGCCACTCCGGTCATCGCGATGATCGTTAGGACGATCGCGGCGATGCCGCCGATGGCCTGCGTGATCGAGCCGCCGCTGACGACGGCTACCGATACTTCGCGCTCGCGTTCAGGCAGGGGTTCGTGGGGCATCCCCCATGCACGCCGTTCACCGGTCGTGGGGCCCTGTCCCAGCTCGGTCGTCTGCCCAAACTGAGTATTCCCCTTTGTTTCCATAGCCATGTGAGTAACCTCCTCGATTCGCGGTTTTCGTACAGGCGGACCCGCGGCAACCGCGCCGGCATGGTGCCTTGGCCTTCGAACCATCGAGAGCCGCGCCAGGCGCCGGCCCAATGGAATAGTAGGGGGGCGGAAATTGGCTGGCAACGAGAGAACTGCGTCCGGCGCGACGCGCGCGGCAGTCGCCTGACCGCGCGACCGGCGCCGCGCCGACCCGGCAGTCGGCGAACGGGAGGAGGAGTGTCGCGCTTGGATTAGCGGCAAAAATCCATAACGACTGCCACGGCAGCCGCCACGCCCAAAATGGGCGCGTACCAGTGCATAGGTATGAAGAATAGGGTGTGCTGCGATTGATTGACAGCGATCTCTTCTCCGGTTTGCTTGTCTATCATAATCCGGTCAGAACGTTTGCGGAGATAGTTGCCGAGAAACCAGCAGATCAACCCTGAAATGATGAGAGTAACGGCCAACGGCCATTTGTGATGATCGTAGTACCCATCCCCTAGAACAACGTTGGAAATCAAGTTGCCAACGAGCGAGCATACGAAGACAATCACTGCGACCAAGTAGCCCAGACCTCTCCAAATGATTACCATAATGAAGTGTCTCAAGTGTCGTGAAACCGGACGGCGGATTGTGGACTTCTCGCCATCAAACCGGGAGAAGAGATACAGAACCGCTCAGAACCGCTAGACACGTAAAGGGATACACAATACGATTGCATTGCGTTCCCCAATGCCATACGCAGACAGTAGTTACGAAGTACGCCTGGCAGGATTCGAACCTGCGACCTACGGTTTAGGAAACCGTTGCTCTATCCCCTGAGCTACAGGCGCATAAACCTTTTAAGGATCAACCCTTACGCTGCAACGACCGCCCTGGAATCGTTTCAATGTTTGGCAGTCTGCGAGGAGCGAGCATCCGCCGGGTGGTGCAGCGGTCTGAAAAATCCTCGAACGATTCAGCCAAAGGGCAAAGGCCGTATCAACCAAGTCTACCGAAAACCGGGAGTCTCGCAAGCCGAAGAGACCGGCGGTGAAGTAGCCGGAGGGGTCCGCGGTCGTTCGCAGCGCCACCTTCAGGCGGCGTTTTTTGCTCGGAATACCGGCTAAAGCCGCGACTCCGATGGGAAACGGCCTGCAATGCTACGCCCGTCGCCGTCGCCAAGCGTAGCCGAACAGGCCGACCGCTCCGACGCCGAGCAGGGCGAGAGTGGTCGGCTCCGGGACGGCGAGCGAGTAGACGGTGCCGCGTCCGGAGCTGCTATTTGGCGAGCTGCCGCCGGACCAGGTTGTCCCGTACAGGATGCCGTTGTCGAGGGTCACGATTTGACCGGGCGAGCTTCCGTCGGCAGTTCCGCCCTGGAAGGCATGGAGGCGGGTGAATCCCGTTCCGTCGATGTTCATCTGGAACAGGATGCCGGACGAGTTGACGCCGCTGCCGGCCGTTCCATAAAGGGTCTGGCCGCTTAACGTCAGACTGCCGACAGAGTACGCCGCGTCATTGGGGTTGCCGTAATCGAAGTTGTGCAAGACGGTGTAGTCCTGGCCGCTGACATCGATCTTAAAAATCGTGCCGTAGGGGCCGTTCCCGCCGCCTTGCTGAGCCGTTCCGAAAAGCGTCGTCCCGCTTAGCGTCAGCTCGCCGCATGGGGACACGCCGCCGCGCGTATTCGCTCCGAACGAATGCAAGATGCTGAAACCATTGCCGTCGGCGCCGATCTTAAAAAGCGTTCCGAAGTCCGAGACGCCGCCGGCCTTCGTCGTGCCGTAGAGCGTGTCGCCGATCACGGTCAAACCGCTTTGCGGATCGGCGCCGTCGCCAATCCCGCCGGTGAAGCTGTGCAGGACGGTGTAGCCGCTGCCGTCGACGTTGACCTTGAAGATCGTGCCTTTGCCCAGGCCCGAATTGCTCCCGCCGTACTCGGTCATTCCGTAAAGCGTGTTGCCGCTGCGAGTCAAACGGCTATAGGCGGGCTGCTGGCCATCGTTTGCGCCGCCGGTGAACGCGTGAAGGACGGAGAAGCCGGATCCGTCGGTCTGCATTTTGAAGACGGTGCCGCAGCCGCTGGCGCCGCCCCAGCCGGTCATGCCATAGAGCGTCGAATCATTGCGGATCAGCCCGCCCATCGGGCTAAGTCCGTCCGAGTTGCCGCCGGCGAACGAATGAAGAACGCTGAATCCACTGCCGCTGGCGTCGAGTCTGTAGATCGTCCCCTGGTTGTTGGCTCCGCCGGCCTCCGTCATGCCGAAAAGCGTCGAGCCGTCGATCACGACGCCAATGTTGCCGGATGCGCCGTCAGCCCCGCCGCCGTCGAAGGAATGCAAGATGTTGTAGGTGTTCGTCTGCGCGGCGGCAGCGCTCGCCGCGGCGAACAGGATCGTCAGAAGAGCGGTGAAGCGCATCATGGGTGACACCTGACAATTAGCGCGTTTCATGGGAACTTGTAAGTGGTGCTCGTTTGAGACTCGGTCATTAAACATGCGATTTCGGACGCAACATGGCGTCACGGCCGACGGAGGTCATTCATGCAACGTGCGACCGCCACGAAAGAATGCCCGACGCGTAACCACGGGCTGCTCCCGCCCCATTGAGCCGCATCGTGCGGAGGAGAGCTATTTAGCGTAACACGAACGTGGCTGTCTTCAACCCCGCTGGTGGCTATTCCGATGGGGGGGCGTTATGCCAACGCGGGCAGCCGAAAATGCGATGTGGGCCATCAAGCGGCTGCGTTGCACATCGTTGAGTCACGAACCTGCCGAGATGGCGGGCGACTTTTTCGGGGGCCGCTGCCTCAACGGCGGCTCGCTGCCGGGCGACTGCTTCCTGGCATCGTGGGCCTTCGCCAGCCAATCGGCGACGCGATACAGATTCGCGTCGGTCTGCGAGACCACCAGCGTCTTGGCCTTGCAGAATGCGAAGCCGGCGGCCGATCCCGAGCCATCCTTTGCATCCCAAGAATCGGGCGCAACCTCGGAAGTGAGTTGCTTGATCAGCGAGTCGTAGTCATCCCAAAGGGCGCCAGCGGAGTCGCGGCAAACGCTCAGGTCGCCGATGGGAAAAATCGCCGTGTTCAGACTGTTCGCGGCCTCCTCTGAGATCGTGACAGTCACGGAGTCGTCATGCAACGTCCAGCCGAGATCGAGAGGGCGAAACAATTCGTCCAAGGCAACGCCCAGGGCGACATCCTTAGCGTGAACGGTAACTGGCCGGTCGCTGCGGCGGTGCGCTTCGGGCGCCTTTTGGTCGAGAACCAGATCGAGCCCGAATCGCTGCTTAAGGTCCCGCAGGGTTTTATCGAGCGGCTGCTTGTCGATGTCGAGCGTGACACGTTTCGAGAGGACTTTCTGCGCCGCGTTCGACGGCGTTCCGTCGGGAAAATCGAAGCCGTAGCGGAGCGCCGGCCGCCCGGCGGCCGTATCGTCGGCGATCCTGCGGAGGATCGTCAAGAGACCGGCAACTTCCTGGTGAACGTGTTCGGTTTGCGAAATGACGAGCACAGCGGTCTTGCCGAAGGACAACGGCGTTGCGCAGCCAGGTCCGCCGACGTCGCACCAACTGCCCGGATCGACCGTCGACCTGATGACGTCGCAAAGCTCATCGCTGTTCGCCTCGGGGAACGAATAGATGACGATGGGGAGATTCCACTCGGCTTCCTCCGGCATCGTCAGGAACAGGACTTCGTCACGAATCTTCCACGCCATGGGAAAGTGGCAGTGGTCGCACAGCTCTCGCAGGGCCGACCGGACGTCGAGGTTTTTCGCAATGAGAGTCACCGGCACGTCCTCGTCCACCGCCACTTGCTGGAAGGCATGCCGGTCAATCACCACATTCACGCCCGAGAGCCGCGAGAGCTGCATGGCGACCTTCTCTAGCGGCTCTTCCACAATGTTCGCCGAAATCTTCTTTTCCAACGCGGCGTTGATCGTCTCGTAGCCGGCTTTCTCGGTTGGGGAGGCAAAAACGCGGACGGCCGCGAGGGCGTTGGGATTTGCCTCAATCTGCTTCTGCGCTATCCGCAATGCATCGAGGAGCCCGCTCACGGCCTGATGGGCGGCGTGCAAATGCTCGACGACGAGGAAGTGCTGTTTTCCGATGGCGACGCAATGGGCCGAGCCGTCGCCGCCCACATCGTCCCAGCTTGCCGGTCTGCAACAGGATTTGACGAGTTCAACGAAGTCGAGCGGCGCAATGATGGCCGACTTGCGCTCACCGGTCAAATCGCCAACGGGATAGAAGGCGAGTGTGCGTCCAAGGGAAGGCGAGTAGCCGATCACCAATGCGCCGTTCTCGACGGCCAGTTCGGGGTCGCGAGGAAAGATCAGGCAAATTGCGGATTGCAACGAGATGTCGCGAACGTGAATCGTAATGCGAGTCTTTTCGGAAACGTTGGCGTCCTTCGTGCTCTCGGGGTCGAGTCGGACGTCGAGACCGTATCGCGTCTTCAACTGCTTGACCACTTCGCCGAGCGGCTCGCGGTCAAAGTCCATCGAAACCCTTTGCGCCAACGTGTGGGCAATCTCCGGATACTTTGGATCGCCATAGCAGACCGAGGGTTTTCCGGCCGCGGCGGTGTCGATCGCCTGCCGAACGAGCGCGAGCAGTTGGCCGATTTCACGATGGGCGTCGGCCGTCTGCGTGATCGCGAGCGTTTGTGACTCGCCGGATTGCCGAGCGCGAAGTTCCCCTCCTCTGCCCGGTTGCCACGATACAGGATCGACGATGTCATAGATCAGACCCACGAGCGTACGAAGTTGCTGCACGTCGTTCGGATCGCCCATCCGCGTGAGAATGTCGCCGATGGGATAGGACCGCGTGGCCAGTGGCTTCGGCCGCTCTTGTGCTTGCGTGAGGACTCCTGCCCCCGTCATGGTCATCTGATTCTGGGGTCCGTTGGCGGTCCTGGCGCGATCGATCAATTCGCGCACTAGCGAATTCGGCCAGTTTTCGGAACAGATGAATCGCTCGTGGCGGAGATTCTTCCCTTTCGACGACAAAGTGACGGTGAGTTCAGAGCCGCCGGCCGCCGAATCAGGCTTCCGCCATGTTCGACAGTCGTCGAGCCATCGATCGAGACGCCGCCAGTCGTTGGCGTTCGAAGGGATGACGCCGAGGTCCTCCATCACCAAGGCGTTTTGCTTGCGATCGCCACTTCTGATAACCTTCGAGCCCCAGACGTGCGTCTTCTCAGGCGAATCAGCCGTCAAAAGCAACTCTTCGCGGAACGGGTTGCCGGCAAACATATCTCGCGTGGCAACGGCGGGTGCGGTGGACCGGAGGACCACTCGGACCTCATCGCCGGGGCCAAGGCCGAGCAGCTTTGGCCCGAAGAGGTCGAAGGCGGCGGGATCGGCCGGCTTCGTTGCGGCGGACGCGTTGGCGTTGGTGGGCGCCGGTTTGTCGGCGGCCGGGAGGCCCTGAGTTGCAGGCGACAAGGATGCGGCGACGATTAGCCCGACAAGCGACGCACGAACTGCGACGTTTCGCATGGTGGTCTCCTTGGGACG
>JBDKUC010000243.1:0-6104 GCA_039679885.1 Thermoguttaceae bacterium | reverse complement strand
CAATGCGATGACCCGGCTCGTGCTGACCAACGCCATCTACTTCAAAGGCAGTTGGCTCAAACCGTTCGACAAGAAGCTGACGCAGGACGAGGACTTCAACGTCTCGGCCGAACGAAAAGTGAAGATGAAGTTGATGCATCAGAAAACGTCATTCGGCTACGCGGAAACCGAAACGCTCCAGACGCTCGAGATGCCTTACGCCGGCCGGGGACTCTCGATGGTCGTGCTGCTGCCGAAAAAGGTGGACGGTCTGTCCGAACTCGAAAAGTCGCTTTCCGCCGACATGCTCGACTCGATCGTGTCGAACCTCCGCAATCGCGAAGTGATTACGGCGATCCCCAGATTCAAGCTGGAGACGAGTTTTCAGATGAATCCCACGCTTCGGGCCTTGGGCATGAAGCTTGCGTTCTCGCCGGAAGCCGACTTCTCCGGCATGAGCACTCAGGAGAAGTTTTACGTCTCGGACGTGATCCACAAGGCGTTCGTCGATGTCAATGAGGAGGGGACCGAGGCCGCCGCGGCGACCGGCGTCATGGTGCGAGCGACCGCACTGCGTCACCCCGAGCCGACGCCCGTCTTCAGGGCCGACCATCCCTTCCTCTTCCTGATTCGCGATCTCCGCAGCGGAGCCATCCTGTTCATGGGCCGCATGACCGATCCAACGTCGTAGGTTCTCCGGCGGCGGTTGGCCGCCGGCT
Source organism: Thermoguttaceae bacterium (assembly GCA_039679885.1). Classification (GTDB taxonomy): domain Bacteria; phylum Planctomycetota; class Planctomycetia; order Pirellulales; family Thermoguttaceae; genus JAJFUI01. Next base: position 5,406 of record JBDKUC010000243.1, on the reverse strand, counting down.
GCTGTCTCGTCCTCAAAGATCTCCGGGAGGCAATTCCGTGCCTGAGCCAGTCTGTAAACGCGAGCAAATTCTCGGGCTGATGAGCGGCTTCCGCCTCGCCTGCGTCGTCGGCGCCGCGGCGGAACTCGACCTTTGGTCGACGCTCGGCACGGCGTCGCTCTCCGCCAGCGAACTGGCCGCGAAGGTCGACTGCGACCTGAGGGCGATCACCATCCTATTGGATGCCGTGGCAGCGCTCGGCCTGCTGGAAAAGCGCGACGGGCAATACCGCACGCCCGACTCGCTGCGCGGCTGGCTCGTGGCCGACGGTCCGGAGACGGTCCTGCCCATGCTGCAACACCAGGGCAATCTGCTCCGCGGTTGGTCGCAGTTGGCTGCCATCGCCAAGTCGGGACGGCCCATGCCGCGGCCGTCCAGTATTCGCGGCCACGACGCCGATCGGGCCAGCTTCATCGCCGCCATGCACTCGGTCTCCGGGCCGCTGGCCGATGATCTGGTCCGCCGGCTCGGCCCGCCGAAGTTCCGCCATTTGCTCGACGTCGGCGGCGCGTCAGGCACATGGACTCTCGCTTTCCTCCGAGCCCAGCCTGAGGCCCACGCAACGATCTTCGATCTGCCCGACGCCATTGAACAGGCCCGCTCGCGTTTGGCGGGCACCGAGTTCGCGTCACGTGTGACGCTCGTACCAGGCGATTTCTATGCCGACGACTTGCCGGCCGGCGCCGACTTCGCCTGGGTGAGCGCGATCTGCCATCAGCACTCGCGGCAGCGCAACCGCGAGCTGTTCGCAAAGGTCTTCCGCGCGCTCGAGCCTGGAGGGCGGATCGCTATTCGCGACGTCGTGATGGCCCCCTCGCGCACCGAGCCGTTCGAGGGCGCCCTGTTTGCCGTCAACATGCTCGTCCACACGGAAAGCGGCGACACATTCACGCTCGGAGAATACGCCGAGGACCTGGAAGCCGCCGGCTTCGCACGGCCGTGTCTCGCCAAGGACGATCCGGCCATGTCCTCGGTCGTCATCGCCGAAAAGCCCTAGTTCGGCGAACCCGGGCAAGCCCCCGCTCGCCGCAGTCCGATCGTGCCGCCGCATGTCCGGTGATTCGCCGGAATGTTCGACGAAATCATCGAGATGTCCACCTTGAGCACGACGCGCTCGCCGACCTTTCTCGGCGGGATGTCGAGCCGCATCTCATGCCACGGCTCGAAATGGCTCACCTCGCACGTGGCATCGGGGGAAACCGCAACGGCCTTGCCATCGTTGGCCACCGACACCTTCTGAATGTTCACCCCGTGGTTGCTCGGGATGAAATCGAACCCGATCTGATAGCGGCCACCGTCCGCCGGGACGAGGGAGCTGATATCCACCGAGACGACCGCGTTCTGCCCTTTGGCGAAATCAGCCGCCGACCACTGTGCAACTTTGTGCAACCGCCGCTCGGGCCTGGGATCGGTCACGCCAAGCTTCGCGGCCTTCGCACGCGCGGCGTCGCACGTTCGCAACAGCACGAACGCCGTGTCGAGGAGTCTGCCCGGCAGTGCGGCGTCGCCCGACTTTGCGCGGACGCGCTCGCCCCACTCGATCAGCCGGGTGCGGGCGGTGTCCGCCGCGGCGTCGAGCGCATCCAACGTCTCGGCCAGTCTCTTCCGCCCGGGCTCGTCAAGCGACGACCGCGACAGATCGGCCGCCGCGTTGGCCGCTTTGGCCGCGCGGAAACAGGCCAGCACGCATTCCGATTCGCCGATCATATCTGGGTTGTTCGAGCGTTTGGCCAACTGCAACGACTCTTGAGCCAGCGTCATGGCCTTGGCACGGTCGGCCGCCTTCAGCGGCTTCAGCGCCTCGGGGCGCCCGATCGCGTCGATCATCAGATTCGATTCCGCCAGCGCCCATCCCGCGTCGCCGGCGATCATCGCCCATCTCACGAACAAATCCGGATCGGCGACGCCCGTCTTCAAGGCGTAGACGCGAGCGAACTGCTCCGGGGTGCGCCCGGTCGAGTTCCAACTCCATTCGGCCAACGCCATCACGTTGAACTGATGGTGGAAGTTCAACGGCACGGCGTAGCCGATCACGTTCGAGAGCTTCTTCGATGCGAACTCGGTCGCGCGATACTTGATGAACTCTGGACCGGTCCACGGGAACACCACCCGCCAACTGCTGGTGATTTGCGGGTAGACCCCGAGCCAGCGGCCCGAGGCGGCGTAGCGTTCCAGCAGCGGGTAGATCATCGGTTTGCGCGACGAGTCATACGTCGTGGCGCCGCTGTAATAGGTGACCCCAATGTCGGCCGGCAAGGCCGCAAGTACTTTGTCGTTGACCGGGTAGCTCCCCTGCGTCAAAAGAACACGCAGGCGGACGCCCGGGTGAGTGGCTTGCACTTTCCGAAACGCTTCCACAATCGCTTGAACCTCGAGCTCATACGGTTCCTTGCACTGCACACACTTCTCGCAATAACACTTCGATCGATCCTCCGAGAGCCAAACCATCATGTCCGTGACGCCGGGGATCTCGGCGACCTTCCCGAACCAACTGGCGATCAGGTTACGGGTGGCTTGGCTCGACATGCACAAGCCGGGCGAATAGTCGCTGGGCAGGGGCTTCGAGGGGTTCGGCTTGCTGGTGACCTCGGTCATCTTGCGCAGCCCTTCACCCGACTCGCGTGCGAGTTGCTCGAGGTGAAGGATGTAGGGGACGATCTTGACGCCGAGCCGGTGGCCGTCGGCAATCATTTCCGACTTGATGGTGACCGTCGCTTGGCCATCCGGACCGACGCTGACGCCCGAATTGTATTCGAGCACGTTGAGCTTCCACGCCGAGAACTCGTCGAGGTGTCGGTTCACATCGCCGCCCCACTGCCCGCGTTCGCGGATGTCGGGCCAGTCGGTGATCGTTGCCAGTGGAATGTTGATGGCTGTTGTGGGCGTGACGTTCGGCGCGGCATTGACGAGCTGTTCCACCGTCCTGGCGGCATAGAGCAATCCGACCGGCGAGTTCGCGGCCAGAAGCAGCCCCGCGTCCTTCGGCAGCGGCCGGATGACGTACGCCTGATCCGAGTTCGGCAGCGAGCGAAGGTGCCCGAGGCTATCGGCGTCGAGCTCCTTGGAAACGTCTTTGGAAAGGATCATCCGGATCGTGAACTTCCCCTGGCCATCGGCGAGCGCGAATCGCTTGAGGGCCTTGACTGCCGTATCGACAGCCGGCTCGCCTTGGACTTGGCACGCGACTCCCACGTCCCCGGCCTTGAGCTGCGCCGCCTTTGCGATCACCGCCTCCTTTGGCAGCGGAATGACCCGCGAAAGAACCGAGCCAGCATCCACGGCCGCTGAAGGCGATTCTGCTCCGAAGAGGGCAGCCGGCGTACTGCAAGCGAATACTGCCGCAGACGCCAGGCAAATCAAGAAGGCAACTCGCAAGCGTTGCTGTGTCATCTGAAATCCTTCCAACGAACACGCCACAAAAAGGGCAGAACTCAAGCTGAGCTGGATTGTGGGCACGAGGATTGCGGAGCCGTTCGTAGTTCCGCCTTCAGGCGGCGGATTGCCGGCCAAAGCCGGAACCGCGAACAACTCTGCAATCGTCCTGGGATTATGGCAGGCCGATAACCTGCCCGCAAGTGAAGCCGCCGCCTAAAGGCGGAACGACGAACAGCCCTGCAGTCCCCTTGGCGTGTGTCGTGTCGCTGGAATATCCCCCTTTGGGACGATATGATGATGAGTAGTGGATTTTGTTGTCGTCTGGGGTTTGGGCAAGCATGGTCAGGCTGAAGGTAGACGCGTTTCTTGACCTGGTGCGCCGCAGCGGGCTGGTCGAAAAAGATCGCCTCAACGCCCTGCTGCTTGAGTTGAAGCACGGGCCCAATGCCCACGCCGTCACCGACACCTCCTTCATTGCCGATCAGTTGGTCGCCGCCGATCTGCTGACTCGCTGGCAGGCCGACAAGTTGCTCGAGGGCCGCCACAAGGGCTTCTTTCTCGGGAAGTACAAGCTGCTCGACCATCTCGGCACCGGCGGCATGAGCATGGTCTACCTCGGCGAGCACGTGCTCATGCAGCGGCGCGTGGCCATCAAAGTCCTGCCCAAGAGCCGCGTCGAGGACACCTCCTATCTGGCCCGATTCCATCGCGAGGCCCAGGCGGCCGCCGCCCTCGACCATCGCAACATCGTCCGGGCGTATGATGTCGACAACGACGGCAGCGTCCATTACCTCGTGATGGAGTATGTCGAAGGCCGTGATCTTCAACACATCGTCCAGGAGGACGGCCCGTTGGACTACGCCGCCGCCGCCGAGTACATCCGGCAGGCGGCCTCGGGGCTCGCTCATGCCCACCAGGCCGGGCTGATCCACCGCGACATCAAGCCGGCCAATCTGTTGGTGGATCGAAAGAATGTCATCAAGCTCCTCGATCTTGGTCTCGCCCGCTTCACCGACGAGGACAAGGCCTCGCTCACCGTCGCCTACGACGAGAACGTGCTCGGCACTGCCGATTACCTCGCGCCCGAACAATCTTTGGACAGCCACGGCGTCGACGCCCGGGCGGACATCTACGGCCTCGGCTGTTCGATGTACTACGTGCTGACCGGCCATCCGCCGTTTGTCGGCGGGACGTTGCCGCAACGGTTGATGGCCCATCAGAAACTGCCGCCGCCGAGCATCCGAATCGACCGGCCCGACGCGCCGGAAGAACTGGTCGCCATCTGCATGAAGATGTTGGCCAAGAAGCCGGAGCAACGCTACCAGTCGGCCGCCGAGGTGGCCGACGCGCTCGGGCAATGGCTCGTCGCCCAAGGCGAGCGCGTCGAGTGGAGCGGCGGCAGCGGCCTCTCGTCGGTCAAGCTGGCGGCGGCCGGACGCGTGCTGCCCCGGGCCGAGGCGTTGAACGGCCGAGCGGCCGTCCACGAGCGGACGAAGCCCGGCCACGACCGTCGCGAAGCCGGCTCGCCTCGCGCGGTCCCGCCGCTTCTGCCCCGAGCGGCCGCGCTCACCGACACGTCGCCCGGTTTCAATCACCCGACCGTGGCCGGCTCACGATCGGCGGCCCATTCGCCCGGCGGTTCGAGAGTCCGACGTGCCGGCAAGAAGCTGCCAGTTGCTCGGCCGCTCGAGGAAGACTCTCCCTCCGAGATTGTGCTGGAGACCGACATCCAGCCGCTCCGCTTTCTCGGCGCATCGCGTGTGAAGCAAGGAGCGAGCTTCCGGGCTTGTTTCAACTTGCGTCATATCGCCGGCTTCTGGACGCGGGCGCTCATCGCCCTCGGCGTCGTGCTGGCGGTGGGAACCGCCGTTCTGCTGCTCATGCGGTAGTGCCGTATTTCTCACCAAGGCGTAGGGTGGGTCAAGCAAACCAAGGCGCTGGTGGGGCTTCCGTCGCGGCAACTCGTCCTGCAAATCGACAGAGTGCAAATCA
>JBDKUC010000104.1:0-6498 GCA_039679885.1 Thermoguttaceae bacterium | reverse complement strand
CGCCCAACGAGAAAGTGGCCTTCGAAGTGGCCCTCGGCGCGGCGATGGGCTCGGCGGCGGCGATGGCGACGATGAAGCACGTCGGCCTGAACGTCGCGGCGGATCCGCTTTTTACGGCCGCATACAGTGGCGTGGCCGGCGCGCTGCTGGTCGTTTCGGCCGACGATCCCGGCATGGCATCGAGCCAGAACGAACAGGACAACCGCCGATACGCGGTGGCGGCAGCCGTTCCGATGTTCGAGCCGGCCGATTCGCAGGACGCCTACGATTTCGCTCGCGCGGCGTTGGAGATGTCCGCCCGCTGGCAAATCCCCGTCCTGCTCCGGATGACGACCCGCGTGTGCCACACGAAGACGCTCGTGCGGCCTGACTGCTCGAATCCCCAAATCCCTAAATCCCTAAATCCCCAGTTTCAACGCGATCCACGATTGCGGGTGATGATCCCTGCTCACGCCCGGCCGGCCCATCGCCGGCTGCGGCAGAAGCTGGCCGAAATCGCCGCGTGGAACGAGTCTTGTCCTTGGAATAAGGTGATCGACGGCGACCGCTCGCTAGGCGTCATCACGTCGGGCATCACCTACATGCACGTTCGCGAGGCCGCGCCGGGGGCCGCCGTCCTGAAGCTGGCCGTCACCCATCCGCTGCCCTTCGAGCAAATCCGCCAATTCGTCGAGAGCGTCGACCGGTGCCTGATCGTCGAGGAAGGCGATGCGTACTTGTTCGAGCAGCTTCGCGCGGCCGGACTGCCGGTCGAACAGAAGCCCGAGATGTTCCGCTTCGGCGAATTGAACGTCGGCCGGGTGAAACGCATTCTCAAGAACGACACGTCGCCTGAGGCGGCGCCCCCGCCGGGCAAACCGCCGGCGCTCTGCCCAAGCTGCCCGCACCGCGCCACCTTCGAGACGCTCAAGAAGCTCGACTGCATCGTCTCGGGCGACATCGGCTGCTACACGCTCGGCGTTCTGCCGCCGTTCGAGAAGATGGACGTGCAGTCGTGCATGGGCGCGAGCATCGGCATGGGCCTCGGCCTGCGCCACGTGCTGCCAGCCGACGAGGCTCGCCGCGTCGTCAGCGTCATCGGCGACAGCACCTTCGTCCACAGCGGCATCACCGGCCTGGTCGAGATGATCTACAACCCGCCCAGCACCGGGCACGTCGTGCTGGTTCTCGACAACGGCACCACGGCCATGACCGGCCTGCAAGAACACCCCGGCACCGGTCGCACCTTGGGCCACGAGCCGACCGGCCGACTGGTGATCGAGGACCTCGCCCGAGCCATCGGCGTGCCGAACGTCGTCGTCATCGATCCGGTGGCCGAGCGCGAGCGGTTCGAGCAAACGCTCGCCGAAGCACTTGCCAAGAGCGAACTGACGACGATCATCGCGCGGCGTCCCTGCCTGCTGGCGATGGGCAAGATCAAGCAGCGGGAGAAGGAAGTCGGCGGTGGGCAGTCGGCAGTCGGCGGTGGGCAGTCGGCAGCCGGGAATCGGCAGCCGGGAGTCGCGACTGAGGAGGTCGGCAGTCAGCGGCCGGATGGTCGGGCGGAAGCATCAACACTGCCCACTGTCCCTCTTCCCTCTCCGCTGAGCGTCGTCATCGCGGGGCTCGGCGGGCAGGGCGTGCTGAAGGCGTCCGATATCCTCGCCGACGCTGCTTTCCTGGCCGGCTACGATGTCAAAAAGTCGGAGGTCCACGGCATGAGCCAGCGGGGCGGCTCGGTCGCCAGCGACGTCCGCTTCGGCCAGACCGTGTTCAGCCCAATGGCGCCGGCCGGGCAGTGCGATGTCGTGCTGGTGCTGGCCGACGACCAGATTGAAGTCAACCGGTCGCGATTGCGGGACGGAGGCGTGCTGGTCAAGCCGGATGCGGTCGACCCGGCCGCGTTGCCCAACCGCCGCTCGACCAACGTGGCCCTGCTGGGCGCCTTGAGCCGCCATCTGCCGATCGACACGTCCGTTTGGTACGAGGCCATTCGGCGGAACTTGAAACCCGAGCTCTACGAGGTCAATCGCCAGGCGTTCGAGATCGGACGCAACGCCGCATCCTAAAAAGCCGCGACCGGTGGTCGCGCCATGAAACAGGCTTCACGGGACGGAGGACGTTTCCGGGGAGATATCCCATTGCAGTCACGCGTTTGCGGAATTCCCCCGTCGCCGCCGATTCCAATCATCGTCTCAGTAACCAAGGAAGCCAGAACGATGAGAGCGTCATTGTTTCTTCCTGCCATGCTGATCGCCCTGGCGGTGATCGGCGTCCTTCGCGCGGCCGATAGTTCACCGCCGCCAGGTTTCACGCCGTTGTTCGACGGCACGGACCTAGCCGGCTGGAGGGGACTCTTGAAACCGCCGTTGGACAATCCGCGGATCCGCGCGAGGCTCAAAAAGGCAAAGATCGCTGCGGCTCAAAAGGAAGCGGACCAAGCGATCCGTCGCTGGCGCATCGAAAACGGCGAGATGACTCTGACGATCGGTCCCGGCCGCAGCCTCGCGACGGTGAAAGACTACGGCGACTTCGAGCTGTATGCCGATTGGAAGATCGGCGAGGACGGCGAAAGCGGCATTGGACTGCGCGGCTGCCCCGGGGTTCAGCTTTGCGACCCGTTCACCAAGCCCACTGCGCCGGACCACCAAGCGGGCTCCGGGGGGCTGGCCTCGAACCAGTTCCACCCCGCTACGCCGAGCAAGGTGGCCGACAAGCCAATCGGGCAATGGAACTCCCTGTACATCAAGATGGTGGGAGATCGGGTGACCGTGAAGATCAACGGCGAATTGGTCGTCGACAACGTCGTTCTGGAAAACCATTGGGACCGCAGCAAGCCAATCGCGCGAACCGGTCCGATCGAGGTGCTCCACCACCACGGCGACCTGTCGCTCAAAAACATCTATGTCCGGGAGATTTCGGAAGAAAAGTAGCCGACGCGTCCTCAACGCCGCCTACTCGGCCGGGTCGTCCCGTGGCATCGGACGCCGAATTTGACATTCTCACTGTCCGCCGTTAGTCTGGGTAAATAAAGAGATTCTCGCCGATTCGCGCAGTTAATATGGCCAAACGCAAGAGCGACTACACGGAAATCCTCATTCGGAAGGGGATCATCAGTCCGGAACAATTGGCCGAGGCGCGGCAGGTTGTCGCCGCACAGCCGGGCACGAGCCTCCCCGAGGCCTTGACCAGGCTCGGTTACGCCACCGGCGAGGAAGTGATGCGGGCGATGGCCGAACAACACGGCCTCGAATACATCAATCTCGCCGAGGTGTCGATCCCCCCATCGGTGGTTGAATTGGTGCCAGAGTCCGTCGCTCGCGAGAACGTCGCCATCCCCTTGGCCGAGTCTGACGGCAAGCTGACCGTCATTGTCAGCAACCCGGACGACTATGAGACGTTCGACAAGCTTCGGTTCATTCTGAACCGGCAGATCGAGATCGCCTTGGCGCCCCGCGAGGCCATTTTGGAGGCGATCAACCGCCACTACGGCCAGACGGTGGGCGAGAGCGCCGACTCGATGCTCCAAGAGTTCACCGATACGGCCATCGACTTCACCGAGACGATGCAGGAGTCGGAGGGGGCCGAGGAGGAAGTCGACGAGAGCAGCGCCCCGGTCGTCCGATTGGTTCAACTCATTATTACCGAGGCGGTGCAGCTCAGGGCGTCCGACATTCACATCGAGCCGTTCGAGGACCGCATTCGGGTGAGATACCGGATCGACGGCATCCTGGTCGAGCGAGACAGCCCCCCGAAACGGTTGCTCGGTGCGATCCTTTCCCGCATTAAGATTCTCGCCAAACTCGACATTGCAGAGCGGCGTCGCACGCAGGACGGCCGCATCAAAGTGAGCGTTGGGGAGAAGGAGCTGGACCTCCGGGTGAGCGTCATCCCGACCAGCCACGGCCAGTCGGTCGTGATGCGTATTCTGGACAAGGACAGTATCAAGGTCGGTCTGCGTCAGTTGGGCTTTTCGGAGGACGACTATCGCAAGGTCCGCCAGCTCATCAACCGCCCGAACGGCATTATCCTGGTGACGGGCCCTACGGGTTCCGGCAAGACGACTTCGCTCTACGCGGCCCTGAACGAGCTGAACACGCCGGACCGGAAGATCATCACGGCGGAGGACCCGGTGGAGTACTACCTACCGGGGGTGAACCAAGTGGAGATCCGCCACGACATCGGGCTGGACTTCGCCAGGGTGATTCGGGCGATGCTGCGACAGGCCCCGAACGTGATCCTGGTCGGCGAGATGCGAGACCTGGAGACGGCCCAGATGGGAATTCAGGCGTCTTTAACTGGACACCTGGTTTTCAGTACATTGCATACGAACGATGCGCCCAGCGCTGTTACACGTCTGATCGACATGGGCGTTCCCTCCTATCTGGTGGCGAGCAGCGTCGTCGCGATTATGGCCCAGCGGTTGGTCCGCGTCGTTTGCCAGAGATGCAAGCACCCGTATTCGCCTCCGCAATCGATGCTCGAGGCCGCCGGGATCACCAGGGAGATGGCTGCCAATGCCAGCTTCGCCAAGGGGACTGGCTGCGGAAGCTGCCAGGGAAAGGGGTTCCGCGGAAGGCTGGGAATCTTCGAGCTGATGATGATGTCCTCGAAGGTCCGCGAGTTGACGTTCAATTCAGCCCCCACGGATCACATTCGGAAGCAGGCGACCTCCGAGGGGATGAGGACGCTTTATTGGGACGGCATCGACAAGGTGCTTCGCGGCGTCACCACCTTGGAAGAGGTCCTCAGATCGGCGAAGCGGTCGGAGTCGGAGTGAAATAGTTGGCGTTTCGAGTGTAGCTCAGAATAATCCTTACGAAGCCCGGCGGCTCGGAACAGGTCGCTTGAAGAGGCGTCTCTCTCTCTGAGTCGGGCTTGCGCACATCCACGGGGAGCGCTTGGGATGGCAAGCATCCTTATCGACAAACTGTTGCAAACGGTGATCAACCGCAATGCGAGCGATCTTCACATTGCCGTTGGTCAGCCGCCGGTGGTTCGCCTCGACGGCCACCTGATCCGGCTCGAGACGAAGTCGCTCGAACCGGACGACACGACGGCGCTGATGAAGAGCATCAGCCCCGAGCGGTGCCAGCAGGAACTGCAAGAGGTTGGCAGTTCCGACTTCGGGTTCTCCTTTGGCGACCAAGGCCGGTTCCGCGTCTCGATCTTCAAGGAACGCGGCCACACGGCGATGGCCTTGCGGTTGGTCCCCCGCAAGCTCTTGTCGTTCGAGCAGCTTGGCGCGCCGCCCGTCTTGGCCCAGCTTTGCGCCCGGCCTCGTGGGTTGATTCTTGTCACGGGTCCGACCGGATCGGGCAAGACGACCACGTTGGCGACGATGATCGACTACATCAACCAGAACTTCGATCATCACATCATCACGGTCGAGGACCCGATCGAGTTCTATCACACGCACAAGAAGTCGACGATCAATCAGCGCGAGATCGGGGTGGACGTGCCGAGTTTCGCCGAGGCCATCCGCCGCGCTCTGCGGCAAGACCCTGACGTGATCCTCGTCGGTGAAATGCGCGACTTGGAGACCATCGAGACGGCGATCACCGCCGCCGAGACGGGCCACGTCGTCTTCGGCACGCTGCACACCACCGGCGCCCAGGGCACGGTCAACCGCATCATCGACGTGTTCCCGACGAGCCAGCAGGACCAGATTCGCACCCAGTTGTCCGTGGCCATCATCGGCGTCCTATCGCAGACGTTGCTGCCGCGGATCGGCGGCGGCCGCGTGGCGGCGTACGAGATGCTGGTCATCGATTCGGCCATCGCGAACCTGATCCGCGAGAACAAGACGTTCCGCATCACGTCGGCCATTCAGACCGGACAGAAGAAGGGCATGCAGTTGCTCGACGACCACATGTTCCGGCTCTGGAAAGAGGGGAAAGTCGAGAAGCGCGACATTCTGCTGAAGGCCCATTCGGTCGACGAGTTGAACAACAAGATCGCCAAGCACGAGCGGGGCATGTTCGAGGACGAGGAAGAAGCTCGGCGCCGCACCGAGGGCGAGGAGTAGGGACAACCATGGCAATCCGGCGGATCGGTCAGATTCTGGTGGACCTGGGGTTCCTCAAGGAGGAGCAGCTTGCGATGCTGCTCGAGGAGCAACAGCAGCGGCCTGGCGAGATGTTCGGCCAGATCGCCATGAGCATGGGCCTGATCAACGACGATCAGTTGGCCCAAGGGCTCGCCGAGCAGATGGGGATGCAGGTCGTCAGCCTCAACGACGTGGTCATTCCGCCGGACGTGTTGACGCACATCACCGAGCCGATGGCCCAGCTCTACCGCATCGTGCCGCTGCGGTTCGAGGACAACACGCTGACGATCGCGATGTGCGATCCGCAGAAGCTCTCGATCATCGACGAGTTGCGGAGCTTCCTGGGCTGCGACGTCAAGGCGATGGTCGCCACGGAGAAAGAGGTTCTCAAGGCTCTCGAGCGGTACTACTCCGTCGGCGGCGAAAGCGTCGAAACGCTGATCGCCGACATGGAGGAGGACGCCGAGTTG
>JBDKUC010000452.1:0-16982 GCA_039679885.1 Thermoguttaceae bacterium | reverse complement strand
ATCTGCTCCCGCTCGTGGGGCGTGAAGATCGTCTGCTTCTCCACATTGATGCCGACGCCGACGATCAGCCGATCGAACAATCGGCTCGCCCGCTGCATCACGTCGAGATGGCCGAGGGTCACCGGATCGAAGGAGCCGGGATAGACGGCGATGCGCGGCGAAAGCTGGGGTGTGGTCATGGAGTGGACGTTGGGATCGCGACGGTTGCCATCCCGACGAGGATCTCAGTTTACCGAGAAATCGGACGGTCGCCAGCGTCCAGTGTATGCAATCTTCCTGGGGCGAACAAGCCCCAGGTTGCCGTGGGCTGGGCTTCCCAGCCCATCCTGTTCGGACATGCAAGCTAAGCCGTTCGCCCGCGGGACGGGTTAGGAAACCCGTCCTACAAACGCATGGAGACGCGTTAGGAAACCCGTCCCGCGACGAGTGAAGGAAATCTAAGGAACCGGTCGGGCTTTTTGCCAAGGCTTTCGCTCGAAAACCGGTCTTGCGTGGGTCAAGATCGCCACATTACGGTTGCATCGATTGTGGGGACTGGGTAGAGTGGCGGATCGTCCCATGAGTCGTTATACTGAGAGATGCCACCGAGATTCCGCGGAGAGACTCGTCGATGTCGAAAGCCTTGTGCCTCGTGGGAATGGTCGTTGCTGTGCTGCTGGTCCTGGTCTTCGGCCTGGACCTCGCAGTCACCTTTCCCTTTCGACGGCTCAACTTGACGATGGACATCGGCTTTCTGCTCTGCGCGGCGGTACTTGGCTATGTCAGTTGGATGACATTGCGCGAACAGAAGTAATGGATCAGAGTGCCCCCTTTGGACGGGGACGGCCAGCGCCGTTGCGTACTCCCGTCGCGCCATCTACAATGAGTTGCTATGGCTGCCGATGATCGTCCACCCGAAGGCCCTAAGCAGGGTCGAGAGCCTATCCCACCTGGCAAGCGCAAGCGGCTTGAAAAGGTATTTGAGGTCGCCGACAAGAAGGCGGCGGCCGCCGCTTCCTCTGCCGACTTCGATTACGCGACGAAGCTTCTCAACGAGTGCGTCTCGGGAGACCCGAGCAATCCCGTTTGGGTCAATCGCTTCCTCGAGAATCTGCACAAGAAGTACAACAATAACAAAAAAGGGAGTCCGCTCGCCCAGTTCAAGGAGCGGTCTTCCCGCAGCGCCCTGAAGAAGGCGCTCGCCCAGCAGCAGTACGACGACGCCATTCGCTATGGGCTCAAGGTGCTGGCCGTCAATCCTTGGGACCTTGCCACGCTGCTGATGATGGCGACTGCCGCGCAGAAGGCGGGCGATCGCGACTGCGAGTCCTGCTACCTCAAATCCGCGCTAATGGGCTCGCCGAAAGACCTGGCGGCGAACCGGCAGATGGCCCTGTGGTTCGCCGACCGAGGCGTTCTCGATCAGGCCATCGTCTTCTGGCACCGCGTTGAAGAAATCCGCCCGCACGACGAGGAAGCCAAGCGGTCGATTGCTTCACTGACGGTTATGAAGCAGCAAAGCAGCGGGAAATTTGAAGAAGAGGACGAGATCGACCGCCGCGTGAAAAAGAAGGCCGAGAAACAAGAGGTGCTGACGCTCGAACAGCGGCTGCAACGGCAGATCGAGACAGAGCCCGGCAATACGGCCAAGTTGATCGAGTTGGCCCAATACTACCTGAATTCCGAACGCTTTTCCGAAGCGGACGTCTTGCTGACCAAAGCCCACAAGCTCAAGCCGGATGATACGGACATTCGCGAGAAATGGGAGGATTGCCAGCTCCGCCATCTGCGGCAGAAGATTTCCAAGGCCAAGGACGCGGAATCGCGAAAAAAATACGAGCAGCAGTATTTCGAGCGGGAAGTGTTGGTCTACCAGAATCGGGTCGCCCGATATCCGGGCAACCTGAACTACAAATATGAGCTGGGCTACCGCTACATGAAGACGAAGCGGTATCCCGAGGCGATCAAGGAGCTTCAGACGGCGCAGAACGACCCCCGCCGGAAAGGGATGTGTCTCCTCTCGCTGGGCCAGTGTTTCCAGGAGATCAAGCAGTACGACTTGGCCAAGCGGCACTACGAGTTGGCGATTGACGAGATCTCCGTCCGGGACGGCGAAAACCGGAAGCGGGCTCTCTACTACGCTGGCCGGTTAACGTTGCACATGCGGGACCTCGACGCGGCCCAGAAGCACCTGACTGCCCTGGCCGCCCAAGATTTCACCTACAAGGATGTCTCGAAGCTACTAGACAAGCTGACCAAGTTACGCGAAAATCAAAGCGTTAAGCCGACTGAGGTGGCCGCCGAGGCCGATAGCCAACCGGCCTCCGAGTCGACCGATGCCTAGGGCTTCCGCGATAGGACAACCGACAATTTCTCTTGTACGAGGCGACTCCTGTCGCCGATAGGAGCCTGATCCACCGTAGTTGGCGACATGGGTCGCCTCCCACAGCGGTGAGTCAACACCCTTTGACCCTACCATGCCGAATATTCAGAGTGCCAGGAAGCGATTGAAGCAAAGCCTCGTCCGCCGCGACCGGAACCGGTCCGCCAGGAAGGCTATCCACACGCAATGCAAGAAGGTGGTCGCCGCCGTCACCGGCGGCAACGTCGAGCAGGCCGAGACGGAGCTGCGCGCGACGGCGAAACGCGTCGATCAGGCCGCCGCCAAGAAGACGATCCACCGCAACGCCGCGGCCCGGATCAAGTCTCGCCTTTCGGCAAAGGTCAAGAAGCTCAAGGGCAAGTAGCGGATCGCCGTCAGCGGTCCGCTTTCAGTTCTTGGCGTTGCAGCCGCATCCCTGGCCGTTGCAGGCCGAGAGCGGAACGTCCTTGAATTCCACATCCGCCGCGTCGAACACCGGCCCTTCGACGCAAGTGCGGCGGTAATCCCATCCGCCGCTTGCGTCGCGGATTTTCTTGACGCAACTGAAGCAAGCGCCGATGCCGCAGGCCATCGGGCTTTCGAGCGACACCTGGCAGGGCACCTTGAGTTCCGCGGCAATCCGCGCCGTAGCCGCCATCATTGCATCCGGCCCGCAACAGGCGATCCGGCACGGCAACGCCGAGCCTTCGACCACCGGACGGATCAGCTCGGTCACAAAGCCGCGATGCCCTGCAGAGCCATCGTCGGTGCTCGCCTGGACGTCGATTCCGAGCCTGCGGAAGTCCTCGACGCCGGCCAGCCAGTCGGCCGATCGGGCGCCGTAGCAGAGCGTCACCTTCTTTGCCAGCGGGACGATCCGCTCACCATACTGCCGCAGCCCGAGATACTCGCGGGCGAGCATGATGAACGGCGTCTGTCCAATGCCGCCGGCGACCATCACCAAATGCTCGGTCGGCGTTGGCGGAAAGCCGTTGCCGAGCGGGCCCCAGACGTCAAGTTCCGAACCGGCCAGGAACTCGGCCAAGAGCCGCGTCATCTTGCCGACGACGAGATAGACGAGGTCGATGAAATGCGGGCCCCCGTCCGGCCCATCCACCACGTCATAGACGGCCAGGGCCCGGCCCAGCAGCGGATCGTTGCAATTGGCCAGCCGCAACATGACGAATTGGCCCGGAACCACTTGCCGAGCGATCTGGGGGCAGGCAAACCGGATGCGGTAGGTGTCGCGGGCCAACCGCACGTTCTCTTCGACGGTGACTCGGGCGTGCAGGGCGTGATCGGCGTAGTGGGGCAAGGATCGTTCAGGGGCGAGAATCAAGCATCGAGGTGGCCCGCGGCGTCTCGCAGCGATCGGAATCATTTCTGACGGGCGATCGTTCCTTCGTGCCGGAGGGCCCGCAGCTCGTCGTGGCTGAGACGGCGGACGCCGCCGACCGGGAGGCTGCCGAGCCGCACGGGTCCAACGGCGGTGCGCGTCAGCCGCAGCACTTTGTGGCCGACGCGGGCGAGAATGCGACGGATTTCGCGGTTCTTCCCTTCCCGCAGCACCATTTCGAGCACCGTGCTGTCTTTGTGGTGCGATTTAATCTCGACGCGTTCGGCCCGGGCAACGCCCTCGGCCAAGTGGACGCCGCGCTGCAGCTTGGTCAGCACCTCGGGGGTCGGCCGGCCGGCCACGGTGGCGCGGTAGGTCTTCGCCACGCCGTACCGGGGATGCGTCAGCCGATTGGCCAGGTCTCCATCGTTGGTGACGAGGATCAGCCCATCGCTGCTGAGGTCCAACCGGCCAATCGTAAACAGCCGGCCCGCCTTGCTCGGCAGCATGTCGATCACCCGCGGGCGGCCGGACGGGTCGCGGCTCGTGCAGACGACGCCCGGCGGTTTGTTGATGGCGTAGTATTCGAGTTTCGCTGTCGGGAGCGGAACGCCGTCCACGCGGATCTGCTGTTTGGCCGGGTCGACCCGCGTCCCGAGTTCGACCACCACTTGGCGGTCGATCTCGACGCGACCTGTGGTGATGAGCTCCTCGCACTGCCGCCGGCTGCCGAGCCCGGCCGCGGCCAGGACTTTCTGCAATCGCTCGGGGCCGCCTTGGGCGGCTGGCGGTTTGGACGAAACGGGGCGACTGCGGCGAGAATGTTGGCGGGCCATTCCTCCAGCATAATTCCCAGAGGGAGATGGTGGAAGGGGGAAAGGGGAATGACGGAGGGGGAAAGGGGAATGACGGAGGGGGAATGACGAATGACGAATGACGAATGACGAATGACGAATGAAGTCCAAAATCCGAAATCCGAAGTCCGAAGTCCGAAATCGAACGCAGGCTTGGGAACTTCAAGCTTGGTTCGTCATTCGTCCTTCGAGCTTCGTCATTCGCTCTCTGCCCTATTGTCCCCAACTGCCTTTGGTCCATCGGGCGCGGGATGTCTCCGGCGGCGGCACGTCGTACTCCCGGGGACGCACGCCGGTCAGGGCCGGGCCTGCCTCGTTTTCCGGATAGGGATCGTAGCGCAACGCTCGCTTCTGCTGGGCCTCGGCACTGCCGGGATGGGTCCAGTCAGGCCGGCCAGTGTCGCAACAGCCCGACGGCACAACGAGGATCGGCAATGCGAGCGCAAGCAGCCAGAGCCGAGTCACAGCGAGACCTCCTGGTTTGGGGGCCGGAATCATAGCCGCGCAAGGCCCAGGGCGGAAGAGGAACTTTCCCCCTCGGAAAGCGGGGGAAGCCGTTTAGGGCCAGGGGCTTCTTAAGCGTCCCCCTGCCCGTCCGCCGGCTTCTCGTCGGCCGGCTTTTCGGTCGCCGGTTTCTGCGGATCGTCGGCTGGCTGGAACTCACGCGCGTCGTAGATGGTCAGTGCGTGCAGCGCGTGCCCCAGCGAGACGATCTCTCGCGTCGAGAGCATCGGCGTATTCGACTGGTAACGCTCAGAACCGATCAGGTTCGTTACGTAGCTGACGGCGTTGACCATCGCGGGCTCTTCGAGCCGCCGCTCCGGCAGCGAGACGGCCAACCACTCGAGGATGCGGCCATTGCTCCGCAACTGCTCGGCGGCATCCGACGAATTGCCGGTGCGGCGGGCCAAGAAGTCGGGTCCCCAACTACCGTCGGCCGCCTGCTGATGAAAAGCGAATCGCTGGAAGTCGGCGACATACTTCTGCGCCCGCTCGAACTCGCCATCGATCGGACGGCCGCTCCTCGTGCGGCGGGCCAACGCGTGGCTCAAGCCGAGCAGCCGATTCATTCCGCCCTCGGGCGCGCCGACGACCGGCTGCGACAGTTCCTCTTCGACGATTCGCTCGATCGACCACGTTTCGCCCAGCTCGTTCTTCCAGCTCGGCGATTCGACATAGTACGAAAGGCCGATGAGCGCGAAGGACAGGTCGCTTCCCGAGCGGCAGGCAAGCTTCTCGACCGCCACCAAGTCGCCCACTTTGCGGACGTTTCGGCCGAGACGCACCGGGTAGTCGGGCTGAACGCGCGAGAAGGCCAGCGCGGCCAGGAACTCGGCCGGCCGCTCTTGATAGCCGTAGCCGATCCGCGCGGCCACGTAATTGCGGCTTCGGCCAAGCAACTCGAAACCGGCGCAAGGATAATTCCAGCAGAGGCACGTGATGCCGTTGAGCTTCTGTCCCTCCGGCCCGCCGATGAACACGTCGGTCGAACAACCGAACGCCAGACAGCGGCTCAGGATCTCCGTCGCCGAATTGTCGCGGGTGTTGAAGGGCTGCTCGCGCTGGGCGGCCAGCACGGCTCGCACGCGGTCGCGCAGCTCGACCTGTTCCGGACGGAGTTGCCGCCGCGGGGTCGCTGGGGCCGTCTTGGCCGCGGATGCTGCCGCCGGTTTCGTTCCGGGCGGAGTGGCCGCGCCGCCCGCCAAGGCCAAGCTCCCCGCCGGCAGCAGAAGGCCGAGCGTCGCGACGCCGATTGACAGAATCCGTCCGTGAATGTGAGTCATCCTGAACTCCCCGCTATATGCTGTCAGCAACGAGTGGCACGTCCCTGAGCGCAGCGAAGGGCGTGTCGTGGCTCGATCTCACCGGGCCGCCGTCTTGGCTTGGGCCGTCGCGGCCGGCTGGATCTCATCCTGCCGCGGCCGGTCGATCAGGAAGCCGCCGACGTCGCCGCGTTGGATGTAGCTATTGTTCTCGGCTTCGCAGCCGTAGGTGTCTTTTCCGCCGTAGTCGATCAGGAAGGCGAAGTTTCCGCCGCAGGAAGGCATGTCATGATAGGAGATGCCGGTGGCGGCGTAGCCCTGGCCATAGCCTTCGTAAACGTCGTCGCCCCGGTAGTCGAAGAGGATGCCCATGCCCATCTGGTGCGCGGTCCCCTGCGTGAGGCCGCCGGTGGCCGTGTAGTGGTCGTTGCCGGCGAAGTCGCAGAGCACGCCCAGCGAGCAGTCCCAGG
This sequence comes from Thermoguttaceae bacterium, assembly GCA_039679885.1. GTDB lineage: Bacteria > Planctomycetota > Planctomycetia > Pirellulales > Thermoguttaceae > JAJFUI01. The sequence goes on along the minus strand of JBDKUC010000452.1, from coordinate 10,218 downwards.
CCATGCCGGTGCCCATGATCGTGCCGTCGTATTGGTCGTCGCCCGAATCGTCGAACATGAAGCCCTGGGCGTAGTGGCAACCCCAGCCGCAGCCGAATCGCTGGAAGGAGGTTTGCGTTCGCGGGCTGCCGTCATAGGCCATTTTGCAAATCAGCCGCTTTGTATTGCCGCCGAAGTCGCGGGCGAAGCCGAGGCCGCACCAATATCCGCCGCCGTGCGAGAGATAATCGAACTCGTAGGTGTTCTCGCCGCCGCCGTCGAGGATGACGCCGACGCCGCCGTCAGCCACCTGCCGGATGCCGGCGCCGACGCCCTGGCCCCAGCCTTCGTAGCCGGGCGTTTCGGGATAATAGGAGTTGCGCCACATGCCGCCGCAATAATAGTGGTTGTTGCCCGCGACGTTCTCCAACAGGCCGAAGCCCAACGGGTTGCCGAAGCCTTGGGCCCACATCGCGGCGTGATAGTCGTTGTGGCCGCCGTGGCTGATCAGGATGCCGACGCCGCCGATGGCCTGCCCTTGGACGCGGCGCACGCCACGGTAGCGGTTGTTCGGGCCGTAGTCGACCCGCAGGCCAACGCCTGCGACGGCCGAGCCTTGGGCGACGTCTTTCGCCTCATACACGTTGTCGCCGCCGAGATTGGCGACCATCGAGACGCCCAGCACGGCGCCGCCTTGGATGCCGGCTTGGCTGCCGCGGAAGACGTTCTTTCCGTCCAGGTTGATGACCACCAGCACCGGCCGATCGAGACCGACCGTTCCCTCGAAGTAGGCGTTCCCGCCGCCAAGGTCGATGACCACGGCCACGTCGCGCATCTGGTCAAGCTGATAGATGTTCGGTCCGCGGCCACCGATGATGATCGCGCCGGCGGGCGTGTCGATCCGATCAACGACTTGGCCGGTCACGCCGGCAACTTGCACGTTCCCCTTGGCCGGCAGCGACTTGAGTTGTTCGAGCAGCTTGATGTCAGCGATCGGCGCCAACGCCTCGGCCGCCTCGTGCAAGGCCTCGCGGTCCATCTTCTCCATCAGGTCGCAGAGTTGGCGGCCGGTGCCCCGGTCGTTCAACGTGTGCCCCACCTGGTTCTGCGTGCAAAGCACGGGAACCAGATGCTCCTGCAGGATGCGAATCTCTTGCTTGCTCAGCGGCGCCAGAGCGGCACAGTAACTCACCTGCGCGCCGGTCGCCGCCTGCTTGATAATCTCTAACGCCTGTTCCGGTGAGGTGATGTTTGCGGGCTTGCGGGCCTTGCGCTGGCCGGCGTCCATCTTGACGGCCGCGATGGCCAACGCCCGGGCCAAGCCGTCGCGGTCATTGATGGCGGCCAAGTGCAGCTCGCGGGTGAACCGCTCGGCTTCGGCCGGCGAGCCCAAGAAGTCCCGCATCATGTGGTCATACCAGCGGAGGCGGCAGTTGCCGGCCAACTCCGAGCCGGTGTATCGGCCGGCCGACGAGTTGACTTTGCCGATTGCGTAGTTTTGGAAGCGGACGAAGTGATCGGTGATGCCACGGTTGCGGATGCCGGTGACGATCTCGTCCCGCAGCAGCTTCATCATGCCGGGGGCCAACGGCTCGCCAACCGTCTCGGTCGTCTCTTTCGCCTTGTCGCCGGTCTTCTTCGCTTCGGCCTTCTTTGCCGCAGTCGCCACGACCGGCTTCTTCTTCGATCCACTCGTGGACCGATCGGAACGGGCCAGGCTGGCGTCGCTTGCGGCGGTCGGCTGATGGTTGACGGCGTTCGCGGAGGCCGAGGTCGCGGCGGGCCCCTGGACGTCGGGCGCCGTGCCTTCCGCAGCGCGAGCGCTGCCGAGCGCGAGCAGGACGACGGAAACCAGAGGAACCCACAATGCGGCGCGTTGCGAAAGCGATGACATCAACCGACTCCTACCATGAAACTCAACCGACGGTGTCGAAACGGCGATTGTAGGGAGCAATTACCGGTCAGTCAACCAGCGCGACCCTGCGTCCGCGCGGCCCATACCACGCCAGCATCGGCGAAGTTTTCGCGCTTCCTTGAGTCACGCGAATTTCGCCCCTCCACATTCACTAGGCCCGACCGCCAGAACGGAAGCAGCGGCGTGAGACGTCCTGCAACTCTTGGGAACAGCCTCGCCGTCATCGCCCGATTGGGCAACGTCTCGGCCTATCACGGCAAAGTGGTTCGTCGTCCCGGCTTTAGGCGAATAGCCGCCCAAAGGCGGAACGACGAACGAGTTGAGCCTAGGCGTCAGGCGGACTGCAAAGTCCGTTGCAGGCGTTCGTAGTCCCGCCTTTAGGCGGAAAATGACCGGCTAAAGCCGGAACTACGAACAACTTTGCAGTCGTCCTGGCCCTAGGCGTGGACGCTCTTGCGGCGGAACGGCGTTTGCAGAGCCGCCACGCACACCTCCTGCCGGTTATATTGGAGTTGCCTCGCGTGAACGACGTTGTATCCCCAGCTTCGCACTCTCTCCAAATACTCCGGCACCTGGTCGGCTAGTTCCCAGTGCGGCAACTTGAGCGTCAGCAGCAGGCCGCGGATGCTCACTTCCGGGTGGGTGACGATCGCCTCAATGGCGTCGAGCGTGTAGTTTGGAGCCACGTTCATATCGGCCGTCAGCCAGCGAATCTTGCGGAACTCCCGGCGACGAACCTGCGGGCTGCGGCGTCGAATATGCGAAAAACGGGGATTGGCTACCACGGCGGGGGCCATCACGGCAGGGTCGATGCCGGTTACCCAAAACCCGCGGGCCAACAGGGCCTGGCTTGCCCCGCCCGGCGCACTGCCGATCTCCGCCACGTGCGCCCCGCGGGGGATAGGCAACTGCGACCAGCGGAGCCCTTCTTCCATCTTCAGCCACGCTCGCGACACCGCGTCGGCAGGCAACTGAAGCGACATCAGTCCGCCCGGATAGCACGACGGGATCGACTTCGCCCGGTGCCATCCAGCCCACCACTTGCCTTCGTCGATCACCACGCAGTCGAGGACGGTCTCGCCCTGTCGGGCCGGATGCCGGGGATCGACGGCCGTTTTGGCAAGGCTTTGCGGTTGTGGGCAATGCTCCAACAGCAGTCGATGCACCTCAATCGCCGCCGGGGTAATGCTCGGCTCGAACGAGTGGATGCCCGGTGGAAAGCGATCCCGCTCCCAGACCTGGATCCGTTGATAGGTTCGGCCCGCGGCGGCCTTCCAGGTCGCGGCCGCCAGGTGGTCCGGCGTTGCGTCGGCGGCAAGCTCGTCCGCCTTGATTGCCCCCAGCGAGAAGCCATACGATCGGGCGAAGACCGCGTCGAGGTCGAAATCGCCCGGCAGATCGTTCCCCGGCGGCAGCTTGAACGTCAGGAAGCCCGGCCGCGAGAACGCGAATCGGAACTGCGGCCACCGCCGTCCCAGTTCCGCCTTCACCGCCCCTTCGGCGCCAATCTGACAAGTCACGAACAGGAAATCTGGCATGATGCTGGGCTCGCGGGGCATCGCGAAGTATGAGAATGTTTAGCCGCCGCCGGCACGGCGACGGGTGGCACGTCCCTGAGCGCGGCGAAGCGTGATTGAGTCGTCTGCCACGCCCTTCGTTCCTCTGGGCGTGCCAGCGAAGGTAATTTCGTAGCAACTGAGGGGATCGAATAGGGCAATCAGCTACAGCGGCGGCGGGCCGCTGGGACGCTGGTGGTAACGCCGGCTGGCGCTCTGCATCGCGTCAAGCAGCGAGGGGACGCGACCGGCCGACATAAACACGCGACAGGTCACCACCGGACGCGGAAAGAAGTTTGCGATGAAGTCGAAGCAGAACTCCTCGGGCGTGTGGCGGATCATCACGACGTTCGCATAAACGCCCCCCAACTGCTCGTCGGGCAGCTTCAACTGCTCGTAGAGGTCCTCGATGCGAGGCTGCGCGGGCGTCTGCGGCCGGCCCGGCTCCACGGCGCCGTCGGCCGTCTGGGCCTCGCCGCCGGCGGCGTGAGCTGCCGCCTCACTCGGCATGTCGCCCGCGCCACTCTCGGCGCCGATCGGCTCGCCCGCACCGACCATTTCCTGCGACGCGCCGGGCGCCGGCGGGGGAACGTCGGGGCGAACGCGGGGGCCAAGGCGGCCGAACTGTTTTTGGTACTTCGCCAGATTCGCCTGCAGCGCGCCGATCATCTGCGTGAACGTGTTCGGCGTGAGCACCACCCGGGCGGCCACTTGCTGCGGCGGCACCATCGTTGCAAGGAAATCGATGACGAACTCCTCGCTGGTCTGAAGGATCGTCGTGCCGGTGCAAAAGACTCCCGCCCGAACTCCGTCGGGCACCCGGGCCCCAATGGCGGTGTGCTTCAGGTTCTGCGAGAACGTCTGTCCGCCCGGGCCAGATTGCGGATCGGAAGGCTCGTCGCGCCAAGGCTGCGGTTCGTCGGTCATGGTTGCTGCTGAAATGTAAGCGTTCAGGGGCTAGCGTAGAGGCCGCTGCCCCCGGTAAATTTAGCCTACAATATGTCCCCTCGCGCCCCGGTTGTCAACGATCTGGCGACGTGGCCTTCGCCGGCAGCGGGGTCGAGGCCAGCGTCACTTGTCGCTTGCCATACCGAGCGAAGAGGCGGAAATGGACGGTTCCGTTCTTGCCCATCGTGGCGCAAAGACGCGTCAGCGCGTCCAACTGGGCCTTCGTAGCGCTTACTTCTTTAAGATTCTCTTTCGCTTCCAGCCGCCGGGCGTCTTGCGACGTGGCCGGGATTGCGGCCCATGCGGCGCTCGCTTGCCGAAAGGCAAAGTCTGCTTGTGCGGCTTGCCGCTCGATCTCCTTGACACGCAACGGCCGAAGGCGAGGCTGGCCCGGCAACTGGCACAGCATCGAGCACTCGACTTGCACCGACTGCGGCTTCGGCTCGAAGCGGATTTGTAGAACGACCCTGGGCAGCTTGGGATCGTCTAAGGTGACCTCGATCTTCTTCTTGAACGCCGCCGTGTCGGAGGGCATCGTCGAGTGTGGCAGCGCCGCGCCGAATCCGACCAGTTGCAGCCGGAGCGTCGCGGGATCGGGCAGATCGCTCCGCTTGATCGTGACGCGCGTGACGGGATGGTCCGGCGTCAACACCAGCGGTGACACCGTTTGTGGCCGGCCGAGCGCCACGAATCGCTCCGCCGCGCCGACCGACAGCAGCAGTCCGCAATTGGCAAGTCGGCCGGGCGCGGCCTTCGACGCTTCGCGGAGCCAAGTGAACGTCAGCGAGGGGCCGTCGAGCCTCAACCGAGCGATGTCGTGCTGCACGGCAAGCCCGGCTAATTCACCTTCGGTCCGCTCGCGAACGCGCCACGCCGTTGTCTGAAGGTCACGGGCGTCGGGCTCGAGCAGGAATGCGCAGCGGTGGCCGACCGAGCCGCCGCCGACCAGTTCGACGTTCAACGCGGAACCACCGGTCAGGTGGACACGGCCGAGCGTCGCCGAGCCGTGATCGCCCGCCTCGGCATCGGCCGCCATCAAAGGCGGCAGCTCGACCGCATCGGGGAACTCGCGGAACGGCTCGATCTTCGGCGGCGTCCGCGGCTTTGGGGACGCGGCTTGCTTGCTCGCCGGCGATGGCTTTTCGGCGCTTGACGCGGCTGGCTTCGGCGGCCCAGACGCGGCGGGGAGGGACGCCGCCGGCGTCGACTTGTTCGCGGCCATCGACGCAGGACTGGCCGGCGCGGCCGGTTCCGGCTTTCGAGGGCTGGCCACATCGGCGGTCGGAACGGGAGTGGCCAGCCGCCGCGGCTGCGTCCCCGCAGCGGCACTCTCCGGCGATGATCGCGGAGCCGCAGCGATGCCGGGCGCTCTCTGCCCCTCGTGGCCTCGTTGCGCAGGGCCGCCGTGCCGGAAGACGAGCAGCGTGGCGGTCATGCCGGCCAGAAGCAGGAGCAGAACGATCATCGTCGGGAGCACGCGGATCCGCACAGTGCTTTTTGATTTGGTTCCCGCCGAGGGCGTCGCACTTTCTTGAAGAATCGCAATGCCCTTCTCGCCAGACTGCCCTCCCCCATCGCCGAGACCCCGAGGATGCTCGGCGGGCCGCTCGTCGAGGCGTTGCGCCCGAACCAGCGGCACGGCTCGCTTCAATCGCGACGAGGCCTGGGCACGCCACTGCGTCAGCGACTCGGCCACTTCGGCGGCCGACTGATAACGGTCCTCGGGCCGCTTCGCCATCATCTTCACGCAGATCGCCGCCAACTCGGCCGGCACGTTGGGCCGCTCCGCGCGGATTGGCGGCGGCTCTTGCGTCTGGTGCTTGAGAATTCGTTCCGTCAGGCTGCCGCGCGGGAACGGCGGGTGGCCGGTCAGCAGAAAATAGAGCGTGCAACCGAGCGAATAGACATCGGCCCGGCAGTCGAAATCCGGGGCTTGCATGGCCTGCTCGGGCGCCAGATAGTCGACTGAGCCGAGCACCTGGTCGTTCGAGCCCGCTCCGGCCGGCTCGGCCGCCTCGCTATCGACGAGCCGCGCCAGACCCATGTCGAGAATCTTCACGACTCCCTGCACGTTGACCAGAAGGTTCGAAGGCTTGATGTCGCAGTGGATCATGTTCCGCCGATGGGCATGATCGAGACCCTCGGCCGCTTGGCGGACATAGTCGGCGGCCAAACGACACTCGACCGGCCCGTCCTCCTCGACCAACCGCTGCAAGTCGAGCCCCTCGACGTATTCCATGACGATGTAATAGCGTTCGCCTTCGTTGTCGACGCTATACGCCTGGACGATGTTCGGGTGGTCGAGGGTGGCGACGGCTCGGGCCTCGGCCAGGAAGCGGTCGACCGAGGTCCGATCTCGGCGAATCTTGCGGGCGATGATCTTCAGCGCCACGCGGCGGTTCATCGTCACGTGCTCGCCGAGGAAAACGTTGCCCATGCCGCCGCGGCCCAGCAGTTCGATCAGCCGGTACTTGCCGAGATAGAACGAGCTGCGGCCCGCAAGCAATTGCCCGGCCTGCCACCGAGTGATCAACTCCCGCCGGGCGAGCATCTTGGCGATCGCGGTCGGGTCGTCGGACTGCTGCGCGAGCTGTCGGGCTTGGGCCAACTGCGACGGCGTCAGCAGCTTGCTCTTTTGCAGAACGGCGAAGAATTCCTCGGGCGATGAGACCCCCATAGCCTCTCAGTTTACCGCATCGGACGCCCGCCGCAAATCTGTCGTCGGCAGGTTATGTTCTAGCTCGTAGGTTATGCTTTAGTATAACAGTGCGTAGTGCGTTTGCTTACCATCACGACGTCTTGATGCGGCCCTGGCGTTGTGCCGAAACGCAAGCCTGCTGCTTCATTGTTATGCTAAAGCATAACCTACGTGCTACCAGTTGAATCGCGGCCTACGAGCTGGTGGCGATCATGGCAGCCGGCGGCCTTTCTGTGGCCGTTTCAACCTCGGCCGCCGACTCGGTCTCCGGCACGAGCCAGCAAGCGAAGTAGAAGACGACGATGCCGGCCAGAACGTCGGTCAGATAGTGCCCGCCCGTGGTCACCGTTGCTGCGATCACCGCCGCGTTGAGCAGCACGGACAACGGCTTGAGCGCTCTTGGGCAGGCGGCGACCAACAGCAACGCCCAAACGGCGTGAAACGAGGGGAAGGTGATGATCCCCTCCGTGTCGGTCAGACTGAGCCCCGTGCGAAGCCCGCTGCGGAGCGACAGGAAGTGGTCATGATAGTGAGCGAGAAACGGCGAGGTCGGGAGGCCCGGCGGGCCGATGGCTTCAACGAACAGGAAGCAGCCGAGGGCGATCGTCGCCGCCAGCATCATGCGACGAAGGAACGCCTCGAGCGGTTTGCGGCGCGACAGCAGTCCGAGCATCGCAACGGTCACCGCGGTCTGCGGCAAAAGCGAGTCGTAGGCGCCGCCGAGCAGAATGCCGGCCGCCGGATGCCGCTCTTGCCAGGCCGCCAGTCGAGCGCTCGCGAAGCCGAGCTTGGCGTCCGACGCGGTGAGTTGCTCGTCAATCAGCGGCGGCGCCAGCCGGGCGGTCAGATACGTTAGAACCACAAAGCTCGACGAAAAGAGCACCAACACGAGCAACGCGGAAGTGCACAGTCTGAAGGGCTCGACGCGGCGGTAGTGCCACGCGGCCAGCCCGAGCGCAGCGGCAACGACCGCCAGCCTTGGCAGGCCGGCGACCGTGAAGCCGCTGGCCGCGCAGCCAATCACGGCGGCTAACGCAATGCAGCCGGCCATCGTCCAGGTGAGTCTGCTCATGTTCGATCCTTCGCAAGTCTAGCACGCGGCCGCCCGCCGCAGGAGGATGACAGACTCGTTCGTAGTTCCGCCTTTAGGCGGCGATTTCACTCGGAATACCGGCTAAAGCCGGAACTACGAACGACTATGCAGTTCTTCGCGGCGCCGAGTCGCACGGCTGGTCATCGTCGGCGGCGAGTGATAGGATTACTTTCAGCCCACGGAAATGCCCCTGCCCTGAAGCGGAACCGCCTTGAACCTGCTTGCTCTGGAAACCACCTGCGACGAGACGGCGGCGGCGATTCTGACCGACCGGCTCGACGTCTTGGCGTCGGTCGTCGCCAGCCAAGACGAGTTGCACCGCCGTTTTGGCGGCGTGGTGCCGGAAATCGCGTCGCGGGCGCACTTGGAGCGGATTCTGCCGGTCATCGACGAGGCCCTGCGAAAGAGCGGTCTGAAGCTCTCCGACATCGACGCCGTGGCGGTGGCGAACACGCCCGGCCTGGCCGGTTCGCTCCTGGTCGGCCTGGTGGCGGCGAAGTCGATTTGCCTCGCTCGCGGCCTTCCGTTGATCGCCGTCAACCATCTTCAGGCGCACGTCTATGCGTGCCGCGTGGCGGCCGGGCGGGACGTCTTTCCGTGCGTGGGGCTGATTGTCAGCGGTGGCCACAGCAGCCTCTACCGCTGCCGCACGGCGATTGACTTCGAGTTCCTTGGCGGCACAATCGACGACGCGGCCGGCGAAGCGTTCGACAAAGTAGCTTCGATGCTGGGCCTGCCGTATCCCGGCGGACCATCGCTTCAGCGGGCCTCGGCCGGCGGCAATCCGCGTGCGTACGCGTTTCCCCGGCCCCTGTTGCGAGACGAGCGGATCGAGTTCAGCTTCAGCGGCCTCAAGACCGCGGTTCGATACGCAATCGAGCGGGAGTTGGCGAGCCGAAGTCAGCGGACGGAAGTCGGCGACCGAGGGCGGGGCACTTCAGTGCCCGGTGCGCCCACGATCCCCACTGTCCCCAGCGGGCCGAACGGCGGGGCCCTTCCGCCAGAGACGATCGCCGACCTGGCGGCCAGCTTCCAAGAGGCCGTCGTCGACTGCCTGGTTGGCAAGTCGGTGGCCGCATTGCAGCAGACCGGCGCGGGAGCGTTGTGTGTCGGCGGGGGCGTCGCCGCCAACGCCAGGCTTCGCCAGCGGCTTCAAGAAGAAGCCGACCGACGACAATTCGAGCTGCACATCGCCCCATTGCGGCTCTGCACGGACAACGCCGTGATGGGCGCCATCGCTGTCGAGCGATGGAGGGCGGGCTTGTTCGAGTCTCTCGATCTCGATGCGTTTCCCGGCGTGGTGCGCAACGCGTCCCCTTCCGCGCGGAGCGCATAGCGCGTCAGGAGGACAGACTTTCTTGTCTGTCCAGAGACCATGAGCAATGCGGACAGACAGGAATGTCGATCCTCCTGCCTAATAACGGTCTGTATGTTGCATCATTCAGGACGAATGGTGCCATGTCCCACGCTTGCGTGGGCATGATTCGATGGCGAACATGCTTGCTGTCTCGCTGCGCTCGCTTAGCAAGCATGGCACCCACAAATCCCCAACAGACTGAATCACTACACTAGAACAGGCCGCTGCCGCCGCCGAAGGACCCGCCGCCGGAAAGGCCGCCGAAGCCCTGGCCGCCCGTGCCGCCGCTGCCGGTGCCCGTGCTGCCGCTGGCCATGTTGAACGTGTCCACCTTGGCAATGCCGGAGAACATCGGCGCCGCGGTGATCCGCACGTAGCGGCGATCGGCCGAAACGACGGCCAACGCGCTCATCGACGCGCCCTCGGGCAAGATCGTGATGACCGGCTGGTAGCCGACCGCGCCGCCGCCCCAGTGTGGGAGCCAGCCGTTGAGGCCGCCGTTGCCGCCATTGCCGCCGCCGGTGTAACCGCCCGTGCCGTCGGCGTTGACGGCCCCGCCGCGAGCCACGGCCATGCCGGCCATGGCCTGAGGATCGAGCGACGCGGCGAGTTGTTGGGCGAGAACCTGCTGGTTCATCGCCAGCACGCCCTTCATGGTGTTGGCCACCTGGT
>JBDKUC010000002.1:0-9967 GCA_039679885.1 Thermoguttaceae bacterium | reverse complement strand
GCCGCGTCGCGGCTCAGGCGATCCAGCCTTTGGAGAATGGCGAGAGAACGATCGGAACGGCCATTGATCGCTTGGCCAATGGCGTGAATCTGCCGCAGGGCTTCCGCGGCCCATGGACTGGTGGCCCGGGTGCTCGCCAACGCCCGAACGCTCTCGATCAGTGCGGTCGGCTCTTGCCACGAGTCATCCAGGGCTGCCATCGCCCTGGGTTCTTCCACCAGCGGCTGGCGAAATGGCGCGCCGCGGTTGCCCATCGTTGGGGCCGCATCTTGGCCCTTCTCGGCCGTCGCGTAGCCCGCTGAGTCAGCCAGCTTCGCTGATCCGTTGGACGTCGTCGGTTCGGGAACCGTGTCCGGCGTGCGTCCTTGCACACTCGGCAAATCGCGAATCAGGTCCCAATGGAGCGGTGAAGGAACGCTCGCCGCGGGATCAAGCAGTTGCTGAGAAGAACGCGGCGCCTCGACCGTTTGCGCGGTGTGGGCGTCCACCTTGCTCGGGCGTGACTTATTGACGTGCGGCGGCGCCAGCGACGCCACCCGCGGCGACGCGGCATCCGAACTCGCACTTGGCAGAAGCTTGGGCGGGGGGAGCGGCGCACCGGGAGACGCCAGCGCCGGTCCTTCGGTCTCCGAGGCCTCCTTCATTGCAGGCGGGTCGCTGTCGCCGGCGCTAGCCGACGCCAAGATCACCGGTCCCGCCGGCTCGTCCGGAAGGTCGGCGGCGGACGCGGCCTCAGGGTCAGTCCTCGACGTTAATATCTTGGGAACGGTAGGCGTCGGCTCCAGGCTCGCGGGCTCGTTCGGGGCCGAGGGAAGTACGACGGGCGCAATCGGGAGACGCGCGATGAGCGCGGGCGTCGATCGTTCGGCGGGGGCGCGGAGAAACACCACTGCGGACGTCACGCTGACCGCCAACAGAGACACCGCCACGGAACACCGTATCAGCGCGCCTTGCCGAATCATCACACATCCCCCCTGATTCCTACCATCCGGACAATGATAACGCCCGGCATCGGTGTAACATCGGTTCGCAGGTGGGGCGAAGTGTAGAGTACTGGTCAACTGGCGATCGGCCATAGCGCCCCGGTAAGCTGGGCGATTTGAAACACGTAATTAGGCGAGCAAGCGACAACCTCGTTCCCGCGCTGGAGATGGGAACGCAATCCGCAAGCATGCTTGCTGTCTCGCTGCGCTCGCTTAGCAAGCATGGAACCCGGCCCCTCCGCAGGACGACTGCAAAGTTGTTCGTAGTTCCGGCTTTAGCCGGTCATTTGCAAAGTTGTTCGTAGTTCCGGCTGTAGCCGGTCATTTTCCGCCTAAAGGCGGGACTACGAACGCCTGCAACGGACTTTGCAGTCCGCCTGGGCCCCGCCCGAACCTTCCTTGACCCATTCGCTAACATGCAGGGGGCAAATTTTACGATAGTGATGATGGAGGGGTCTGTTCCGTTCGGGCGGGTCGCAAGGAGGCGTCTGGCATGAAGGGTTGCGGGCGATCGGTCGAGACATCTATACACCTCGCTGGGCAGAGAGAACGGCGCGCCGGCGTGGCATGTCGCATCGCGTCTCTGCTTTGGCCGGTCATGGCGGCGACGATCCTGTACGCATTGCTGGCCATGCCCGGACAGCCTGCGTGGGCGGCCGATGCCACCGCGGAGTCCGTGGCCGCATCATCTAACTCCATAGAGTCGTCATCCGCTGAGGCGGCGGAAGCCCATCAGCGGGCGTTCATTCCGACGACGAGCATCGGCCGGATCGTCGACGACGCCGGCCCGTTGATGTATGCCATCTTGCTTTGCTCCTTTTTATTAGTGGCGTTCCTGCTGGATCGCTGCGTGAACCTTCGCCGCCGCCGCGTCATTCCCAAGCCGTTCGTGACTCGGTTCCTCCAGCAACTGCGTGAAGGGCAACTCGACCGCGAAGCGGCGCTGGAGCTTTGCGAGGAGAACGGCAGCCCCGTGGCCAACGTCTTCGCCGGCGCCGTGCGAAAGTGGGGCCGGCCGGGCGTCGAAGTCGAGCAGGGAGTCATTGACGCCGGCGAGCGGGCGACCAACGGCCTGCGGCGTCACCTCCGCGTTTTCTACGGCATCGCGACTGTCGGCCCGCTGCTGGGACTGATGGGCACCGTGCTGGGCATGATCCAAACATTCAACGTCATCGCCGACCCGACGGCAGACGCCATCGGGCGGACCGCGCCGCTGGCCGCAGGCATCGCCAAGGCCCTGCTCAACACGGCCGGCGGTCTGGCCGTCGCCATTCCGGCCTCGATTCTCTACGTGTTCTTCGTCAGCCGCGTCGACCAGTTGGTCATCGAGATCGACAAGTTGGCGCAGCAAGTGGTCAACGTGATTTCGGCCGAGGAATTGCAGGAACGGAGAGTGCCGGCGCCCAAGTCGCGCCGCACAGCAGCCGCCGTGACCTCGTGAAACAAACAGCAAATCCGCCAGCCTAGTGTCTCGTAAATGACGGTGTTTATCATGCGCGATTTGGAAAAGGCGGGCGCCATGCCCACGCTTGCCGTGGGCATGAGGAAGTGGCAAGCATGCTTGCTGTCTCGCTGCGCTCGCTTAGCAAGCATGGCACCCATAAGTCACCATTTACTCTGAGACAATCCGCCGGCGGATTTCGTCATTCGTCATTCGTCATTCGTCATTTGTGCTTCGTCCTTCGTCACTAACCCCAAATCATGCCTCTGAAAACGCATCTCGACGATGAGCCGACGCTGAACCTGACGGCGATGCTCGACGTCATGTTCCTGTTGATCATCTTCTTCATGCTGGGGACTCGCTTCATCGATGAAGAGCGAAAGATCGGGCTGCGCGTTCCGGAGGTCGTCGACCGTGGGGCTCTCACCGCCGCGCCGGCGCGCAAGGAAGTCAACGTTTATCACGATGGCACGATCACGCTGGACCGCACTACGGTCACGCTCGATCAGCTTACGACCCGGCTGGCCGCCGCCCGCCGACAATACAACGACCTCGGCGTCCTCGTGCGCGGCGACGCCCGAGGCGAGTTCCAGAACGTCGCCGCGGTGTTGACCGCCTGCAAACAGGCCGGCATCCGCGACCTGGGCATTACCGTCCGGTCGGCGCCGATCAAACGATAAGCGGCCCGCCGACGCCGCCGATCGACCACGACCGCCAGCCGCACGCAGTTCGAGCAATGACCGCCTTGGGACTCCACCGCCTGTTGCCCTTCCTCGCCGGTATCGAGCTGGAGTTGGCGATATTCTGGCTCGGGCTGGCCTTGTTCACCGCGGGGCTGGCCGTGCTGCTCTATACGCGCTGGGGGCAGTACAAGCCGTTGCGGAAATGCATGGCGTTGTCCCTCTTGGCCCACCTCCTGCTGGCGACCTACGCCGCGACGATTCAGATCGTCACGCCTTCGCCCCCGGAACGCGTCGTACGGTTGAGCCTGGACGATGGCCCCGGAGACCATCAACCTCCGTCTCACGTCGCCGGCCCTCAGCCGACGGCTGGCGCCGCGGTTCGTCCGAACGCTTCCGCCAAGGACGATCAACCGTGGGAGTCGCTCCCCGGCGACGAGGCGACGCAGCCCGTGAAGGCCGATCTCGAGCGCAAGACGTCCGAGCAATCGCCCGAGCCGAAGCGCCTAGTCCGCGCGGAGCCGTTGCGGCTGCCGGGCAACCTGCCGATGGGCGACGTTGCGATTTCCGACGCGAAACCGCTTCGGGCGAAGGCGACACCGAGGCCCGCTGCTCGCTCGGCCGATCCGCTGGCGACCGTGGTCGAGAGCCCGGCCGCGCAGCACCGCGAGCCGGGACTGGTGATGCCGCCCAGCGCGGCGGAAGCGCCCGCGCGACTGGCCGACGATCTTTCGGCGCGACCGATTCGTCCGCCAGCCGAAGATTTGCCTCTGGCCCTGCTCCAGCCTCCGGAGGCTCTGCCGCGAATCGGCGACAGCGATGACGCCGGGCCCGATTGGCGATCCGCGCCGCCGTCGCACGCCGATTTGCGGTCCTCGCCGCAGGTCGTCAAACCATCGGACCGGATCGGCGGCAACGCGGATCGTTCAGCAACCGAGGGCGCCGACCGGGCGTTGGCCTCGCGAGCAGACGTGACGCCCCGGCTGTCGAGCAGCGGGGCTGAAGCTGCACGGCAAGCGGCCCGGAGCGTTCCGCTGCCCGAGCCGTATCGGCTTCGCGTGGCCACGGACCGCGCGGGCGTTGCCGAGAGCCACGGTGGCTCGGCCGAAACCGAGGCCGCGGTCAAGGCGGCGCTCAAGTGGCTGGCCGATAATCAGGCCGCCGACGGCCGTTGGGATCCCCGAACGCACGACGCCGGCAAGGAAGGGAACGTGCTCGGCCGAACGCGACAGGGCGCCGGCAGCCGCGCCGATTCGGCCATTACCGGCTTGGCGATTCTGGCCTTCCTCGCCTCCGGCCACACGCACCTCGACGGCCCCTATCATGAGGACATTCGCCGCGGCATCGAGTACTTGATGCGAGTCCAGGCGGCCGATGGCAACCTGGCGGGCGACGCCGCCGCGTTCGAGTTCATGTATAGCCACGCCATCGCCAGTTGCGCGATGAGCGAAGCCTATGGAATGACGCGCGACCCACGTCTGCAAGACCCGGTCCGCCGCGCCATCGGCTATAGCGTCGCCGCCCAGGATCGCGTCGGCGGCGGCTGGCGCTATCGGCCAGGCGATCCGGGCGACACGAGCCAACTCGGCTGGCAACTGATGTCGCTCAAGAGCGCTGAACTGGCGGGCATCCCCATTCCCGACGCGACGCGACAGGGAATCGTCCGCTACCTGCGGAGCGTCTCATCGGGCCGCTATGGCGGGTTGGCGTCCTATCGGCCCGGCGAAGAGGCGACGCACTCGATGGCGGCCGAGGCCCTCGTCTGCTGGCAATTCCTCGGCCTTCCCCGCGAGCATCCAGCCTGCAACGAGGCGGGCGACTACCTGCTAGGCGAACCGCCATCCAGCAGCCGGAGCAACGTCTACTACTGGTACTATGCGACGATGGGCATGTACCAACTGCAGGGCGTGCATTGGCAGCGGTGGAACGAGGCGCTGCGGACGGCCCTGGTCAGCCGCCAAGTGAAGTCCGGCCCGCTGGCCGGCTCATGGAACAACAATGATGACCTGTGGGGGGGCTACGGCGGCCGGGTCTATACCACGGCCCTGTCCGCTCTCAGTCTCGAAGTCTACTATCGCTTCCTTCCCCTCTATGGCGGTGCGCCAGTGCCCGTGACCGCCGCGAGATGAATCGCCGGTCGCCAGGCAGGAGTCCTCCGTCGCCTCGCCTCGTGCCGAAACGCTGATGGGACCGCCTGTGCCAGGCAGGCGAACCGCGAAGTCTGCCGCAGGCGTTTGTAGTCCCGCCTTTAGGCGGAATGTGACCGGCTAAAGCCGGAACTACGAACGACTTTGCAATTCTGTTCGCCTACCAGGCAGGCGGTTTGACAGTAAAACCACTCCCGGTACAATGGAAGTGGCTTTATGCTTTCACTGGAACGCCTTTCGGAGCCCTCTTTTTATGGGTGGTCTTTCGATATTTCACTGGGCGATCATTGCCCTTGTTGTGTTTCTCTTGTTTGGCAACCGCCTGCCCAGCGTGATGCGCTCGCTCGGCCAAGGCGTCGTCGAGTTCAAGAAGGGCCTGCAAGGCATCGAGGACGACGTCAAGTCGGCAGGCAAGATCGAAGAGCAGACCGCCAAGCCGCAGCCTCGGGAAGAGGCGAAGGCTGCCGATAACGAGCCCGCCCAGCGATAGGCTTCCTTGCGCTCGGGGTGGCAATGTTGTTTTTGGCGACCGGCAACGGATCCCCTATGTCTTCCTTGTTTGCCTTCCTCGACAATCCGGTGATGCTCTTGATGCTCGGCGTGCTTGCCGTGCTGCTGTTCGGCGAGCGTCTGCCTGAGGTCGCCAGGTCCATCGGCCGCGGCATGATGGAATTCAAGAAGGGCATCAACGGCATTCAACAGGAAATCCAAGGCGCGATCGACTCGGCCACGAGCGACGCGCGGCCGGCCGCTTCAACGTCGCACGAAAGCCTGGAGGAAGACCGGGACGAGGCCACCGCTCCGAAGTTCGAGCCCCCCTCTTCCACCTGAACGCCGGCTGCGGTAGACTTTGGATTCTTCGGGCGGCTAGCTCAGTTGGTTAGAGCGCCATCCTCACACGGTGGAAGTCGGAGGTTCGAGTCCTCTGCCGCCCACATCGCAGCCCTAGCGCGGTGCTGCATGGTTTTGCACTCGTTCGCACAAGCCCTTGATCATCAAGGGCTTGTGTTGTTTCTTGCGGTGTGGTGCAAAAGCACCGCAGCCTCTACACAAGTCAAGATGAGCCAAGCCGTTAGAGAAGTTCACGTGCCATTCCGTTCTGACCCTTTTTTTGCCCGGGGGGTATGATTCTAGCGCTGACTGTGTTATGTGTTAGGTTTGCATCTGTCATCAATGGGCACGGAAGAGGTTGTTGCGGGGGCAGAGCGGCCCGCCGCGTGGGCGTGCATCCTTGCCAGTATGTCGTTACCTCGATACATCGTTTCCATCTTTGGAGGTGCCTAAATGATTCGTCGATTTTCTGTAATGCGGCAAATGGTGTTGGTAGCGGCCGGATGGGCACTGATGTGCTTATCCGCGGATGCGGGATTGTTGCTTGTAGACTTCGAAAACACTCCTTCCCTGCCGACCGGTCCACATGGCATCATGCCCTATTTCCCCATGCAAACGATTACAGTTCCGGGAAAGGTCACGTTCACCGGCGGTTACGTATTAGGCACCCCGACTAACTTTCCTGCGATGTCGTACGCCTCCAGCCCTAACTTGTATGCAACCGCCAACAACGATTCCGCGCTAAGCCCGAATCTTGCCGTTACCACAGACCCCTCGTTTACTGTGAGCCACGTTGAGGGGATCCTTTTCAACGGATTGATTACCAGTGCCAGCTACACTGTTGAAGCTTATTTGGGAACCACCTTGGTAGACTCGGAAGTTTTCGCAGACGTACCGCCCAATAGTTCTTCTGGCTATGCAAGGTTCAGCCTGTCCTCTGATCGAATCGACCGAGTGCTGTTTATACCGGCTAGCACCAGTAATTTTGATTATCTTATTGATTCGATGACGTTCACCAGTGTTCCCGAACCCTCCACTCTCCCCCTTCTCGGCACGGGTGCCCTCGGCCTGCTCGGCTATGCTTGGCGACGGCGGGCAGCGTAGAGCATTGAAACCTCTCACGAAGCGATTGGGGCCATCCCGTTCGGAGGATGGCCCTTCCGTTTCCGTGGCGTTTGGCGGTTCCGACCCCATCGCCACGGCGGGGTGGCACTGACGAACTGGCCGGGGGGGGTGCCACTGGCTCCGCCAGTGCCGGTCGAGCGATTGACGTTCCATCGTGTTGTGGACAGGTGTGGGGCCCCGGCAGGTCGGGGACGACGGGCACTGGCCGAGCCAGTGGCACACCTGCGCAACGGCCGCGAGGTCCATCATGGCTACGGCACAGCCGGCGCGATCGACGACATCATGTCTCGGCTGGAGACGACGACCGATCCGTTCACAGGAGGCAGGACGGACTAGGAAGTCCGTCCTACAGCGTCAGAACAACTTGTCGGTCTGCCAGGAACGGCAATCCGCATTTCTCACCAAGGCGTAGGTGGATCAAGCAAAGCAATGCGGTGGTGGGGCTTCCGTCGCGGCAACTCGTCCTGCAAATCGACAGAGTGCAAATCATCGTTGATTGGTTTGCGAAGCCCCACGATATATTTGCGACGTCGACCCACCCTACGGTGAGAATTGCGTGCTAATCGCCGCTGATCTACGCTGATGGAGTAAGAATCAGCGAGTGGTGGTGATTCGTGTTCCGTGAATGTCTGAGCATTACTGGAACTCGATCACTTATTTCGACGCGGCCGCTGAGTCCTTAGGAACACGCCGCCACGAGGCGGTCGATCTCGCCCTTCGTCCGCTTCTCGGTCACGGCGACCAACAGGCAGTCGGACAGCTCGGGATACCATCGGCCAAGCGGCACGCCGGCGAAGATGTTCTGCTGCCGGGCGTTTTCGATCACATCCTCGACCGAACGGCCCTTCACGCGGACGACGAACTCCTTGAACGTCGGACGGTCGAACTTGAGCGAGAGCGAAGGCACGGCGGCCAGACGCTCGGCGGCGTAGCGGGCCTTTTGCAGACACAGCTCTGCAACGCTCCGCATTCCGCTCGGGCCCATCAGCGCCAGGTACACCGTCGCACGCAGCGCGTACAGCCCTTCGTTCGAGCAGATGTTGCTCGTGGCCTTCTCGCGGCGGATGTGTTGCTCGCGGGTCTGCAGCGTCAGCACCCAGCAGCGGCGGCCGTGCCGATCGACCGTCTCGCCGATCAATCGGCCGGGCATGCGGCGCAGGTACTGCTCGCGGCAGGCCATGATGCCGAGATACGGGCCGCCGAACGCCATCGGGTTGCCCAGCGACTGGCCCTCGGCCACCACGATGTCGGCTCCGCAATCGCCCGGCCGCCTGAGCAGGCCCAGGCTGATCGGATCGACGGAGACGACGAGCAGGGCGCCGGCCTTGTGGGCGATCTCGGCCGCCTGCTGAACGTCTTCGAGGCAGCCGAAGAAGTTCGGATGCTGAATGAGCACGCACGCCGTCTCGTCGTTCACCGCCGCCGCCAGCTCGGCGACCGACGCGGCGCCGTCAGGCGTTGCGAGCGTCACCAGATCGACGCCCATGTTGGCCAGATAGGTGCCGAGCACTTGGCGATACTCGGGATGCACGCTCGTAGCCGTGACGACGCGGCTGCGGCCGGTCGAATGCAGGGCCATCAGCACGGCCTCGGCCACGGCGCTGCCGCCGTCATAGAGGCTCGCGTTGCTGACGTCCATGCCGGTCAGTTGCGCGATGAGCGTCTGATATTCGAAGAACGCCTGCAGGCTCCCTTGGCTCGCTTCGGCCTGATAGGGCGTATAGGCCGTGTAGAACTCGCTCCGCGAGGCCACCATGTCGACCACGGCCGGCACGAAGTGGTCGTAGCTTCCGCCGCCGAGGAAACAGGCTGCCGCGCCCGCCGGCACGTTTTGGCCGGCCAGATCGTTCAGATGCGCGGTCAGTTCGAGCTCACCCAGGCCGGGCAGCACGCACAAGTCCCGCTTCATCCGCAGTTCCGGCGGAATCATCGAGAACAGTTCATCGACCGACTTGGCGCCAATGGCCGCCAGCATCGCCTGACGGTCAGCCTCAGTATTTGGAAAATAGGGCATCGCGAACTCCGGAGCGGAAGCTCGAAATCCGAAGCCCTAAGTCCGAATCTCCATTCGAGCTTCGGATTTCGGGCTTCGGACTTCACATTCTTAGTGCTGTTCTTCTTCACATTGCTTCTTATACGCCGCCTCGTCGAGCAGGTTGCCGAGGCCCGCGTCGCCGGAGACCTTGACCTTGATGAACCAGCCGGCGCCGTAGGGGTCGTCGGCCAAGTGCTCAAGATTGGCGGCCAAGGCGGGGTTGACCTCGATCACTTCCCCGTCGACGGGGCTGTTGATGTCGCTCACGGCCTTGACCGACTCGATCTCGCCGAACGGCTGCCCGGCCTTGACGGCCTTCCCGACGGGCGGCAGATCGACGTGAACCAGGTCGGTGAGCATTTCGAGAGCGAAGGCCGTCAGGCCGACCGTGGCGACCTTGCCAGCCGACTCGTCCGCCAAGCGGACCCACTCGTGGGTTTTGCAGTAGAGCATGTTCTGAGGCATGATGGGATGTCCTTTCTTTTATCGGGAGACGGCGCGACCACCGGTCGTGCTTGATCTACAAGCTGGGGCTATTTCTTCTTCCGCTGATAGAACGGCAAATCGACGATCTTGGCCGGTTCCATGCGGCCGCGAATGTCGAGCTGCACCTCGCGGCCAGCCTGCGAGCACTCGGGCGCGACGTAGGCCATAGCGATCGGATGACCGAGCGTCGGCGAATGCGTGCCGCTGGTGACTTCGCCGACGGGGCGGCCGTCGGCCAG
>JBDKUC010000107.1:0-1567 GCA_039679885.1 Thermoguttaceae bacterium | reverse complement strand
CCATCAAATCATTGCGCGGATATAAGGCCGACAGCAGTCCCCAAACTTGGGCCCGAACCTCGTCGTCCACCCCGGCTTGTGCGCCGCCCAGCAAATCGAGTTGCGGCGTGGGCAATCTCATGAAGCTCCCCCTTGTGGAACCAGATCACCGCCAGGCGCCCGATCGCGAAGCGTCGCCGCCGGCTGGCCAGATAAGTCAAAACGGCCCCCCAAGACGAGCACGAAGGACGGCCATCCAAACCCTAGGTCACGGACGCCACGATGTCAAACACCACTGCCAGATGCCCTTCGCCGAATCGTCACTCTGAGCGAAGCGAAGAATCTCGGCCGAATAAGCGTCCAATTGGCTCGCCGACGCCCATTGACGATCCACGGGCCGAAGGCCCGGCCGTTCTTTCCGCCCACAGGGCGACGCCCTAAGGACCAGGAGCGATTGTCGCCCTCTCACATCCGCTTCACCGCGGCAAACCGGCAGACCTCGAAGCACCGGCCGCACTTGATGCAGCGCAACTGGTCGATGATGTGTGGCTCCTTGCGAACCCCGCTGATGCACGTGACCGGACAATTGCGGGCGCAAACGGTGCAGCCGACGCACTTGTCCGCGTTGATCTCGTAGTGAATCAGCGACTTGCACTTGTGCGCCGGGCAGCGACGCTCCGTCACGTGCGCGACGTACTCTTCGCGGAAATGTTCCAGCGTGCTCAAGATCGGGTTGGCCGCCGCGCGACCCAGCCCGCACAACGACGCCCGACGCATCAGCAGCCCGAGCCGCTTCAGCTTGTCGAGGTCCTCCATCGTGCCGTTGCCGCTGGTGATGCGTTCGAGGATTTCGAGCATCCGCGTGGTGCCCTCACGGCACGGCGTGCATTTTCCGCACGACTCGTCTTGCGAGAACGTCATGAAGTACTTGGCGATGTCGACCATGCAGTCGTCTTCGTCCAAGATGATCATGCCGCCGCTGCCCATGATCGAGCCGGCTTTGGCCAGCGTGTCGAAATCGACGGCCAGGTCGGCCCACTTCGCCGGAATGCATCCGCCAGCCGGCCCGCCAGTTTGAATCGCCTTGAGCTTCTTGCCGCCGGTCGGTCCGCCGCCGATCGTGTCGACCACGGTGCGCAGCGTCGTGCCCATAGGCACCTCGACCAGTCCGGTGTGCGTCACCTTGCCGGCCAAAGCGAAGACCTTTGTCCCGCCGCTCTTCTCGCTGCCAATCTGCGCGAACCAATCGGCGCCGTAATTGATCACTGCGGTGACGTTGGCGAACGTCTCGACGTTGTTGATCACCGTCGGACGGCTCCACAGGCCGTGCTCGGTCGGATACGGCGGCCGCACACGCGGCTGCCCGCGCTCGCCTTCGATCGAATGGATCAGGGCCGTTTCTTCACCGCATACGAACGCTCCGGCGCCCAGCCTGATTTCCAGATCGAAATCGAAACCGGAGCCTAGAATGTTCTTGCCCAGCAGGCCCCACTCATGACACAGGTCGATCGCCCGCTGGATGCGCTCGATGGCCAGCGGATACTCGGCCCGCACGTAGAAGAACCCCTGATGGGCGCCAATGGCGAAC
>JBDKUC010000224.1:0-1946 GCA_039679885.1 Thermoguttaceae bacterium | reverse complement strand
ACTTCAACTCAAAGGAAGGGGGGGACAGACGCGCTTAATGACGAAGTGAGATACCGAATAAGTAGCCATAAGCGGAGACAACAATAATGACGTGGACGGTCGTTTTTCGATGGCTTACGGCAGAGTGGGGGTTTCTAGCCTTTCTACTCGAAGCGTTGATTGGCGGGGCCGCGGGGCTTTGGCGGTTCCTTCGAACTGTATCCATCATGATGGTCGGAATGTTTCTCGCATCTGTGTTTGGCGGTCCACGGGACGCCGCGTTTTGGATCGCCGCTCCATTCAGTGTCGTACTCGTATGTCTCTTCCTCTGGGCAGTCTCGCTCAGCAGGCTGCTGCTGTTCTTCCCGTTTCCTTCGTGTCGCAACGGACGATGCAGAGGTATTTCCGCCTATTATTGGTCGCTCGGAACAACTTATGGACGTGAAAGGTGGGGCGTATATCGCTACCGATGTTGTTGCGGCGACGAATACATCCGCGAGGGGAAGCGTTTCTTCTTTGTGCGGCCCGACGGCAGCAAGCAGCCATACATGACGTTGACCGACTTTCGGACGTGGACGCCAGTTGAGAGACAAGAGAAACGCAAGGAGGCATGCCCGGTTAGGGTAGAAAGGTGACCACGATAAGCGCTGTACGGAAAACGGGATAGCGCCCATTGTCGGTTCTCCAATTCGCCACATTCAGTGATGTCCCCTTTTCTCGCTCAACTGACACCATTTCCGCCGAACGGCGCAGCACCCCCCCGCGTGATCTAGACTAGTCAAGACGGTCGAGTGTACTCGGCTGAGCAGTGCGGTCCCGTCAGGGCACCGCCGACATCCACATACTCCGCTCACACGAAAGGAACTGGCGATGGTTCTGACGATGGCAACGTACTGTCTGGCATTGACGACACTCGTGCTCGGCGTGCCGCAACAGTCTGGCAGCGACGAGATTCAGCCGACCGGCGAGTATGCGAAGATCGACGTGAAGCTGACGAACAAGGCAATTGGAGATTTGCTCGGCGACGACATGAAGCGGAAGCAGACCGCCGTGAAGAGCGTTTTGGCGTCGCCCGACAAGTACGCTCCGATCGTTCTCTGTGCCCTGTCGAATGTGCTGTTCGACGAGGGGAAGAAGGACGAGGCGGCGTTCTGGTACTACGCCGGCATTTTGCGGTGTCGCTTCGATGCTTTGCGTTGCGCCGATGTGACCGCCCGAGAAGGCATTGGCGTCATCCATCAGAACTACGGCCAGCCGATTATGCAGTACACGCTCGAACACCCGGCGAAGGTCGAAGCGATGCTGCCGCGGATTGCCGAGTGGGACCGGACGACGCCCTACAATTACGACCACCGCTGGATCAACCTCCACGGCATGGCCGCCGTCATGGAGAGCACGGGCACGAACGAAGGCACGGGAAAGCACCCGCAGCTTAGTCTGCCCAAGGACCAGTGGAAGTCGCTTGCCGAGAAGACTCGCACGGAGTATGTCGACACCATGCACAACCTCCTGAAAGAAGTGGCCACTCAGCCACCCGCCAAGCCGAATACCGAGGCGAAGGCCAAACCGACTGTCAAGCCGAACGCCGGCCGATAGTGCCGATATGAGCAGTCATCCCTGCCGCGGTGGGGTGATGGCAAAAAATGGACCGAATTTGCTCGTCGCACGTGTAACCAGCCGCCCGTCGGCCGTGTATACACTGGCAGTCTGAGTCCGTTAGAATTACCCATTACTGGAGCGAGGTGGGAGATGCGGTTTTATCTCGGTCTGGCCCTTGCGGCCATGTTCGGCGTGGCGGCCTCCGTGCAGGCGGCGCCGCTGAATCCGAAGCAGGTGTCGGCCGCGGCGAAGTGGGTGGCGCAGGTCGATTTCGACGCCGCGCACGATTCCGTCGTCGTGAAGAACGCCCGCGAGCAGTTTCTCAAGAAGAATCCGAACATCGAGATCATTCTGGCCGGCGTTCGGGA
>JBDKUC010000324.1:0-5451 GCA_039679885.1 Thermoguttaceae bacterium | reverse complement strand
ACGCCAGCGTCGGAGCCACAGAATCAGGCTCAGTGCGAGGCCAAGCAGGAGCGAGCCGGCGGCGGCGTGGGCCGTCGTGGCGAACACTTGGAGCCGGCCCTGCGCGACAACGGTGTACGAGAGCCGGCAGACGTAGCAGGCGAACCAGTCCGGCCAGCCGTAGTTGGTGACCCATGTTGCCGCTGCGAGAACAAGCTGGGCCATCAACAGCGCGGCGAGCCACCGCCCGCCGCGGCGGATCGTCCGGGGCAGATCAGCCTGCCTGCCAGGCTGAGACTGTTCAGGCAGGTTAACAACCTGCACCACAAGGCGCCGCAGGCTGGCAAGCAGCCAGAAGCACAAGATGAGGATCAGTGCGGCGTTGATGACCTTGAGCCAGAGCCAGAGGTTCATGTTGGCCGGAGTGGTGTTGGCCGAAGGCCGACGAAGCAGGGCGCCAAGGACGATCTCGATGTAGATCGCGGAAACCAGCAACCAAGCGAGACGCCGCGAACGGATTGCGGTCGCCCATGGATCGGCAGCGCGAGCCGCAACGGGGCCCGCGGAGGTCGCATCCTCGCTTTCGTTTCGAGTTAACGTCGCGCGGCGCCATCGGCGCGAGGTCCAAACGACCGTGGCCGTGCAGAGGGCGAAATAGAGCGGGGCGACGCAGCCGTGGATGCGGGCGAGGACGCGGTTGTCGACGACCACGCGGAGGCCGCCAAGAGTCCCTTGCACGGCGATGCCCAACAGCAGGCCGGCCGCCACCCAGCGCATCCCTTGCCGGTCGTCCCGCCAGAGCAGGATCGCCAGACCCATGGCCAGCAGCCCGGCCAGTTGGCCTAAGAGGCGATGCCCATGCTCGAGGAACACGTCCCAGACGGCCAACCAGGCCCGGATTGGATAGAACCAGTAGTCGAACGTGGTCGGCCAGTCTCGGACGGCCATGCCGGCCTCATAGGTTGTCACCGTACCGCCCATCGAGATCAGGGCAATAACGACCAGCAGGAGGAGCCATGCCAGCCGGTGCGGCCACGGTCGGAAAGCCGAAGTCAACTCGGAGTCGACATGCATGATCGAAAGCGAGGGGACGTTGCCCCGCTCCTCTCTCGTGCGTGGGAGAGGGAAGTTGTTCGGTCACACGGAGGTTTGGCCTAAAGCCCGGCCAGGCGGGCCGTTTCGCTGAAATCACGCAGGCCTGCCGTGGCGCCATAGCCGGTCACGCAGCAAGCGCCGGCGGCAGCCGCCAAGCGACCCGCTTTCTCGGCGTCGAAGCCCTTCAACAGACCCGTCAGCAGACCGGCGAGGAAGCTATCGCCCGCGCCCGTGGTGTCGACCACGGCGCCCGGCGGCGACACGGTTGCGACTTCGACGTACTGTCCGGCGGCCGGGCTCAGCAGCGCGCCGTCGGAGCCGAGCTTGACGCCCACCAGGCCGGGGGCGCCGCACTTGCGGTAGATGTCGAGGATCTTCCGAGGATCGGTCTCGCCGGTCTGATGGATCGCCTCGTCCCGGCTGGGGCAATAGACGTCGACTTGCGGCAGGATGCGGCACAACGGATCCATCGTGCCCCCTTCGCCGGCCGCATCGAGCGCCGTCAGGCAACCGCTCTTGCGAATGGCGGCGAAAACCTCAGGCAGGTCCGGATCGAGATTCGGCATCAGGGAATAATAGCCGATCAGCATCATGCGGCTGCGGGCCATCAGATCAAGGTTGCCCATCAAGAGCGACTTGTCCATCAGCTTCGGCGCGCCGACGCAATGCGCAAAACTTCGCTCGCCGCTGGGATCGATCAGCACGGCGGTCGTGCTCGTGGCGGCAGTCGGATGTTCCAGCAGTCGGCTGCAGTCCATGCCGGCCGCCTCGAGTCGGCGGCGAATGAGGCCGCCAAAATCGTCGCGGCCGACGTAGCTGAAGGCCGCCGTTTTCATCCCCAGCTTCGCCATCGCGATGCCGGAGTTCGAGACGATGCCGCCGGTCACGACGTGGATTGGCTCGGCCGCGAAAAGCCGGCCAGCCCCGACGGGCTGATTCAGCGGGACCGGCCGCACTAGAATGTCGGCGACGCACGAGCCACAGAACACGCAGTCGAAATCTTTAGACATGGAAGATGTACCTCGATGCGAATTAGTACTCTTGCCGGGTCGTGATGCCAGGCTGGGGGACGGGGTATTTGCCATCCTTGTCGGCAGGCAACGGCGCCGGCGAGTCCATCGTCAACTTGTCGACGTTCGGCGCGAACTCGTGATTGAGGTTCAGAATCTGGTCGTACGCGATGACCTGGCCCGTGTGAGCGGCCATTCGGCCCATCGAGGTGACGAGGCTGGCCACGGCTCCCCGCTTCGCCTCGTTGTACGGCTTGTCCTGCCGGATCGCGTCGATCAGATGATCCCATTCCAACTGATAGGCGTCGGGCTTCGGCCCGGAATAGCGCCAAACGACCTTCTTGTTGGTGGGGATCTGGCCCGGACAGATGCGGCACTTGGTGGCCGACGCGGCCGTCCAATCCGACGAAATGACCGCCAAGCCCTTGGTGCCGTGGGCGTAGCTGGCATACTGATCATAGCAGTTCGACATCACGCGGCCGATGAAGAACAGCTTCGTGCCGTCCGGAAAGGTGTACTCGACCGAATAGTTGTCGAAGTTCTGATCGACCGAGTCGCCGCGGAAGTGGCGGCCGCCGACGGCCATCGCTTGGACGGGCCAATCGCCTTTCATCCAGCAGCATTCGTCGATGCTGTGAATGTTGAAGTCGCTGAAGCAGCCGCCGCTGGCCCAAAGGAAGCTATGGAAGCACTTGATCTGGTAGAGCAGTTCGCTCTCGCCCTCCGGCTTGGGCCCCGAGGCGAACGAGCCGACCGGGCCGTGCATCCGATAGGCCCGCATGGCCAGGATCTCGCCAAGCTGGCCCGAGCCGATGCGATCACGCAGTTCGATGCGTTCGGGGCTGTGGCGGGCCATCAGGCCAACGCCAACCTTCAGATTCTTGCGGACCGACTCATCGGCCAGCTTGAACATCGTCCGCGTCGTGGGACCGTCGACGGTCGTGGGCTTCTCCATGAAGACGTGGATGCCCTTGCGGATGGCATAGTCGAAATGCGGCCAGCGGAAGGCCGGCGGCGTGGTCAGGATCGCCACGTCGCCCGGATTCAAGCAGTCCATCGCCTTCTGGTAACCGTCGAAACCCAGGAAGCGGCGATCCTCGGGGACGTCGACCTTGCCGGGCAGATTCTCTTTGGCCAGCGACTTGTAGGTGCTGTTGAGCCGCTCCTGGAAGACGTCGGCCATGGCCACGAGCTTGATCGGCCCGTTCTTGACCGAAAGGGCCTGACGGACTGCGCCGCCGCCTCGCCCGCCGCAGCCGATCAGGGCGACTTGGATCGTGTTCTGCTCGGCCGCATGGACCGAGGGCACGGCAATGCCGGCCAACGCCGAAGCGGCGGCAATCCGGCCCGTGGTCTTCAGAAACTCGCGTCGCGTCGGTGACGATGGCTTGCCGTTCATGATCTGTCTCGCAGGCGGGTTGGCTGAGGGTGTTGCGCGATGAGGAGTCGTCACGCAATATCTTGCGATGTAGGACGGACTTCTTAGTCCGTCCAGTTTAGAGACGGATTAGGAAATCCGTCCTACGGTTCGTTGGATACGCTATTCGATTACGGCGACTTAATGTCGCGAGGCTTGATTGGCAAAAAGTGCGGTCGCTCGCGAGCAGGGATGCTGCGGGATGACGGTGTTGCGTGCAGCAGATTCCATGCCCGGGCGGGACGATTGACTCACGAGGGTCGGTTGCCGATCGCCATTATAGAACGCCATCGGAAGAGCGTCTACGACGGTTTTGCCCGTAGGCTGCCGCCGGGTGCGAGTCACGCTTTGCAGCACCCGCCATAAAGCCGCGACCGAGGGTCGCGACGAGGACGCCTGTTTTCACGTTCCGAGTGAAATCGCCGGCTAAAGCCGGAACTACGAACGACTGTGGGGCTCCTGCTCTTGCCGCCCGAACGTGTTGCTCGTTGTGCCGCCCAATGGTATGCTACGCCGTTGAGCTGAAAGGCCCGGTGTCCCGTGCCGTGCTCACCAATCGTCACACGACAAGTTCGCGCCGTAGGACGGACTTCCTAGCCCGTCCAGTTCGGGGACGGATTAGGAAATCCGTCCTACGGGAAATCGCTCAGGTTATCGTCCTCAAGCCTCATTCCGCATCTCAAAGGAGATTCTCGTGAAGCGAAGCAATACGACACGCCGTGACTTCCTGAAAACCGGCGGTGCCACGCTGGCAGCCGGCATCGCCATCCCGTACTTTCTCTCCGGCGCCTCGGTGCGAGCCGGCGAGAGCAAGGCCGACAAGCTGATCGTGGCTTCCATCGGCGTCGGCGGGCGGGGCACGGACATCGGACTGCAAGCGGCCGATCTCGGCAACCTTGTCGCATGCGCCGACGTTCACCTGGGCCACGCGAACACGTTCGCTGCGAAAGTCGAGAAGAAGGGTGGCAAGTGCCAGGTTTATCAGGACTACCGCAAGGTGCTTGACCGGAAGGATGTCCAGGCGGTGACCATCGGCACGCCCGATCATTGGCACGTCAAGGTCGCCATCGACGCGATGAACGCCGGCAAGGACGTCTACTGCGAAAAGCCGCTGACGCTGACCATCGACGAGAGCCGGATCATCTGCGAGGCGGTGAAGAAGAGCGGCCGGGTGTTTCAGGTGGGCACACAGCAGCGGAGCGAGTTCGGGGACGCCTTCTTGGAAGCCGTCGCGATCGTCCGCAGCGGGCGGCTCGGAAAGAAACTGGCGGCCAAGGCGATCATCGGCAAGGCGCAGTCGGGCGGACCGTTCCCCACGGCCGAGCCGCCGAAGGAAATGGACTGGGACTTCTGGTTGGGGCAAGCGCCGACCGTCGCTTTCTGCCCGAATCGCGGCAGCTTCGACTTCCGTTGGTGGCTCGACTACTCCGGTGGACAAATCACGGATTGGGGCGCCCACCATACGGACATCTCATTGTGGGCCCTGGGCGGCGACAAGACCGGGCCGAGCGAGATCGAGGGGCAAGGCGAGTTCCCCCTCGGGCGCGAGCTGACGCGCGACTACATGCTGGGACGAAAGTCGTTGGCCGATCTGCCCAACAGCTACAACGTCGCGCGTTCGTTCGACTGCAAGATGAAGCTGCCCAATGGCAACACCCTGGAACTGACCAGTTCGGGCAATGAGGACATCAAGTTCGTCGGCGAGAAGGGCCAGTTGGCCGTCAACCGAGGCGGCATCCGCGGCAAGTTCGTCAAGGCGATCAAGGACAGCCCGACGGACAAAAAGTGGCTCCAGGAGGAGGTGGCCAAGCTCTATCGCGGCATGTCGATCCACGGCCACATGGCCAATTTCTTCGACTGCGTCAAGAGCCGGGCGCTGCCGATCTCCGACGTGTACACTCATTGTGTGGCCGTGAACACGTGCCATGCGGCCAATATCGCCATGCTCCT
>JBDKUC010000305.1:0-2374 GCA_039679885.1 Thermoguttaceae bacterium | reverse complement strand
CCTAAAGGCGGGACTACGAACGCCTGTGGCCGACTTCGCAGTCCTTCTCGCAACGTGTCGCCGCTTTTGCGCCATACTTCAATTGGCGACCGGACGGGCCGGTTTCGATCGACCCAGGACTCAAGTCCCCGGCCGCTCTTTTTGTGATTTGACCTTCTCTCCTCTGCCAAGGATTTCAGCCTAGGTTGTCTCCCCCGCCGCGTGCTCGCGTTCCGGTGAACCGCGGAGCAGCAATTCTGCCCAGCGGCGGAGCATGGCGACGAGGATCACGCCGCCCAGCAGGAGAATGGCGGTGACCAACGCGCACATCAGTCGGTTCGATCCGGCCGTTGCGGCCTGCGTGGGATCGGCCTGCATCTGCCACCAGTTGTAGACGCTCATCGCGCCGGCCGTGTAGACCGTGGTCGCGACCGCGGCGAACGGGATCGCCGTGCAGAGCGCATACGCCCGCTTGGGCGAGTGCTGCAAGAGGTACGTGGTGCCGATGCCAAGGCCAATGGCCGCCAGCAACTGGTTGCCGATGCCGTTCATCAGCCAGAGCCGGCCGATCTCGAAGTTGTAGAGCAGATAGCCCCAAAGGCCGCAAACCAGGAGACTTGTGGCCACGTTCATTTTAGAGGTGCCGCGAAGCAGGTAAGTTGTCGCGGCCCCGAGATAAGCCAGCCCGATGCCTGCCATCACTGCGTTTGGAATACCGTTGCTAAACCAATAGCGATCAACCCCGAACAGAAGGAGCAGGCAAGCACATGCCGCCGCGATTGTTACAGTCACGAGAGCGTTCACTACCCAGGAAAGAACAACTTGGACGTCTGTTGCGAGCGATCCTGGTTGGAGCCCTGACAGCGCATCCTGAAGGATGAACCGCGCGACGCGCGTGCCGGTCTCCAAGAGCGTGAGGATGAAGAGGGCCTCGAACATGATGACGAAATGGTAGAGGTAGGCCATCAACGCCCTCATGCCGGGCAGATCGCCGAGGACTTTCGCCATGCCCAGGGCCAGGGTGACGGCGCCGGCCGTTCGACCGGCCAGTTCCTCTTTCACGCCAGCCTCTTCCTTCAACCGCGCAAGCTCGCGCGGTAGCAGGTCCCACCCAAATTGCTTCTGCGTCCGCGCGATGAGCTGTCTGTACTGCGTGGGCTCCGTGTTGACCTTGAAGTAGTCGCCCGGCTCGAGCGAGCAGGCGGCGATCAGCGCCGTGAGCGAGACGAAACCTTCGAGCAACATCGCGCCGTAGCCGATCGGGCGAATGTCCGACTCCCGATCGACCATCTTCGGCGTCGTGCCCGAGGCAATCAGGGCGTGGAAGCCCGAGAGGGCTCCACAGGCGATCACGATGCAGACGAACGGCCAGACGGTGCCGAAGATCGGGCCGTCGCCGCCGACGAACGGCGTCATGGCCGGCATCTTGAGCGTCGGGTTGGCGACCAAAATCCCCACGCCCAGCAGGGCGATGACGCTCACCTTCATGTACGAGCTGAGATAGTCCCGCGGGGTCAGCAACACCCAAACCGGCAGGATCGACACCACGGCCGCGTAGATCGGCAGAATGACCGCCAGGTCGTTGACCGAGAAGACCAACAGGTGACGATAGGTCGAGTCGTCGAACCGCTGGCCGACCACGACGCCCAGCACGACCAGCGTCACCCCGATGAGCGACGCCTCGCCGATTCGGCCGGGGCGAATCTTGTTCATCCAAAAGCCGGTCAGTAGGGCCGCGGGTATCGTCACGACGATCGTAAACATCCCCCAGGCGCTCTCGTTCAAGGCGTTGACCACCACCTTGCCCGTGGCCGCCAGCGTCGTGATGATGATGAAGAGCGTGGCGATCGTCGTTGCTGCGCCAACATAGGGGCCAAGCATGTCCCGGGCGATGCGCGGCAACGACTTGCCATCGTGGCGAACCGAGGCCAGCAGCACGACGAAGTCATGGACCCCGCCGGCCAGGCAGGAGCCGATGACGATCCAGCAGAAGCCGGGGAAATAGCCGAACTGGGACGCCAAGACGGGGCCGACCAAGGGCCCGGAGCCGGCGATGGCGGCAAAATGAACCCCGAAGAGCACGAGCCGCCGCGTCGGATGATAGTCGACGTCATCGCGGAGTCGGTGGGCCGGCGTGATCCGCCGGTCGTTGAGCACGGCCACCCGCGCCGCAAGAAACGCACCATAGAAACGGTACGCGACCAGAAAGGCCGCCAGCGCAGTGATTACCAGCCAGATCGAGTGCATCGTGCGATCCCTGGTCGGATTGCCATCATGATATTCGTTTCGCCGCGATTCATCAACTACGTGCCGTAACGGATTGTGGCGTTGGGTGGCACGCCCTGAGGCACGAAGGGCGTGTTTTCCTACCGCGCCACGCCCTTCGCCTTGGGCT
>JBDKUC010000046.1:0-12048 GCA_039679885.1 Thermoguttaceae bacterium | reverse complement strand
GCGTAGGGTGGGTCAAGCAAACCAAGGCGGTGGTGGGGCTTCCGTCGCGGCAACTCGTCCTGCAAACTGACAGAGTGCAAATCATCGTTGATTGGTTTGCGAAGCCCCACCATCTATTTGCGACGTCGACCCACCTACGGTGAGAATTGCCGCTTAGCAAGCATGGCACCCAAAATCCCCAACAGGCTGAGGCACACCACTAGAAGAGGACGGGCTTGCCGAGCTTGCGGCGAATGGCGGTGAACTGGCCGGCGTGGACGAGCCAGTGGGAACCGATCAGCAGGAGCAATGCACCGACGGTGGGAATTCTCGCGCGGACGGCGTCCGGCGCGGGGGCGTCCAGTGCGGCCTCCGGCGTCGCCTCGATCGCGGCGAGCGAGGCGGCCTTCATCTGGTCCATCAAGGCGAGGTACTCGGCCTTCTTGAGGAACCTGATCGGATCGTTGACGCCAGCCGTCTCGCGGGTGTGAGCCGTCTCGAAGCCAGCGGGCAGCTCCGGGGCCGTTTGGCCCAACCCGACGAGCATCCGCCGGTTGCTTGCGATCAGATGCCCGAGTTGCCATGCGGCATGGTTCGCCGCGGGCGACGAGCGGGCCACCAGGTCGGCGTCGCTGAAGTCGTCCAAGTAGCCTCGCAACACGCGGTGGGCAAACTCGATGTTTTGGCGAAGAAGGTCTTTCGTCGTCACGATGGATTCTCCTTGAAATGTCGCCAGATTATACGCCATGCGGCACGGGTGGTGAGAGACGGCCACCCGTTGGGGTGCATTGTCTGCGATTTTGCGATTCGGTATCATAACCAGATTCTTCACCGCCCCCAATTTCTCAGAATGCTGGCATCGACGGCCGTCGGATCGGCAAGAAAGGTGAAGAAATCGCCTCCGGCGGCGGCTGCGGCTTTAGTCGCATGCGTTTCTCGCCGATAAGAGTGGCTTTCTGAGAGCCAACCGATCGGGCCCTTGCCGGGGCCATCATTCATAGACACGCTGAAGCGGGCGCGAGCCGAAATCCTTTTGAATCAGAGGAGAGTTGACGTGGAAAAGAGACGTTTCGTGACGGTGGACGGCAATGAGGCGGCGGCCAACATCGCCCATCTTTGCAGTGAGGTCGCGGCGATTTACCCGATCACGCCGTCGACGGGCTTGGGCGAACTGCCCGACGCCTGGGCTGCCGCCGGGCGGAAGAACATTTTCGGCACCGTTCCGCACGTGGTTGAGATGCAGAGCGAAGCGGGGGCCGCCGGCGCCGTTCACGGCGCTCTCCAGGCCGGGGCGTTGACGACGACGTTCACGGCCTCGCAGGGCCTCCTGCTGATGATCCCGAACATGTTCAAGATCGCCGGTGAGTTGAACTCGGCGGTTTTCCACGTCACGGCTCGGGCGGTGGCCACCCACGCCCTGTCGATTTTCGGCGATCACAGCGACGTGATGGCCTGCCGTTCGACCGGTTGGGCGATGCTCAGTTCGGCGTCGGTGCAAGGGGCCCAGGACATGGCCCTGATCGCCCACAGCGCGACGCTCGAAGCTCGCGTGCCGATCGTCCACTTCTTCGACGGCTTCCGCATCTCGCACGAAGTGAACAAGATCGAGCAGCTCACCGAAGACGATTGCCGCGCGATGATCGACATGGATCTGGTCGCCGCGCACCGGAGCCGCGCCCTGTCGCCTGAGCAGCCGAAGCTCCGCGGCACGGCCCAGAACCCGGACGTCTTCTTCCAGGCTCGCGAGGCCTGCAACTCGTTTTACGCGAAGTGCGCCGCGATCGTCCAGAAGCACATGGACAAGTTCGCCAAGCTCACCGGCCGGCAGTATCACCTGTTCGACTACGCCGGCGCGCCGGACGCCGATCGGGTGATCGTCATCATGGGCTCGGGCATCGGCGTCGTCGAGGAGACGGTGGACAAGCTGGTGGCCGAAGGGCAGAAGATCGGCGTGCTGAAGGTCCGGTTGTACCGCCCGTGGGACACCGCGGCCTTCGTCGCCGCGTTGCCGAAGTCGGTCAAGCGCATCGCCGTGCTCGACCGCACGAAGGAGCCTGGCGCCGCCGGCGAGCCGCTGTATCAGGACGTCGTCACGGCGCTGGTCGACCAATGGGCGGCCCAGAATGGCGGCGCTTCGATGCCCGCTGTGATCGGCGGCCGCTACGGCCTGTCGTCGAAGGAGTTCACGCCGGCCCTGGTTGCCGCCGTGTACGACGAGTTGAAGAAGCCGCAGCCGAAGCGACAGTTCACCGTCGGCATCAATGACGACGTGAGCAAGCTGAGCCTCGACTACGATCCGGGTTTCTCGACCGAAACGGACGACGTCGTTCGGGCCGTGTTCTTCGGTCTCGGCAGCGACGGCACCGTCAGCGCGAACCGCAACTCGGTCAAGATCATCGGCGAGAACACGTCGCTGCACTCGCAGGGCTATTTCGTCTACGATTCGCGCAAGGCCGGCTCGGTGACGACCTCGCACGTCCGGTTCAGCCCTCGGCCGATCCGCGGTTCCTACCTGGTCCATCGGGCGAACTTCGTCGCGTGCCACCAGTTCCAGTTTTTGGAGCGGATCGACATGCTGTCGATGGCCGAGCCGGGCGCCACGTTCCTGTTGAACAGCACCTACGGCCCGGACGAAGTGTGGGATCACCTGCCGGTCGAAGTGCAGAAGCAAATCCTCGACAAGAAGCTGAAGTTTTACGTGGTCGATGCGTACGACGTCGCCCGGGCGGCGAACATGGGCGTCCGCATCAACACGATCATGCAGACCTGCTTCTTCAAGCTGGCCGGCGTGATTCCGGCCGACGAGGCGATCGCCCAGATCAAGGAGGCGATCAAGAAGACGTACGGCAAGAAGGGCGGCGTGAAGGTCATCGAGCAGAACAACGCGGCGGTCGACGCGGCGTTGGCCGCCTTGCACGAGGTGAAGTATCCGGCCAAGGCCAGTTCGTCGCTGAAGATGGTCCCGCCGGTTCCGGCCAAGGCCCCGGCGTTCGTCAAGGACGTGTTGGGGATGATGATCGCGAACAAGGGCGACGAACTGCCGGTCAGCGCCATGCCGTTGGACGGGACCTTCCCGACCGGCACGACGCAGTACGAGAAGCGGAGCATTGCCCAGGACATCCCGATCTGGGACCCGGCCATCTGCACGCAGTGCGGGCTCTGCTCGCTCGGTTGCCCCCATGCGACGATCCGCTTGAAGGTGGTTGATCCGGCCCTGTTGAAGAACGCTCCGGCCACGTTCCGAACCACCGACTACAAGGGGAAGGAATTCCCCGGCGCGAAGTTCGTCGTCCAGGTGGCGCCCGACGACTGCACGGGCTGCGGCCTGTGCGTCGAGGTCTGCCCCGCCAAGGACAAGGAACGGGCGAAGCACAAGGCGATCGACATGGAGTTGAAGACCCCGCATCTCGAGGCAGAGCGGGCGAACTACGACTTCTTCATGACGCTGCCCGACGCCGATCGCTCGAAGGTCAAGCCGGACACGATCAAGGGCTCGCAGCTCCTGCTGCCGCTGTTTGAGTTCTCCGGCGCCTGCGCCGGCTGCGGCGAAACGCCCTACATCAAGCTCCTGACGCAGTTCTTCGGCGATCGGATGTTGATCGGCAACGCCACCGGCTGCTCGTCGATCTATGGCGGCAACCTGCCTTGCACGCCGTACACGAAGAACGCCGAGGGGCGCGGGCCGTCGTGGTCCAACTCCCTGTTCGAGGACAACGCCGAGTTCGGCTTCGGCTTCCGGCTGGCCGTCGACCAGCAGACGGCGTACGCCCACGAACTGCTCCGGCGGTTGGCCGGTCAGTTGGGCGATTCGTTCGTCGCCACGCTGATCGACAACAAGCAGGACACCGAGGAGGAGATCGCCATTCAGCGGCTCCGCGTGGCCGAACTCAAGAAGAAGCTGGCCACGGTCAACTCGGCGGACGCGAAGGCCCTCTTGGCCTCGGCCGACTACCTGATCCGGAAGAGCATCTGGAGCTTCGGCGGCGACGGCTGGGCCTACGACATCGGTTTCGGCGGCCTCGACCACGTCTTCTCCTCCGGCCGCGACATGAACATCCTGGTCCTGGACACCGAAGTGTACTCGAACACGGGCGGTCAGGCCTCGAAGTCCACGTTCCGCGGGGCCGTGGCCAAGTTCGCCGCCGGCGGAAAGAACGCCGGGAAGAAGGACCTGGGCATGATCGCCATGTCGTACGGCAACGTGTTCGTCGGCTCGATCTCGTTGGGCGCCAACCCGATGCACGCGATCCGCACGATCCGCGCGGCCGAGTCCTATCGCGGCACTTCGCTCTTGATCGCCTTCTCGCACTGCATCAACTGGGGCATCAACATGACGCAGGGCATGGCGATCCAGAAGGAAGCCGTGGCATGCGGCTACTGGCCGCTCTACAGCTTCGACCCGCGTGAGGCCCAGCCGTTCCAACTGGCCAGCAAGAAGCCGGTTGGGGCCTTTAAGGACTTCGCCTTGAAGGAGGCCCGGTTCGGCATTCTCGCCCGGTCGAAGCCGGCCGAATCGGCCCGGCTCTTGGAGCTGGGTCAGCGCGACATCGACCAGCGTTATCACTTCTACGAGCAGTTGGCCGGCGTCGATCGCGGCACCGTGACGACGGTTGTGGCCGAAGGTAACGACAACGCGTAACAGCGCGAAATAGCGCAGTTTAGCGGCCGCCGGCACGGCGGTGAGTAGCACAGTATAGCGGCCGCTGGCACGGCGGCCCCGGTAGGGTGCGTGAAACGCACCGGTCGTTGAGTTGACGCTCACGGTCGGCGCGTGGCACGCACCCTGCTTTCGTTTACCCGGTGAGCTCGGAACCAGCGATGGCGGTGTTGACGCTCAGGCTATAATCCTATGCCGCGATGGGGCACGCGGCTTTCTGACGCGAAAGGAGCCGCCAGCCATGATCGATCTGAGCACGACCTACCTGGGGATGAAACTGGCCAGCCCGCTGATGATTTCGGCCTGCCCGATGTCGGCGGACGTGTACCAACTGAAGCGGCTCGAGGAGGCGGGCGCGGGCGCGGCCGTCCTGCCGTCGCTCTTCGAGGAGCAAATCGAGCATGAAGGCGACGAGCTGAGCCGCGTCTACGATTTCCATACCGACAGCTTCGCCGAATCGCTCACCTATTTCCCCGAGCAGAGCGTTTACCACACCGGGCCAGGAGATTACCTGGAGACGATCGACGCAGCGAAGCGGGCGGTCAAGTTTCCGATCATCGCCAGTTTGAATGGCACCAGCCGCGGCGGTTGGATCCGTTACGCGAAGATGATGCAGGAGGCGGGGGCCGACGCCGTCGAGCTGAACATCTACTTCGTCGCCGCCGATGTGAATACGACCGGCCAGGACGTCGAGACGCGCTACTTGAACCTGGTTTCGGCCGTCAAGCAGTCGATCTCGATCCCGCTGGCCGTCAAGGTTGGCCCCTACTTCAGCAACATGGCCAACATGGGCGTTCGCTTGGCCGAGGCTGGCGCGGACGGGCTCGTCCTGTTCAACCGGTTCTTCCAGCCAGACATCGATCTGGAGACGATGACGGCCCGCCCCCAACTGCACCTGAGCGAGCCCTCGGAACTGATGGTTCCGTTGCGCTGGATCGGCATCCTGTACGGCCGGATGAAGGCCTCGCTGGCCGCGACTGGCGGCATCCATGACTCGACCGGCCTGATCAAGGCGATGCTGACCGGCGCCGACGTCGGCATGGTCGCCTCGATTCTCTACCAGAAGGGCGTCGCGGAAGTCGGCTACATTCTCGACGGGCTTCGCGCGTGGATGCAGGAGAACGAGTACGAGTCGGTCGAGCAAATGAAAGGAAGCATGAGTCTGGAGAACTCGCCCGAGCCCGAAGCCTATCAGCGCAGCAACTACATGAAGACGCTCACGTCGTACGTGGGCCGGGATATCTGACGTGGCGAAGCAAGCACCTCAACGCTGCCCGCTGCGAAAGAGCCACTCGATGTGGCGCGCCGCATGGACGACGCCGACTACCTCGATGCCGTCGCATAGCGGGTAGTACAAGATGACGTAATTGTCTGCCACGAAGATTCGCAGGCCCGGCCGGAGGTCGTCGCGGCGTTCACCCATCAATGGCTGCGAGGCCAGCGCTGCGAACTTGTCATGGAACCGGCGAAGCTGGTTACCCGCAGCGTCGGGACTGTCATGCTCGATGCCGATATAGTCCCAGATCGCCTGGAGGTCCGCCTCGGCCCGGGGTGCGATGATATAGCGGTTCATCGGGCGTTCTGGCGCTCTTGGTATCGCTGCATCCCTTCGGCGTGAATGCGGTCGAAGAACGCTTGCACCTCGTCCTCACCATGAAGCTCGGTACCCTGACCGGCGCGCAGTTGCCGCGTCCCCTCGTCAATGTGGTCGAGAAGCTCTTGCCGTCTGCGCAACAACTCGACTGCCTCGTCGAGGGCTGCAGTCTTGTCGTGGAAGACACCGCGAGCGACCACCTGGTCGATGAATTGTTCGCTCTGTGGTGAAAGATCAATCGTCATGACGAAGACATCCTCCGCGGGCCCGTTAAGAAAGATACTCGGAACCGCAGCGGCCGTCAACTGAGGCGATCTCGCCGGTCCGGCACGAGCCCAGGCATGCTTCGCAGAACGTCGGGAAGCGTTGCCTCACTCGGCGTATCTGGTACGATGGAAGGATGCCGTCGGAAAGAGATCAGGTGTTTCGGGTGTTGCCGCGTCAGGTGGATCAGACCATCGCCGCGGGGCTGCGCGAGTGGCTCCCGGGGCGGTCGTGGTCTGACGTTCGCCGGCTGCTGCGGTCGCGGCGTGTGATGCTCAGCGGCAATCTCTGCACGGACGCCGGACGTCGGCTGCGGTTGACCGACGTCGTGAAGCTGCTGGCGAATGCAGCGGCGCCGCCTGTCCGGGAAGACGATGTTCGGATCCGCTATCTCGACAAACACGTCGTGGTGGTTGAAAAGCCGTCGGGCGTGACCACAACGCGGCACGCCGACGAGCGGGAGCTTCCGCCGCGTCAGCGGCAGCTTCAGCCGACGCTTGACGAGCTGCTGCCGCGGTTGATCGCCAAACGAGAGTCGAAGGCCCCGCCGGGCAACCCGCGAGGAACGACCGCTCGTGGAGCGAAGGGATCCAGGGCCGGCGTGCGGCGTGTGCGGCCGGTTCACCGCCTGGACCGCGAGACGAGCGGCCTGCTGGTCTTCGCACGCACGGCCGAGGCCCAGCATCACCTGGAACAGCAGTTCCGCCGACACACGGTCCAACGCCGCTACATGGCGGTCGTGCCGGGCGACGTTGCCGAGCAAACGATCGAGAGCCGGCTGGTTCGCGATCGGGGCGACGGCCGGCGAGGCAGCACCAACCTGCCAGACGCCGGCAAGCTGGCGGTGACGCATGTTCGGCCCATCGAACGGCTCGGCGATTACACGCTCATCGAATGTCGGTTGGAGACCGGGCGGACGCATCAGATTCGCATCCATCTGGCCGAAGCTGGCCACCCGCTCTGCGGCGAGAAGGTCTATGATAAGCCGCTCTTCCAGCGGCCAACGGTCGACAAGAGCGGCGCCCCGCGGCTGGCGTTGGCTGCTGTGGAACTCGGCTTCGTGCATCCCGTGACCGGCGAGTTGGTGCACTTCGAGACGCCGCTGCCGCGGGACCTGGCCGAGTTCATCGACCGGCTGCGGCCGTAGCGGGCGCCGTCGCTACTTCTCTGGCCGGCCGTGGCAGCCGTTTGACATTGGCGGCCGGCCAATTACCATAAGAGTCATCCTTTTCGCTCTTCGCATTGCGGTCTCGCGGTTTCCCACGGGAGAATCGGCGTCCATGTC
Source organism: Thermoguttaceae bacterium (assembly GCA_039679885.1). Taxonomy (GTDB): domain Bacteria; phylum Planctomycetota; class Planctomycetia; order Pirellulales; family Thermoguttaceae; genus JAJFUI01. Next base: position 4,269 of record JBDKUC010000046.1, on the reverse strand, counting down.
CGCCACGTCGTCCTACCGCCGCTTCGCCCCACGGAATCGCAGTTGCTTCTGGCATATCACACTGGCCGTCGCGCTCGTCGCCACGTTGGCTGCGAGCGCCTCGGCCCAGGAGTATATTGTCCCGAGCGGTCCCGGCCCGGCGCTCGGGTTGAACCTCTTCGGCGGCGTTCGATCGCAGGACTCGCCCGCGGCATTTCGCGATGCTGCCAAAACGTGGGGAATGTACCAAATCGCCGTGATGCAGGCGGCCCGCGGGCGTTCGCAGGACGCCAAGCACACGCTTTGGCAAATCGACCAACGGCCGCCGAGCTGTCCGTCGGAGGTGACCGGCGTGTGGTTCTCCTGCGGAGTGCCGATCTACAATCTGCCGCCATCGCCACTGGCGCTCTATGCCAGCGCCAAGCGGCCAAGTGAACCAGTCTGCGGAACGCCGGCGTCGCAGATGGCGTCATCGAAGCAGGCTCGACGGCCGGCGGTCGCCGTCGCGACAGCAACGCGGCTCACGCCCGTCGGATTGCCAACCGGCTATTTGGCGGCCGATCCGCGCCATGGCGCCGTGGTCGAGTTCAGCGACGATCGCGACTCGCGAGGCACGCGAATCACCTCGCGGAAGTACGCGGACGGCTACGTCGTCATCGAGACGCCGCGCGCGGCCGGACTGGCCGCTCGCTGATGGGCGGGAATGCCCGTCCTGTGCTAGTGTCGTGTCTCATAAACGACAGTATTTGTCATGCGGAAGATGCAGAAGTCGGGGCACCATGTCCCACGCTTGTCGTAGGCACTGAGGAAGCGGGATACATGCTTGCTGTCTCGCTGCGCTCGCTTAGCAAGCATGGCACCCACGAGTTCTCCTGCGACAGACAGAAATGTCTGTTCTCCTGGGCTAACTGCGGTGCGGGATGCCGAGTCCCTCAAGCTTTTGGGCGACATCGTCGGCGTGCGTTGTCGGATTGACGTCCTTGTCGATGTAGAGGATCTTGCCGTCCTGGCCGATGTAGAAAGTCCACCGGCTGGCCCACTTCTGAATCGGGCCGGTGACGCCGTACTCGCGGGCGACATGCCCTTCCGGATCGCTCAGGATGGGATAATCGGCGCCGACTGATTTGGCGAATTCTCGGTTTTTCGCCGGCTTGTCGACGCTGGCCGTGAAGTAGACCACGTCGAATTGCTTCAGTTGCGAGCCGTGCTCAGCCAGTGTCTTGCACTCATTGGTGCAGCCGGGCGTGAATGCTTTTGGAAACCAAGCCAGGACGACCGCCTGCCTGCCGCGATAATCGGAAAGGCGGTGGATTTCGCCGTCGCTGCCCTCGAGCGAGAAGTCGGGAGCCATGTCGCCCACTTTCAGTTCTTCCGCCGTTGCCGTGCCAAACATGATCGCACCTCCCTGCCAGAAAGAATGGAAAGGCCGCGAAACGGCAGACTCCGACGAACCCCTGACTCCGATGCCTTTTCGCCAATGGGTGGGAACGTTGGTACGCGAAATCACCGCTGCGGCGAAACGTCACATGAGATTCTACTCGGCCGGCCAGGCAAGCTTCGAGAAACCCGCAGTCTACGGGAATTGCGGCACTGGACACCTGGGGCAGGCGGAACCGCCCGCGGCGAGCTGGGTGCCATGCTTGCTAAGCGAGCGCAGCGAGACAGCAAGCATGTTTGCCGCTCCTCATGCCCACGACAAGCGTGGGACATGGCACCCCAGCTTCCCCGTCTCCCGGATGATAGCAGCCCGATGACAGGCGCTACTTCGCGGCCGCCCCGATGCCGTCGCGGTGCAAGGGACGGCCGGCCCGCTGCAACGTCTTTTGAAGGTCGTTGCGGGCCTGCGCGTCGTCGGGTTTGAACTCGAGGGCCATCCGGTAGGCGCCGATCGCGCCGTCGAGATCGCCAACCTGTGCGAGAGTGTCGGCCAGGTTGCAGTAGGCGTCGACAAAATCGGGTTTGGCTTGGATCGCGCGACGGTATTCGGCGATCGCCTCGTGCATCCGATGGCAGGCGCCCAGCGCGACGCCCAGATTGTTGCGAGCCTTGGCATCATCGGGCTTGAGCGCCAAGGCCTTGCGGTAATTGGCAATGGCGTCGTCCATGCGGCGTTTCCGGGCCAGCGCGTTCGCCAGATTGCCGTACGCTTCGGCGAACTCCGGTTTGATCTTCAAGGCCAGGCGGTACTGGTTGATCGCTCCGTCGAGCTGGCCGCGGGCGGCCAACGCGTTGCCGAGATTGTAGCGCGCCTCGGAAAAGCCGGCCCGGCGGTCTAGCGCCCGAAGGTAATGCGGGATCGCTTCCTGATAATCGCCCTGAAGGGCTAACGCGTGACCCCAATTGTTTTCGGCCTGGACCAACTCTGGCCTGAGGTGGAGCGCGCGGCGGTAGTGTGGGATCGCCTCGGCCGGCCGGCCCCGCTTGGCCAGGGCCAGCCCAAGGTTGTTTTCCGCCTCGGGACTCTGAGGATTGCTCGCCACGCTTCGCCGGCACTGCGTGATTGCTTCGTCGAGGCGGTGATGGTCTTCGAGAAAGGCCGCCAACGAATCGCTCGCGATGGTGTTGTGGGGATTGCACGTCAGTGCGTGTCTCCAGAGCGTTTCAGAATCACGCCAGTGCGAGGTCTGTTGCCGCGTCAAGGGAACCAACACCGCCACGGACAACGCGGTGGTGAGGCCGACCGTCGCGGCCGCTGGCCGCCATGCCCTCCGACGACAGACGCCGTAGAGGTCGGCGACCGTCCATGCCAAGGCGATGCAAATGCCGATCTGCGGCAGGTAGGTGAAGCGGTCCGCCTCGGCCTGAATGCCGAACTGCACCAGCCCGATCATCGGCAAGAACATCACGAGATACCAGAGCCAGCCGACGAGCAGGTACGGGCATTTTCTTCGCAGAAACAGGGCGGTTGTGGTGATGGCGATCAACAGCAGCAGAGAAGCTGCGACCTTTGCCATCGGCAGCTCAACCTCGGCGCGAGGATAGGCCAGACTTAGGCCGACCGGACAGAAAAACTGGACCAGATAGTTCGCATAGCCGATCGTCGCGTTGCCCATTCGCCACCAGAGCGGAAACTTTTCGTTGGCGCCCAGGGCGTTGGATTCCGCCCAGAGAGTGACGACGCACATCGCCGCCGACATGGCGACGACAACGATCTTTTCGGAGGCGAGGTGGAGGTTTCGCCTTAGCACTGCCCACAGCGGTTGGACGGACGCGATGCCGAGCCATCGCCGTGGGTGACGGCCGCTTGATCCCGCGCCGGCGGCCGACTCTCGCCAGTTGAAGCGGCCAAGCGGCCAGTAGTCCAGCAGCGGCAGCAGCAACGGCATGGCAACCAGGCTCGGCTTCGACATCAATCCCATGGCAAAGAACGCGAGCACAGCGAGGTACGACAGGGACGGGAGCCGGCGGCGAGCTGGCCCGCATCCGGGCTTTACGTGAGTCCCGTGCTGGGCATAGCTGGTGTACGCCCAGAGCGTGAGCATGAAGAACACGCCGCTCAGCACGTCCTTTCGTTCGGTGACCCAGGCCACCGATTCGACCCGCAGCGGGTGAACGGCAAATAGCGTTGCGGCGAGCGCGGCGGGCCAAGGCCGTGCGGTCATCCGACGCAGCACGAGAAAGAGCAGAATGCTTGCGGCAGCGTGAAGCAGAATGTTGGTGAGATGATGCCCGCCGGCGCTCATGCCATAGAGCTGGAAGTCGAGCATGTGGGAGAGCCAGACCAGGGGATCCCAGATGCCAAGGTCGCGGTTCGAGAAGGCCCAGCCGATCTCTTTTACGCTTAGGCCGCCGCTGACGTGCGAGTTGTCGTACACGCACGGTTTGTCGTCGAGGATGATGAAGTCGAAGCCGGTGGCTTGGCCGAATCCGATGGACACCAACAGAAGCAGCCCGGCGCAAACGGCCAGAGCAGGCAATCGGGCTGACCCGTCGAGGCCTGCTGCGGGCAGATCGCCGATCGCCGGTTGATGGCTGGGGGCGCCGTCCGACTTTGCCGGTTGTGAGTGCTCTTGCGGCATCATCAATTGTAGCACGCTCGAGCCGGCTGCTAGTCGTCGGCCGCAGGCGGCATTTCTCACCGGTTCGACACTAGCCCGCTTGCGTCTGGATGAACGCCATCCGCAGTTCATGCAGGACGTTTTCCAGTTCGGCCGTCTCGTCGGGGGTGCGGTTGCCCTCGGTCTTCTGTTGGAGCATGGCGAGCATGTCGATGGCGTGGGTGGCCCGGTCCGCGTGGCGTTCGGCCTTCTTCGTCATGGGATTGGGGATCAGTCCCAGCGCCATCGCGCC
>JBDKUC010000334.1:0-14775 GCA_039679885.1 Thermoguttaceae bacterium | reverse complement strand
CGAACCACATTTCGAGCGTTTCCGGAGCGAAGATCGCGTCGTGCAGGTTCGACTGCATGGCCACGGGCCGCTTGATGATCTCGATCAGCCGCGTCACGTCGATCCGCCCATAGTTCTCGGTGATGCGCCGGCTCAAGGTCTTTGCGCGATCGCCGCCGGAAATGAGCACCGTATCCTGCGGCACTTGCGGCAACTCCGGATGCTGCTGGCCCGGGCCCAGGACGAGCACTTCATCCGGCGTGCAGCGAAGCGACCGGATCGTGCCCGAGCGGTCGCTGAGAACGTAGTAGTACTCGCAGGTCCGCTGGGCGGCGCGGAGAATCGCGAGGGCTTCGTCGGCCGTCCCGGCCCGCTCCATCACGTCGCGCAGCAGGAGGCTCATGGGCATGCCGTCCCAATGGCCTTCGCCGCGGCCGCCCATCTCGCCGATGGCCACGCCACGCTCGTTCATCGCCGTCACCGTGCCGACGAAGCCGGCGTAACCGACGCTCATCCAGGCGTTGCGCCCCTCAGGCATGAACACCTGGAGCACGGCGGCCTGCTGCAAGTCGATTTCGCGCATGTAGTCGAGCACCCTGGCATGGAGCACGCGGCCGCCCTGCGTGGCCTTGCCCCGCAGCGCCACGCCGCTGCAATGAAATCGCTCGGGAAAGAGGTTGGCCGCCCGCGCGTCGCGTGGCGAGACGCCGGCCGCGCGGCCCAGGGCGTCGATCTCCTCGAAGAATCTGGCGGGAATGTGCGGCGTTGTGCGGCGTTCGATCTCGGCCATGCGGTCGAAGAACCATTGGCCTGAGCGGATCGTATCGCCGCCGCCGACGAGATAGAGCGCCCGCTCGGTCATCTTCCGGGCCGGCTCTCGCAAAAGCGTGCCCTGAGCCGCGCCCATTTCGGCCGGCGTGCCCGAAACCATCAGGATCGTTTTTCCCTGGCTGCGGCAAACCATTCCATGCCCTGCCGGATCGCGGGCCACGACGCCCAGGGTTGCCATCGGCGTCGCGCCGCCGGTGGCAAGGCGAGGCGAGCCGCCATCGAGTTGATCGACACCGAAGTTGATCGCCGCCGCAAAGACCCGGAGCACGTCCTCCTGTTCGACCTCCTGCCGCGGCAGATCGGCGGGCGGCTCGAACAGGTCGTCCGAACCCGGCGCGTTCAACTGCCACTGGCGAAACTTGAGCGTTCCCATGACGAAGCTTTGCCCGACCAGCCGACTCACAAGGGCCGCGCTGTCGGGCGTCCGGCCATCGCCGCCGAACTTGAGCGAGACGCTCCACGGCTGGTTCTTGATCTGCAACGCGCAGGGCGATGCAGCATCCCCGCCGCTGACGCAGATCCACGGCTCGAGCACGTGCGGCGCCATCGCCAGGCTATCGGCGACGCCTTTCACGACGCGAAGCCGCGTCCGATTCAGACTGTCAACGTAGCACAATGCATTGCACTTTTTCACCGGATGTCTCGTGCCCACGATCACCGTTTTTCCGTTGACCATGAGCCAGGGGAAGCGGCCTTGCCCGGCGGCCACCTCGCCAACCTGCGGCAGCCGACACCGGAGCAGAAACCTGTCCTGCGTGCCACGGACGAACCGGGCTTGGTAGGGCAGGGGGGAGAGCTCGATGTCGGCCACATGACAACACCGCGATTGCGGCTCGGTCGAGAGAATGGCGGTTGCCTGTTCGACCACGCCGACGCACCGTTCGAGCGGCGAAGCCCGAGGGCTGGGCACTTCAGTGCCCAGTGGCCCGGTCGCTTGCTCTTCCTTCGGCAAGTCCTGGGCGAAGAAATCGGCCGTCATCTTGAGTGATCGAGGCATCTCGGCCACGATCGTGTAGTGCCCCACGCCGGGGAACCAGGTCACCCGGTCGGCGATTCCCAACGCCTGGGCCAGCTTGTCCGTACACTCGTGCGGAATCACCTCGTCCTCGGCCGCGTTGAGCATCATCACCCGGCCAGCCAACGCGCGATCGCGCAGCGCGGGGGCGAACCGGAGCGGATCGGCGGCCGCGATCTGTCCTTCGATCTCCGCACGCTCTTCGGCCGGCAGCCGGCGGAGCATCGCGCTGAGCGGCCTCGTCTCCCAGGCGTGGCGAATGATCGCGAGCACGTCGCCGCCCGAGAGGATCAGGCCGGTTCGATAGAGTCGCGGCTCGGCGCCGGCGGCCGAGGCGGCGATGATTCCGCCCAGGCTGATGCCGGTGATGCCGATCCGCTCGGGGTTGACCTCGGGGCGCGAGGCCAGCAGGTCGATGGTCCGCCGGATGTCCTCGCCAGCCTGACGGATTGCGCCGGCGAACATCTTGGGATCGGCAGCCATCGCCTGCGGCCCCTTGGTTCCGCCCCGCGAGCCGTAGTAGGGGAGCTTGAACGAGATGGCCGGAATGCCCCGCGACGCCAAAACCGAGCAGACCAACTCGGTGAGCGGCTCGTTGCCGTCGAGAATGTGGAGGCAGATGACGGCCGGATATTTGACGCCCGGCCGAAGCTGCTTGGGCACGTAATAGTCGGCCGGAACCGTGTTGTTCGACGCAAACGAGGTCGTGATCGGGGAGGGATAGCTCAGCCGGTAGACGCGGAACTTCACTCGCTCGACCAGCAGCCGGCTGCGGTACTCGAACGGCGTGTTGTTGTACGTCTTGCCGACGACAATCGTCTCGGCCGGCGGCTCAGCGGCGCGAAGCGGCTCCGCGGCGCAAAGCTGACAGATCGACAAGATCGCGGCGAAGACAATCGCTGCCCACCGCCGCCACGAACTCCATTGCACGACTCTCATTTCACGCCTTCCAAAAGAAAGGGAATCATCACCGAGGCACGGAAGGCAAATGTCGAAAGAAACCCGAAGCTCGAAACCCGAATTCGGATTTCGGATTTCGAGCTTCGGATTTCCTTCGTCATTCGTCATTTGAGCTTCGGCATTATCTCGATGGTGTCCCAACGCATTCGTGTCGTTCCAACCGGCTCAGCGTCCCAGATTTCCGACCGGCGTGCAAGACGGAAATGGTTGCCAACCCGGCGTTGCGGGGGTATCTTTGTGGCATGGAAAATACCACTTGGCGAACGCGGTTGGTCGAACGGCATCCTTGGATGCTCTATCTGTTGCCGTTCGTGGTCTACATGATCGCGGGAGCCTTGGAGCCGGACCCGCATGGATGCCCAAACTGCCCGCTGAGCTACGCTTGGGCGTACGCCATCAAGATTGCCTTGACCGTCGCCGCGGTGGCGGTGGTGTGGCCCGGCTATCGCCAGTTCGCCCCGCGAGTCACGTTGCTGGCGATTCTGGTCGGCATCGTCGGCGGTCCGCTGTGGATTGCGATCTGCAATCTCGACATCGAGCACAAGCACCTGCTGCCGATCCTGAAGCAGGCTGGCCTCGGCTCACTCATCGGCGCGGGCGACCGACCGGCGTTCAATCCATTCGACCCGAAATACGACCTGTCGGCCCTGAGTGCGTGGTGCTTCATGGTCGTCCGATTCTTCGGCCTCGTGGCTGTGGTGCCACTCATTGAGGAGTTCTTTCTCCGCGGCTTCGCGATGCGTTTCGTCATGGAACACGAGTGGTGGAAGGTGCCCTTCGGCAACGCCAGTCGGGCGGCGATCGCCGTCGGCACCGCGCTGCCGATGTTGACGCATCCCGGCGAATTGCTGGCCGCCGCGGTCTGGTTCTCGATGATCACCTGGCTGATGCTCAAGACGCGGACCATCTGGGACTGCGTTGCCGCGCACGCCCTGACGAACCTGATTCTCGGCGTCTACGTCGTCTGGCACGGCGGCGCCGCCTGGCGTCTGCTGTGACTCGCTCCGGACGGTGGCGTAGGGTGGTTGCTTGCAACCACGCGTCGGTGGCAATATGCACCAGCTTCTACGTCGCTGCCCCTTGTTTTGCGCATCGCACGCGGCGATGGCCGTCCGTGCGCGGGAGCACGCGTTCGGTCAACTCGGGCTCGGCTTCATTGAGTTCGACGATCCGCGCGCCGGCCTTGCGACCGACGGTCCAGAACAGCGCCGGCCGGACGAGGAACTCCAACAGCGTGCTGCTCAACAGCCCGCCGATGATGACCGTCGCAACCGGATAGAGGATTTCCTTGCCCGGCTGGCCGGCGGCCATCGCCAGCGGCACCAGCCCGATGCCGGCCGTCAGTGCGGTCATCAGCACCGGCGCGAGCCGTTCCTGGCCCGCCCGAACGATCATTCGCCGCGACCACGATTCGCCTTCGTACTTGACGAGGTGGAGATAGTGGTCCAAGAGCAGGATGCCGTTCCGAGTGGCGATGCCGCACAGTGAGATGAAGCCGACCATGCTGGCGATCGTCAGCGTTTGACGCGTGACGAGAATCGCCGCCACCGCGCCGATGAACGCCATCGGCAACGCAGCCATCACCTGCAAGGCGAAGCTCACCGAGCGGAACATCGTGAAGAGGACCAAGAACATGCCGATCAACGAGAGCAGGAACAGGACGCCGATCATCCGCGAGGCCGACTGCTGGCTCTGAAACTGCCCGCCATACTCGATGAAATAGCCGGTCGGCAGCTTGTCTTGGAGCGGCTTGAGCCGCGTCTGGATGTCGCGGACCACGTCGACCAGGCCGCGGCCTGCCGTGTTGCACTGCAAGACGACTCGCCGCCGGACCTGCTCGCGGTTGATCGTGTTCGGCCCGCCGGCCGGATAGACCTTGGCGACCGATTCCAACGGCGTGGTTCCGCCCTCGGGCAGGTCGAGCGACATTCGCCGCAGGGCCTCGATGTTCTCGCGGAACCGCGGATCGAGCTGAAGGAACAAATCGAACGTCCGCTGCCCTTGAACGACCTCCGAGACGACGCGGCCGTTCATCGCCGTTTCGACGAAATGATTGACGTCGTCCACGGTGAGCCCGTAGGGAATCAGCCGATCGCGGTCCGGCTCGATGCGTAGCTGTTCGATCGAGACTTGCGGCTCGGGCACGAGGTCCTTGACGCCCGGCACGCCGCTAACGATCTCCTTCATCTCGTCAAGGTTCGACCGCAAGACGTTCAGGTCGTCGCCGTAGAGTTTCACGGCGACCTGGGCCTGAACGCCTGAGAGCATGGCCGAGATGAGGTGGGCCAGCGGCTGTTCGACGCTGGTGACGATGCCTGGAATGTCAGCCATCGCCTCGCGCATGTCGTCGAGCACCTGTTCGCGGCTTCGGCCGTGTTTCGTATCAAAGCTAACGATGAATTCGGTCATGTTCGCGCCGATCACGTGCTCGTCCAATTCGGCGCGGCCGGTTCGGGCGACGAAGCCTTCGACGCCTTCGATCTTCTTGAGCCGCCGCTCGACCATCTCAGCGACCTCCTTCGATCGCCGCAACGACGTGCCCGGCGGCATGACGACGTTCATCTGCGCGACGCCCTCGTCAAAAGGAGGCAGGAAGTCGCTCTGCATCTGGGACATCGCCAGCCCGCTCAGCAGGACCGCGGCGGCCGCGACGGTCAGCACCGGTTTCGGATGCCGCAAGCCGGCGTTGATGACGTGACCCGCCACCCATTTCAAGCCCCGCAGCACGAGGCTCTCTTTCTCGCGATGCACCGCCCTGGCGTTCCGCAGCAGCCAATACGAGAGCACGGGCGTCACGGTCAGCGAGACCAGAAGCGAGGCCAGGATCGACACGATATAGGCGATCCCCAACGGGGTGAACATTCGCCCCTCCATGCCGCTTAGGGCGAAGAGCGGAATGAACACCAGCACGATGATTGCCGTGCTGAAGACGATCGAATTGCGGATTTCGGCGCTGGCTTGGAAGACGACCAGCAGCGGCGATTTCACGGTCAGATCGTCCCCTTTGAGAGAGCGGCAGGGGGTGAGAGCCGCATCCGTGGGAGCCGCGCCCCAACCAGCCCTCACCCTAACCCTCCCCCAAAGGGAGAGGGGAGGCGCCTTCCGCGGCGACTTCGGCTCCTCCTGCAAGCGGTTCTCGCGGAGCCGGCGGAAGATGTTCTCGACGTCGACAATCGCATCATCGACCAGTTCGCCGATCGCCACGGCCAGCCCCCCGAGGGTCATCGTGTTGATCGACATGCCAAACCACTTGAACACGAGCGCGGTAACGACCATCGAGAGCGGGATGGCCGTAAGCGTGATGAACGTCGTGCGGAAGTTCAACAGGAAGATGAACAGAATGATGGCCACAAGGATGCCGCCGTCGCGCAGGGCCGCCTCGACGTTGTCGATGGCCAAGTCGATGAACCGCTTTTGCTGATAGAGCTGAGGCGCAATGCGGATGTCCGCCGGCAGCGAACTCTTCAGTTCCTCGAGCGCCTCGGTGACGCGCTCGGTCAGCAGCCGCGTGTCGGTGCCGGGCTGCTTGTTGACGGTCAAGATCACGCACGGGCCGCCGGTGAACGTGCCGCCGCCTTCGTGAACGAACGCAGAGCTGTCGCCGCGTTTGGTTTCCGGGCCTTCGATGACGCGAGCCACCTGGGTCAGCAGCACCGGCCGCCCCCCACGAATCTTGACGACCGTCTTTTTCAGGTCGTCGACGGATTGCACCCGCCCGAGCGAGCGGACGAGATACTCCTTGGGTCCCTGGGCGTCAAGATAGCCGCCGGTGACGTTGCCGTTGCACTTCTCTAGGGCCGTCTCGATCTCGCGGACGCTGACGCCGTACGAAAGCATCGCCTCAGGATTCATGAACACCTGGAACTGCTTGCGGCCGCCGCCCATCGTGAAGATTTGCGAGACGCCGGGGATGGTCTGCAGCCGCTGCCGGACGACCCAATCGGCCAGCGTACGCACCTCCAGCGGGCTCGTCTTGTTCCCTTCGCTCCACAGGCCGACGATCATGATCTGGCCCATGATCGACGAGATCGGCGCCAGTTGCGGCTGCACGCCCCGCGGCATCGCCACCAGCGACATCTTTTCGGCCACGATCTGCCGGTCGATGTAGATGTCGCTCCCCCAGTTGAACTCGACGTTGACGATCGAGATGCCCACGCCGGAGGAACTGCGGACGGTTTGCACGCCCGTCGCGCCGTTCAAGGCCGCCTCCAGCGGCGCGGTGATTCGCCGCTCGACTTCCTCCGGCGCCATGCCAGGCACTTCGGTCATCACCGTGACCCGCGGGCGGTTCAAATCCGGAAAGACGTCGATCGGGAGGTAGTACGCCTGCCAAGCCCCGTAGCCGAGCACCAACAGCGCGCCGGCGATAATCAGGAGGCGATGACGGAGCGAGAAGCGGATGATAGCGTTTAGCATGGGCGTTTGCGGAGTTGATGCTTAGCTGAATGACGAATGAAGGTCGAAATCCGAAATCCGAAGCCCGAAACCCGAACCTCGAAGTCCGAATTCGGATTTCGAGCTTAGGACTTCGGATTTCCTTCGTCATTCGTCATTCGGACTTCGTCTTTCCCCTAATGGTTATGTCCCGCGTGCGGATCGACGCCGCCGCCGGCCTTGTTCTTCATGGCGGTGTGGACCATGTACGCGCCGGCGACGATGACCATCTTGCCCGGGGTCAAGACGCCGTCGTTGGCAATCACCACCGCGTCCTGGTCGCGATACTCGACATGGACCGGCCGTCGCTCGAAGTGCTCGCCGTTGGCCTCGAAGACGTAAGCCTCGGCCCCGTCCTGGGCGACGGCCTCGAGCGGCAGCACGATGCGGTCCGGCCACCGCTCGACGGGAATGCGAAGCTGCGTCCGCTGTCCCAGCTTGAACTGCCAAGAGACGAATCGCCGCCCGTCGGGCGTCTTGTTCTCGCGCACAAGACGATTCGGCAGCGTACCAAAAAACTGAAACGCCCGCGTGTCCTTGTCGATCTTGTCGTCGAGATAAAGGATCTTGAGATTGCGGATCGTCTCTTGGCCGCTCGAAGACGATTCGAGAACGGCCGAGACGCTCCCGCCCTCGGCGGCCGTTCGGCTCACGGCCCGAATGTCCTGCTCGAACGCCTTGCCTTCAATGTAGAGTTGGCAATAGTCGGCCAGGGTGCAGAGCGTGTCGCCGGCGGCAACATGCTTCCCCTGGACGACCCTCAGTTGCTGCACCTGAAGCGGATGCTCGGGCGACGTTTTGCCCGATGGTGAAGAGCTGGTGGAACACGTGCCGCAGCGATCCGGCGCCACGATCGTCAGGCTTTGCAGCAAGGTCCGGGTCTTGACGATGTTGTCCACCTGCTCGTTCGACAGGCCGTGCAGCAGCAGGGCTTGTCGCTGGGCCCGCAAGGCGGCCTCCTGCTTCTGCCGCTCGTACGTGCGTTCGAGCAACGTTTTCCCGGCGATGGCCCCCTCGGCCGTCACCTTCTCGAGCCGCGCCACCTCGCGGCCGATCACGTCCAGTTCCTCGACGGTCTTTAGGAACTCGGTCTGCGCTTGCAGCAAGTCCTCGTGCGTCAGCCGAACCTCGAACAGCGGCTGGCCGGGCCGGACCGCCTCGCCCTGGATCGGGTAGATTCGCGTGACGACGCCGGTCATCGGCGAGGTGACGTCGATGTCCGACCAGCCGGGCCGCTCGATCACCATGCCGGGCACAGTCATCGTCCTCTCGAACGAGGTTAACTCGACCTTGGCCAACCGCAGCCCGATGTTCTTCTGTGCGGCGGGACTCAGCCGCACCGTGGCCGCCTCGTCGTGCTTGTGCCCCGCTTCGCCGTGCTCGTGGTCATGATCGGCGTCGGCCTCGTGATCGTGGTCAGCGTCGGCGTCCTTCTCGTCGTGTTCGCCGTGTTCGCCCGCGTGTTCGTGTGCTTCGGGTTTCGTCTTCTCATGCGAGTCATGGCCCGCTTTTGGCGACGGCTTCGCGCCATGGCCGGCATGCGACGAGGCCGGCATGACGGCATTGGCCAACCGCCGGGCGGCGGGCAGCCAGCGACCCGCCGTCGTAGCCGCGGCAATGACGCACAGCGCAGCAATGGCCAACGCCCAGCGGCGGCCGGATGTTCTCGTATTCATAACGACCTCCAAGAGATTCTCGCGGGATTCATGTGTCCGAAACAGGGCAGGGGAGTGCGCGGCGGAAAAGGGCTTTTCGGAATTTGGCACAACGGCCATGCAACGGCGCGCCGAGGCCTCCTACATCCCACTTCCGCCAAGAAACGCTGGCCGAGCGCGCGCAAGCAAGCACCGATTCGAGGCCGTTGGAAACGGAACGCCGATGCCCACGCTATGCACGCGCGCAGCGCCGCCTCATCAGATCAGGAGCACCTGATCGAGAAGATGCCGGCGGACCGGCGGAAGAAGATCGTCGCAATCGAAGCAAGGACGAACCGGCCCGGCAACAACGGTCAAGCCGTCGCTCGGGCAAACCAGCGACGCCGGCAACGCGACCACGACGGCAAGATGCGGAACGTTCACCCGGCTCGTGCGAAGAAAGACGCACGATCCGCCTTGGCATTCGTGCCGCCCATGATGGCCGCGATGATCGTGGCCCGACCGCTGCGACGTGCCGCAGGCATCGCCGTCGCGATCGTGGCACTCGCCAGGCAACGCGACGGCCGTCGTCGGCCGACACTCGTCCGTGCAGCAATGGGCATGGTGCCAGCAGCAGCCGAGCACCATGTGCGACACCAACATGGCGGCCGTCACCGCAGAGAGACCAGTCCGTAGCTTACGCTTTCGCATCGCGTCCTCAAGGCCGGACTAGGAAGTCCATCCTACAACGGCCTCGCCCATCTCATGTAGGGCGGGTTTCCTAACCCGTCCCGAAGCAACATACTGTAGGACGGGTTTCCTAACCCGTCCAGAAACCCAATCTGTAGGACGGGTTTCCTAACCCGTCCAGAGACCAAGGGGACGGACTAGGAAGTCCATCCTACAAAAAACTAGGAAGTCCATCCTACATCCGTAGCATAACATCGCAGCCGCGACAAGCGGCCGAGCGGCCAAGGACACTCTATCAGCTCGCTCGACGGGCGTCAACGTTGCTGCAGGCTGTCGGAAAGCAGATTGCCTTCGATGGCCACGGTTGCCAGCCGGAGGTCGCGGATCGCCTCGACGTACGAAAGATTCACTTGAAAGAACGTCCGCTGGGCCGTCAGAAGGGTAAGGTAGTTCGTCTCTCCTTGACGATAGCCCGACGTCACCAGATCAAGCGATCTCTGCGCGTTCGGCAGAATCTCGCCAGCGTATTTTTCCACCGCGTAGCGGGCGTTTTGATACTGCTCGAAAACGGTGGCCAGCCGCTGCTGAAGATCCAGCGTCACACGCTGGGCCTCGGCCCGAGCCCCCGTCAGATCGGCCTCGGCCCGGCGGATGTTCCCCTGATTGCGGTTGAACCACGGGATGGGAACGCCCGCCTGAATTCCCGCAATCGCATCACGGGTGGCATTGTCGTACTGCACCGTCGCCTGAAGGTCAACGTTCGGCACCCGGGCCGCACACTCCCGGGCGACGACGGCCTGCGCCCGGGCGACACCGGCTTGCGCCTCGGCCATCGCGGGGCTATCGCAGACGACGTGATGCAGTGCGTCCTCCCACGTCCACCGCGCCAATCCGTCCTGAATGTCGCCCGCCAGATGGGCCGGCGGCATGTCGCACGCCCCGGTCACCGCCGCCAGGTTGCGCCACGCGGCTTGCTGCCGGTTGCAGGCTCTCTCAGCCAGGATTCGGGCCGAGTCGGCCTCGATCCGCGCCTGCAGCAGATCGACGCGACTGCCTTCCTTCCCACGCAACAGGCTTTCGGCGACGCGGACGCCCTCCTGACCGATTCGAACCAATTGGCCGGTCAACTCCACATTGCGCTGCGCGACCAGGGCTTCGTAGAACGCCCGGCGAACGTCCGTCAGCACCCGGCATCGCTCGGCCTCGAAAGCACACTCGGCTTGGCGGACTGCCTGGGCGGCCGCGTCACGTCCGCGCTGCAACTTTCCGTTGGTGACGATCTCCTGCCCAAAAAACGCGCCTTGTTGGCCGGCCTGGTGCTCATCGTTGATTTCGCTGGCCACGTAGCCAGTGCGGGGATTCGGATAGAGCCCCGCCTGCACCCATTCGCCGCGGGCAGCCTCCACGCGTGCCATCGCCTGGCTCAGCACCGGATTGCACCGCTGAGCGATCCCCTCGAGCTCGCCGAGGGTCATCCCCTCGACGCTCGATGGCGCGCCGCTCGCCGTTCCGACGGGCTGCTCCTGGGGGACTGTCCCCATCTTCGTGTCAGCGAAAATGGGACTGCCCCCTTTGCCGCGGTCCGCGTTGCCCTGGGGATTAGGGGCGGGCGCGACCGGGACCGCGGAGGCCGGCTCACTGCGCCGAGCGAGTCGCGCGTCACCGAACGCCGGGCCGACGGCCGTCCGACCGTCGCCGCGTGGCGCGGCCGCCGCCGCGGCGCCGTCACCGCTGGGCTGCTGCCACCGGAGATAATTCGCCCCCAGGCGAAGCGAATCAAGATTGTAGTCTTCGCCTTTGACGCGATCTGGCATCAGACCGGCGGCCAACAGCGCAAACGACACGAAGATCGCGCGGCAGCAACTCATCCCATTCCCCCCCGGAAATGACGCCTGACCAACAAAGCGGCTATGGGATGTTCATCGGCACTAGGCTTGACGAGAATGTCGATTATTCGGGGGCAACGGACTCAGCCCCCAGGCGATCTGGATAAGCAGGGCAGCGTGTCGCGGAGTTTAACGCGCGTCTTTCTGCTGCAACCCGACCTGATTGGCCTTGGGGAAGGGATCTTTCTCAACCTGCTGTCGGAACGACTCGTCTCGCGACGAGCCGAATGGCCAGAGCGAGCCGGTCGAGGCGCAGCCGGCCAGCGTCGCGACCGCAAGCGTAGCGGCCGCGAAGCGTGCCAAGACGTTTCCGTGTCTCGCGATCATGCGCGGCCTCATCTCGTTCGACCTTCGAGGTGGCGGGAACTCGCTCGCGTCCGGTCTACGGCTCCATCCGTTTCGTGCTGTCCATCCAACTCGGCACGTCCGGCGGCTTCTGCGGCTCCGACTTGAACCAGGAGCCGATGCCCTTCGACTCTTCCTTCTTCGGCTGCGAGGCGAGCGTCTTGGGGACGGCGTACTGCGGCGTCGGTTTCTTCGAGCCCGTCGAGGTGCAGCCGGCCAGCGACACCGCCGCAATGGCCGTGGCGGTCCAGGTCGCGAAAATCCACCGACTGCGAGTTACAATCATCTGCGATCAGCCGAAAGTCGTGCGGTCACGGGTCGATGCGCTTTGTGCCGTCCATCCAGTCGCTGACCGACTTTGGCTTGGCCGGTTCGGACGACTTGAACCACGAGCCGAACCACGACTTCGACTGCGTCGCCTTGGGCGTCACCTTGGGCTGGCGAGGAACCGCACAGACCGGCTGTTGCTTCTTCGGCGGCGATTTCTTGAACGATAGGGCGGAAGTCATCTTGTCCCAAGTGGACGGCGTCTTCTTCGCCGTCGTCAGCTTGATCCGCTTCGAAGCGGTGTCTGCCTTCGTCTCGGAGGTAAACGGCCAGATGGCCAAACAGACCGCCGGCTGAGCGCAGATCGACAAGGCCATCGCGGCAGCCAGCAACAGGCGTTTTCCAGTTCGTGCAGGCATGAGATGAACCTACCATTCGAGGATGAGAAACGAATCGACAGCCGCCAATGGGCCGCCGAAGCGCCCACGGCCGCCAGAATAGGTCGCGGAGTGTCTCAAAACCGCCGGCCGCTGTCCAGAGCAATTTGAGAGTGTTTCAATCCCCGGTCCCCCGGGTGCAAGTTCCGCTCTGCAGGGGCGTTTACGCCCCTTGTCCGCCGAAAGCGGTCGAGGCCCGGCGTTCACGCCGGGTTGAAGGGATGGGCGATTCGGCCAATCCGTCGGGCCCGTTTTCTGGCCTCCTGTCAGCCAAATTGCAGGAAGGCGGTCACGCCAGCAGACCCGTGCTAAAGCACGGGCCTAAAACCGCCTGCGGCGGAAATGCCCGTGAACGGGCATGTGAGTATGCATGTCGTTCTCGAATTCTCACAAAGTGCAATTTGCACGCGCGATCCCCCCAACAAAGCCGCGACCGTTGGCGCAGGACGCCCCCCCGGTTGCGCCCGGCTCACTTACAGCAGCCATCACCGCAGCCGTTCCACCGGCCAGTTTGTCAACGCCGGCACGTCTTCGACGACCTGGCGACACCACCGTTCGCGGCATGGCCTAGATCCCCATTACGATAGGCAGCGTGCTCGCCCACGTCGTCGGCGCCAAGAGAAGCGGAGCAGGCCAAGGGCGCCAACGCCGAACAAGGCGAGAGTGGAGGGCTCGGGGACGGGCTTCCAAAGAATCGCATGATCATTACCCGACGCGTCAACTGCGTACCCGATGATATTGCCTTGCGCATCAATGCCTTTAGCGTAAGATTCGACGAATCCGGCGGGCAGGAACTGACTCAAATCGACCGCACTCGCTGCGGTGCCATTCCAGAGCAATGCATGATAGTTGCCGCCCGTGGCCGTGCCATAACCGTAGCCGACCTCCTGGGTGTCGCTGATCCCGGTGGCGCCCGACATGGAGAATCCGCTAGGGTTCAGATCGACTGCGCTGCTTGCCGTGCCGCTCCAGAGCAACGCATGATAGTTGCCGCCGGTAGGCGTGCCGTATCCATCGCCGACCTGCTGGCTGCCATTGGTGGCAAAGGCAACCGTCAGGTTGAATCCGGCTGGGTTCAAATCGACCGCACTCGCTGCATTGCCGCCCCATACTAAGGCGTGATACTTGCCGCCCGTGACCGGCCCGTAGCCTTGGCCGACTTGCTGCGTGCCAACGGTGGCCCAGGCATACGAGTAACTGAATCCGCTGGGGTTTATATCAACGGCACTGTTTGCCGTGCCATTCCAGAGCAGGGCATGATGGTCGCCGCCCGTAGCCGTGCCGTAGCCCTGGCCGACCTGCTGCGTGCCGCTGATGCCGTAAGCAAGCGACCCATCGAATCCGGTTGGGTTCAGATCGACCGCGCTCGCTGCGGTGCCGCTCCAGAGTATGGCGTGGGTGTTGCCGGCCGTGGCCGAGCCATAACCGTTACCGACCTGTTGCATGCCGTTAGTCGCCCAGGCATAGGATTGAGTGAAGCCGCTGAGAGTCAGATCGACCACGCTATTTGCCGTGCCGCTCCAAAGCAATGCGTGCGTGGTGCCGCTATTCTTCGTCGTTTGACCGTAGCCGACCTGCTGAGTGCCGCAGGCACCGTACCCTTCCGACTCGGCGAAGCCGCTGGGGCTCAGATCGATCGCCACGTAGGTGGCGGCCAGGACGGGGCAGCTAGCCAGCCCGACAAATGCCACCGCCGCCAAAATGGCCGGACGCCGACTGTGCGGCATCCGTCGTCGCCAAGCGTAGCCGAGCAGACTCAGCCCTCCCACGACGACCAACGCGACACTATTGGGCTCAGGCACACCGACACTCGCCACGCGGAAGCCGATATCGTTGCCTTCGGTCGTTGACTCGCAGATGCCCCGAAAGGAGGAGGCCAGGAGACCGGAGATGTCGCCCCAATAGCCGCCCCGCACACAACGCAACGAAGTGGAGTAAAACTGGTCGTTCCACTGCCACAACTCGCCGCCCTGATCCAGCGTCCCGTAGGCACTGAGCGAATTCGGGTATGCCCCTACATCCGTCAGATAGTCCTGGCTAGGATCGTTGCTCGTCGAGCCTGTCACGGAATAACCGTGCGTTTTATCACGGAAATTGCCCGAATTGGCGCCGGGGTTAGGCCCTGTCGAGGTGCTCAACTCCCAGGTTGGCGTATTGTCGCTTTGGGTCGGGTAGAGCCAGTAGCCGGAGTTCGTGCCGCCGCCCTTGTAATACGCCGCCTTGTACCACTCGTTTTCGCTGGGCAGTAGCCAGTACCTCTTGTTGCCGGCCGCCCAGGTCGCCCGCTGCGCGGCACT
>JBDKUC010000229.1:0-5364 GCA_039679885.1 Thermoguttaceae bacterium | reverse complement strand
GGGTCAGCGCCCAAACGCTCGTGATGACGAGGACCTTGTCATCGCCGGCGGCGTTCTTGCGAATCGTCGCGTCGGCGCTGGCCGGAATGTGACCGATTCGGCCCAGAGCGTAGGTCGCCGCGGTTCGGGCCTGTTCATCGCTCAAAGCGGCGGCGATCGGCTCGACGGCCGGAAGGGCCGCGTCGTCCATCGCCGCGAGGGCGAGGATGGCTTCGCGGCGGACCTCGGGATCCTTGTTGGTCTTCAGCGTTTCGACCAACGCCGGGACGGCATCCTTGGCCGCGGGCCCGATGTCGCGGAGAACGATGCAGGCCCAATAGGCTGCCTTCTCGTGCTTCAATCCCTCGATCAAGCCGGGCACCGCGTCAGGGCCGACCTCGCTGATGGCGTTGAGCACACGCAGGCGAACGCCTGGGTCCGGGTCGTCCATCAGCTTGACGCACAGCGGCACCATGACCTGCGGGCCGGGCCGGATCTGCATCACTGCCTTAATGGCCTGACCACGGATGATGTCGTTGGAATCCTTGAGCAACTCGGTCAAGGCCGGAACGGCGGGCTTGGCCGCGGCGCCGATTTGGCCGAGCGCCCAGACGGCGTGGGCACGGACTTTCAGCGAGCCGTCTTTGAGCAATTCGGTCAGCGGGCCGACGGCCTCGGCCGCCTTCGGGCCTTGGTCGCCTAGCTGATTGACGGCTTGCAAGCGGACCGATTCATCGGCCGATTTCAGATTTTCCAGCAGCGTGGCCATCGATTCGCCGGCGTGGACGGCCGAGGCGGCGAATGTCAAGCCGGCGATGGCGACCGCCAGAAGAGCCAGTTTTCTCGAGTTCATGCGCGGGCTCCTATCTCACAAAGATCTGGTGTGTTCGGGGAGTTTTACAGTTCGGTCTTCGTCGCGGCGTAATTGACGCTCCGCAGGAAGTTGCGGCACGCGACGTAGTCCATCGGCGGAATTTGCTTGACCTGCTCCTTCAACTCGTCGTACATCGTGTCGATGTTCTGGCGGACCTTCGTTTGGTCGGCGTAATTGAGGGCGCCGTAGCGGGCCTGCTTGGCCAGCAACTGGTCGATTTCATTCCGCTGGGTCTCGAAGCCCTGCTGCTGCAAGGCGCTGGGCCAACTGAGCCCGCCGGTGACGGGGTTCACCTGGCTGGTGTTGAGCGGCTTCGGCTCGCCTTGCTTGGCCCAGCGGGTGAGCTGTTCCATCGTGGGCGTCGGCCCGCGTTCGGCGGCGGTGGCCGCCTTATTGGTCGCCCGCATGTTGAAGTAGGTGTCGGTCCACTGCTGCCGGTTTTGAATTTCGTTTTTCTCGGCCTGGGTCCAGTTGATGGCGGCGGCCGAGTTCGAGAGATTCTTCTGGCCCTGGGCGCTGATCACGCTGGACATGCCGTTCATCGCCGAGCCGGCGGCGGTCGATGCGCCGCCGCCGTAGCCACCCCACCCGCCGCCGTACATGGTCATCGACGGCGCCGGCACGGCCGGCTGATACGGCTGGGCGTTGGCGGGCTGCTGCTGCCCATAGGGCGGCCGATAAGGAGGCGGGTTGCTTCCCTGCGCCAGGAGCATTGCTGGAAAGGCCAGCGTGATGGCGAGTAGACACCAACGGTTCATCAGAGTGACTCCTTGTGCCAGAGGCGACGTCGACACGGAACAATTTGCGAATATTCTACGCAGTTATGGCAACCCTGAACAAGGGGCTGGGCGACGTGGTCCGGGAAAACCAATCGCGGCGGGCGACGGATAGGGCGGTTTTAGTGGTGGCGAGGAGTGGGAGGCCGACCGTGTGCGACGCCGCACGTCTCTCTCGTAAAGCCGCGACCATTGGTCGCTTGCACCTCACGCTGGAACGCCCCAAGGGTTCACCCAATCGCCCCAATGCTCGAGGTAGAGCCGATAGGCGGCCGAAGCGTCCGCCTTGCTCTGGAGCCATTGCCTGGTGTCGGCGATGAGTTTCTGTTCCGCCTCGAGGGTCAGATGGCCCTGCAACACGCGGGTGCGAAGGAAGACGAAGTAGGTGTCGAGCACGTCGCAGCGACAGTAGTCGTTGATCTCGGCAAGCCGCCCGGCCTCGAACATGTCCTGGACCATCGCCCCCTGGACGTCCATCTTGCCAGGCTTGCCGAGGATGTTCGCTGCCAGGTTCAGGCCGCCGGTAAAACGGGTCGAGCCAAAATTGGTCAACAGCTCGCACAGATCGATGTGCGCCATCGTGTTATAGCGATTCCGCGGCTGATCGTAGGCCGCCTTGCCCGCGTTTTGGAACCAGCCTGGCACGCTGACGCCGAAGCGGAACGCGGCCAGTTCCAGCAGCGGTATGTCGAATCCGCGGCCGTTGAAGCTGACCAACGTCGGCCGGCGGTATCTTTCCCAGCCACGCCAGAAGTTCTCGGTAATGACGTGGGGCCGGAATTGCGGCTCGTCGAGCGCGACGATGTCTTCGAGCCGGTAATCGGCGGTGACTTTGCCCACGATCACCGAGATGGGCACTTGAAAGCTGTAGGGGATGAAATCGCTTTCGTATTTCTCCAGCAATTCGTCCCGCCAGCGTCGGACGGCCGCGGCCGGCTCGAGCGATTGCCCCGCGTAACGCAATTTGGCGACTAAGGCGGCGTCAGCAACGCTCTCGACATCGAAGACCAGGTATCGGACGGAGTTGGGCATGGGAGGAGTGGGCAGTGGGCAGTGGGCAGTGGGGAGTGAGCGGGCGAGCCGCTTGCGGTCTCGCAAAGAAGCAGCCCCTAGCCTACCAAGACGGAGCCATTTCTGGGAAGATAGGGGGATGAAATCCGCAAATCGCCCCAGGAGCATAACGACCATGAATCCTGACCGCCTGTTGCAGCGTTTCTTGCGTTACATTCAGATTGACACCACGGCCCGAGACGACGCCGAGGGCTATCCGAGTTCCTCGGGCCAGCTCGAACTTGGCCGGTTGCTGGCAGGGGAACTGAAGGCACTTGGGCTGGCCGACGCCCGGCAAAACGAGCACGGCATCGTAATGGCCACCGTCCCGGCCACGATCAAGCGGGCCGACGCGCCGACGATTGCCCTGTGCAGCCACGTCGATACGTCGCCAGAAACCAGCGGGGCCAACATCAAGCCGCAGATCATTCGCGGCTACGCCGGCGGCGACATCCGCCTGCCGGGCGACGCCAGCCGAATGATCCGCGTCGCTGATAACCCGGAGCTTGATTCCCTGCGAGGCCGGACGGTCATTACCACCGACGGCACGACCTTGCTTGGCGCCGACGACAAGGCGGGCGTGGCGATCATCATGGAGACGGCCGCGTGGCTGGTCGAGCATCCCGAGATTCCGCATGGCCCCGTGCGAATCTGCTTCACCTGCGACGAGGAGATCGGCCGCGGCGTCGACAAGCTCGACCTGGCCGATATCGCCGCCGTGGCGTGCTACACGCTCGATGGGCACGCCAGCGGCGAGATCGACGTCGAGACGTTCTCGGCCGATCAGGCGGTCGTGACTATTCATGGGATCAACATCCACCCGTCGATCGGCAAGGGTCGGATGGTCAACGCCGTGAAGGTGGCTGCGGATTTTGTCGCCCGGCTGCCTAAGAAGTGCCTCTCGCCAGAGACGACCGACGGGCGGGAAGGCTTCCTGCATCCGTATGACGTTGCCGGCGGCGTAGCGGAGACGAAGCTCAAGATTCTGCTTCGCGATTTCCGCGCCGAGAAGCTCGCCGAGTTGGCCGACCGGTTGCGCGAGATTGCCGCGGCGTCGATGCGCGAGTATCCCGGCTCGCAGATCGACGTGGCGATCGAACGGCAGTATCGCAACATGGACGAAGGGCTCGCCCGAGAGCCGCGGGCGGCAACCTACGCCGAAGAAGCCCTGCGTCGGCTCGGCCGCGAGGCGAAGCGGACGATCGTCCGCGGCGGCACCGACGGCTCGCGGCTCACGGAGCTTGGCCTGCCGACGCCGAACCTCTCCTGCGGCAGCCACAATCCGCATTCGCCGCTGGAATGGGCCTGCCTCGACGAGATGGCCGAGTCGGTCGAGTGGCTGGTTTCGCTGGTGCAAGTGTGGGGAGAGGACAAGGGCTGAACGGCGAAGCATGCGGCTAAGTTGGCTCTTGCTTCTCCTTGCTGATCGTGCGCCGGCTCCATCGCATCGCCATCAGCATCACGGCGAATGGAAAGCAAACCAGGTTGGTGGCGAAACAGACGATTCCTGATGTAACAACGATTTCGAGCCATCCCTCGCCGCTCAAGAACATCAGCAGTGCGAACGTCGCCGGAGTCCCACACTGAACACAGAGTGGGCCGATCAGGCGGTGGTGAAGATAGAACCAAGTCAATACAGCCCACGCGATACCGATCGTTGCCGCGAAACGCCAAGCCCTTCCGTCACCGTCATGAACCCAAGCGAGTGCGAACTGAGAGAAGTAGACGGCGCAGACGGTCACAAAGACCATCAGGCTCCGTAGGCTGAACTGCCGCGAGCCGCTTACAGCTGCCGTTGTTCGACGCCGGGTAACGTACATTCTTTCGCTCCACGCCCTTCGTTCCTCAGGGCGTGCCACCCTCTCTCCGTTTCAACTCCGCCTTGACCTTCTCGACATCAAGATGCTCGATGAAGTCGGGCAGGTTGGTCCAGGTCGAGTGAAACCCGAAGCCGCCGTTCGTCATCTCGTCGATCGCTTGCCGCTTCGTCCAACCTTGAACGACGACGCGGTAGGCCGCGCACATCGCTCCGGTGCGGTCGGCGCCGTGTTGGCAATGGACGAAGAGGGGCTGACGCTTCTTGTCGGTCGCAATGCGGAGGAATCGGACCACGTCCTCCTGGTCGAGGCTCAACGGCGTTGTCGGGACGTTTTCGACGCGGATCGCCGAGCTGCCCAAGATGCTCTGGTCCGAGTGGGCCGAGCGGAGGTTGACGATCGTTCGGACGCCCAGCTTCTCGAGTTCCTTGATCCCTTCGGCCGTCGGCTGCGCGCCGCGGTAGAGGCCGTCGGCGATCTTATGCAAGTTCGAGAGCCCGGTCCGCTCGATCTTCTGCGCCCAGGCGGCCGGCCGGCGTTTCACCTCGGGCTTCTCGGCCGGGCAAAGGGCCGGCGCGAGGCCGATGGCCATCAGTGCGATCAGGACGGCCCACGGACGATAGGCTCGCGGCATGGTTTTCTCCTTGGCAGAGGCAGAGTCGGCGACGCCAGCCTCAGAGGCGTAATGCCCTGACCAAGATAACACATCCGCGGCGACCGATGGGAAAATTCCATCAGTATCTAGTGTACTGTCTCAGAAATGACGGTCTGTATGTTGCATCATTCAGGACGAATGGGCGCCATGTCCCACGCTTGCGTGGGCATGATTCGACGGCGAACATGCTTGCTGTCTCGCTGCGCTCGCTTA
>JBDKUC010000103.1:0-7270 GCA_039679885.1 Thermoguttaceae bacterium | reverse complement strand
CTCCCGCTCTTCCAGAAAGTTGTACTGCGCCAGCCGCTTGTAGAGTTGCCGCGTAGGGCCAAACAGCCCCCGCAACAATTCCTCGGCTGGCCCGCCGACCGCCGTGCGCCGCAGCTCGTCGATCATCTCGTGTTCGCTCATGCGGAACAGGGCGTCCAGTTCAAGCGATCCGTGGAGCAGGTAGAACGCCCGCTGAAGCATGGCGGTGGCGGCGCGGACGCTGTGGTGCCAGTAGACCTCGCTGAACATGACGTAGCGGGCGAAGACCATCAGTTCGGCGGCGGTGCGGCCCTTGTTGGTGACGGCCAGCCCGTTGCCGGCTTCGTTCAGGCAGAGGCTGCCGAGGAGTCGCTGCTGGTCGAAGTGACGGCCGTAGGGCACGCCGGCGTGGAGGCTGTCGCGATACAGGTAGTCCATCTTGTCGATGTCGATCGGGCCGGAAAGCATGCTGGCCAGGATCTTGCCCGACGCCGACCGCGGCTTCTCGCTCAGCAGCGCGACGACGTCGCGGGGATTGATCTGCCAGTCGTGCCGCAGCACGTCGCTGATCTCGCCTTCCAAGAGGAAGCTGTTGGCGAACAGCTCGTGGCTCGGCACGCTCGGCAGCCGCATGTCCTCGATCGGATGGCAGAACGGCCAGTGGCCCAGGTCGTGCAGAAGCGCCGCGGCGATGAGCGTCTCGGCCTCCTCGCGGCCGACGGTCCTCGTGAACCGTTCATCGTGCGCGAGCTGCCGCAGATAGAGCAGCGCCAGCCGATACACGCCCAGGCAGTGCTCGAACCGCGTGTGCAGGGCCGCCGGATAGACCATCGAGACGAGGCCGAGCTGGCTGATTCGCGACAAACGCCGAAACTCGGCCGTGTCGATCAACTGCCGCACCCGCGGCGTCAGCGGAACGTCGCTTTCCGGCGGAATACGGACCAAGCCGCGACGGGCGTCCAGGGCGATCACTTCCGGAATGTCGAGAATCTCGTTCATCTACAAAGCCGCGACCGGTGGTCGCGCCCCATAAAGCCGCGACCGGTGGCCGCGCCCCATAAAGCCGCGGCCGGCGGTCGTGACCGTCAGCCGCCATCATCAAGCCGCGACCGGTGGTCGCGCCCCGGAGCAAAAGGGACAGTCCCCGCAATCGTCTGTCGTCCGATCACGCGTTCCACGTCCACGGCATGCCGGCCGCCCAGCGCAAGGCGAGTGTGGCCAGCAGATAGAAGCTGTAATGGAACAGGGCGTTCCCGAATTCCAGGTCGAGCGACGCGAACGCAATGGCCCCGCCCACCAGGATGAATGGCGGCAGCACAAAAGCCCAATTCCAGACGTCGCCGGTGATCAACCCCATCGAGGAAACCATCGCAAACACGCCCCAGAGTGCGACGTAACCGATGCTGCAGATGGCCGATCGGATGTACAGTGACCGCCCACTGAACGGCTCCAACTCATCGTCGCGGAGCAGTCGATAGGCGGCAATCACCAGGGGCGGTGAAACCAACAGCAAGCCCACGCCGGCCGCAAGCAGGCCAGGCGTGCCGTCGAACAGCTTCGCATTTCGACCCGCAACCCACGTCCCCAACAGCACGAGCACGACGGCGACCGCGGCGATCGCAATGACGATCGGGCGGATCTTCGCCTCAACCCGCGAGATCGGCTTGATAATCAGCTTGCCGCTCGCCGAACGGCCGCCGCCCGCGAACGCCTCGGGCGCGTGGACCGTGACCTCCTCCCCTTTCGCCGGCACCTGCAGCGTCTTCTTGCAGTTTGGGCAGGGTCCCGACTTGCCGGCGAACTTGTCGCTGACCTTAAAACTCTTGCGGCATCCGGTGCATACAACAATAATCGCCATGTTCGCGCCACGCGGACGGCCTTTTCGGCTCGTCCGTTTCTCAGGACCTCTTGCTCGAAACTGCTGCGGCGGCCAAGGGAGATGAGGGCCTTCGTTCCCTCCTTAGTTTCGCATACGCCGTAGGGCTGTCAAGGATCGCCGCCGCGCGATTGCCTCCCCCGCCCCAGTGAGGTACCATCTACTAGTGCAGTATCTCACACAAGTCGTGATTGATGGGTGCCATGCGTGCTAAGCGAGCGCAGCGAGACAGCAAGCATGTTCGCCGTCGAATCATGCCCAAGGCAAGCGTGGGACATGGCGCCCGACTCCCTGATTTGCCCAAAATGCATACGGTTATTTGCGAGACACTGCACTAGCGGAAGTTGATCAACGACGCTCCGAGGTGCCCCCGTGATCGAATTTCTCTGCCCGAACGGCCACAGGATTCGATGCCCTGCGGAGCAGGCAGGCAGGGCGGCAAAGTGCCCTCGCTGCGGCATCAAGTTCCGCGTTCCCGACGCCGCCGAGACCGACATCTCCGAGGCCTCCGGCTCCGGCGTCTCTCACCCCGAGTTCACCGATTCGGACGTCGTCGGCAAGAGGCCGCCAGCCCTGACCGGAGGCTCGCAGAAAGAGCCGCAAATCGAGTTTCTTTGTCCCAACGGTCACCGGCTCTTCGGCCCCGCCGCCCTTCAAGGCCGTGCCGGCGAATGTCCCGAATGCGGCTCGCGATTCCGCATTCCCACCTACGAGGACGCCTCGTCGACAGAAACGCCGCCCGACTCGTCCGCCGGGCAAGGCACGGCCGCCACCGATGCGCCGCCAACTCGTCTACCATCCCACCCGGCTCGCCTCATGCCAGTGCTGGCGACCGCTGCAGGTTCGACCATCGCTGCGGCCGAACTGCCGTCTCCGAGCATGGCCGCGCTGTTCGCACGACTTTGGGACTCGAAGCCCGCCGGCGCCGCGGTCGAAGTCTGGCTCGGGGACCAGCCCGTCGTGCCAGAGCTGTTCCTGAAAAGACTCTCCCAGGAAAGCCATCTAGCGGTTTTTGCCGTCAAAGAAGCCGATGGCCGCTGGTCAATCGTCGCAACACCGTGGCAGCAAATCGTCCGGGCGACCATCCGAGGCATCCAAGAGCTGCCCAAGGAACTGGCCGACTAGCCGTTTTCCTGCTCCTCTTGGAGATCGGCTTCGGTGATCATCGAAAACCCCTTGGCCGCCAACGTCTCTTGAGCGATCTCGATGTTGTCGACCATCAGGGCTACCGCCGCTTGACCTCGCGGGCGGACCAGAAGCGGATACGCCTGCACGATGTTCACTTCGGCCTGCAACAGGGCCGTGCAGACATCCAGTAGCGCTTGATGCCCCACGGGCAGTTCCACGCCAATCAGATCGCTCTCGACGATCGCCAGCCCGGCGCGCTCGAGAATCTCCCGCCCTTGCTCGGGATGGCTTAATAGGAATCGCACGAACGCACACTCGGCCGTATCGCTGATCGAGAGCGCGACGATCCGCACGCGACTCCCCTCGAACCGCCGGATGACTTCGAGCAGCTTCCCTACCTTGTTCTCGAGGAATACCGTAAACTGCCGGATACTTGGATAGTTCCGACCACGCATGGTGGCGTAGTCGACACCGGCGGATTGGTCGAAGGCCATTGGGCAATCTCGATTCCTCTTTGAATTCCCAGCGGTACGCGCTAAGCAACTATACAACCTGGGAGGGTGCTTGGGAAGCAGCGACCATGATTCGGCAACATGAAATTGAACTGCGTGTGCGCTATCAAGAGACCGATCCGATGGGGTTTCTCCATCACGCGTACTACTTTACTTACTTCGAGATCGGGCGGACCGAACTTCTTCGGGCGGCCGGCGGCAACTATCGCCAGATGGAAGCGGATGGTCTGCTCATCGTCGTCGTCAAGGCCGAATGTCGCTACCACCGCCCAGCCCGCTATGACGACCTTCTGAAGCTCCGCACCACCATCGTTCGCGTCACAACGGCCAAGATCGAGCACCGCTACGAGCTTTTTCGCGGCAACGAACTGCTGACGACAGGCCTCACCACCCTCGCCGTCATCAACCGCGAGGGCAAAGTCCAAATGGTCCCCGACTGGATGCGTGAAGACAGTCGATGAGTTCCGCTAACCCACCCCATCTGGTGGCTGTCTCCGCTCGTTTGGTGACATTGAATGCCGCTCGCAAGGGTCATTATGCCGGACGCATCGAGGTCGCGCAATCCCTAGATCTTGCTCAATCCGATTTTCTTGTATTCTTGCTTGACATTTTACCTGTGTTCTGTTTCACTATTGGCTGGATGCTAGAGATGGCCTCCACTATTGCCTAAAACGGATGGAAAGCGTACCATCATAGCGATTTGGTGAGCATTGGCGATGAGTCATGGCAAGGTGGCCTTCACTCAATGCCTGGCGATATCGGTTAGAGGGGCAAGCACAGAGTAGCGTAGCGGAAAGGAGGTGTCCTAGATTCACGCGTTAACGCTGCAATCAATGCAGCAGTGTTTCCGTCAACTTCCGTTTACTACTTTGTGCAACGTTAGGGAGGCTGTGTTTATGAGAAAGACTCTCATATTCTTGCTTTTGGCTCTTGCGACTTCGCTCGCCTTCACTGCGGGCGCAGCGTTGGCCGCAACGCCAGACAACTTCGTGGGCTCCATCGACAACACTTACGAGAACGCCGGAAACTGGAGCTCCGGCTGGTATCCAGGCTCGACGGACGCCGCCTATATCGCCGGCTACTCCGTGACCCTGTCCGCGTACCTCAGCGATAATCCTTATGACACGCCAGCCCAGTTGGCGGTCGGCTGGAACGGCAACGGCGGCACGCTGACTCTCAACTACGGCTCGCGCGTCAAGACGTTGGGCCCGACGTACATCGGCTACAACAGTAGCGGTTCGGCCACGACGAACGGCCAAGTCGATGTCTACGGCTGGCTGTCCTCCGGCGGCACGCTCGTCGTCGGCTCAGGCGGCATCAGCGGCGTTACCAGCGGCACGTTGAATGTCTATTCCGGCGGCACTGTCGAGGCGACCAACGTCGGCGGTGTGACCGTCGGCTCTCGCGGCACTGGAATCGTCAACCTGAGCGGCGGCAACCTGAACGTTACCTCAGGTCAACTCCTGATCGGCAGCAGCGTCGGCAATGGCGCCGTCACCGTGGACAACGGTTCCTCGGTCTCGGCCACCGGCATCAAGCTTGGCTCGGGTGGCACTGGCACGGGGGCTCTGACCCTGAACAACGGCAACGTCAGCACATCTGGAACCGTGATCCTTGGCGCCGCCACCAGCGCGCCCGGCTCGATGACGATCAATTCCGGCTGGTTCAACCAAACGGGCGGCAGCTTCTCCGTGGGCTCCTCGTACACCGGCACGTTGGACATGTCTGGCGGCCTCGCTTATCTCCCGGCGATGACCGTTGGAGACACGAGCAAGGGGACCGGGACCGTAACGATCGCCAACGGCGCCGCGCTCAGCGTTAGTGGCGCCGCAACACTCGGTTACCGCGGAGTCGGCACGTTCACGCAAAATGGCGGGTCCGTTTCCTTCGGGCAACTCCTGTACGGATATGCCACCTCGGACGGCACCACCGGCAATGGCACGTACAACTTGAACGGCGGCGTCCTGACGTTGACCACCGCAGGCAGCACCGTCCAGGCCCGGTATGGCGCCGCTGCCAACCTCAACATCGCTGGCGGCACGTTCGCCACGAGTTACGCCACGATCGGCACGCTGAGCAACTTCAACTTCTCCGGCGGAACGCTGCAAAATGCCGCGGCCATCACCGGCCCCGTCACCCTCACCAGCGGCTCCGGCGCGGTCTTCCAGCAAGATAGCACCTGCACGGTGTCCGGCGCCATCGGCGGAACGGGCACGCTCACCACGACGGGCGGCACGCTCCTCCTCACCGGCGCCAACACGTACTCCGGCAAGACTACGGTCCAGTCCGGAACGCTCCAGATGACCTCGAACGCGTACGGCAACTTGTTGAGCCACGCCACCGACGTCCAGGGCGGCCAGCTGGTGTTCGACTACGACGGCGGCACTACGCCGACGGCCGCGATCCGCTCCACCCTGCACTCGAGCGCTATGTACACCTCGACTGGCGCGGCGGCGGGCTATGTCGTCGGCTACAACGATGACGGCCTGAGCAAGGTTACCGCGAAAGTCGCTCTCTCGGGCGACACCGACCTCGGCGGCGTGGTGAACAACGACGACTTGGCTCGTCTGCTGTCGGCTCTCGGCGGAACCGACTGCGTTTGGCAGCAAGGCGATTTTAACTATGATGGCAAGGTCAACAACGACGACCTGGCCATGTTGTTGAGCAACCTCGGCAAGACGTTTGCGGGCTTTGGCAGTGCTACCTCCGCCCATGCAATGGGGGGCGCGGTGCCCGAACCGTCGACGTTGGCCCTTTTGACGGCCGGCTTGGCTGGCCTGATCGCTTACGCCTGGCGGAAGCGAAAGTAAGCAGTGAACCGCCGCACGCTTTCGCCGGCTAACGGCGGGAGCCGTGGCGGGGGTGAGGGCGGCCAACGCGCCAGATGCCGTTCGGGCCGCCGGGCGTGTGTCTCACCCTAACCCTCTCCCGGTGAGAGGGGAAAAAACTAGAACATGGACCGTGAATTGAGTAAGTGTTCTTTGTCTTTCACCTTTCTACTTCTCCAAGGAGGCTACCCCATGAAGCGAGTTGTAATGCTGCTGGCAGTGCTCGCACTGCTTGGCACGTCCGTGGCGAGCGCAGACCCCATCACCACAACGAATACGGGACCGGTGACGGTTGCGGCCAAGGTTATTGGCACCGCCACGAACGGGTACGGGACGTTCGACCAGGTGGAACTCGATATCACCGCTATTTCTGGCAATGCCAGTTCCACCGACATGGTGACGCTGCTGTCCGGCGGAGAGTGGTTCGCCGACACCGGCTTCTACGTCCCAGGCACCACCGCGAGCCTGTGGAAGAGCGCCACTCTTGGTGGCGGCGCTAACTCGACAGGCATCATGTTCGACGCCCAGACCGGCAAGCTGGCCGACGGCTCGACCCCCGCGTATCGTTCCGGCCAAATCGCCTTGAACAACGTCTACACGACGATTGGCGACAGCTGGTACAACGGCGACAGCGGCGACAACCTCCCTGTTGGCTCCGCGTTGGCCATCTTGTGGGTCAAGCAGGGCTGGAGCACGATCAAGTGGCAGGACGCTGGCGCCAATTACGCCGCCATTTCCACGGTCGCCTTGGGCACCAGTGGCTCGGCGCGCGAAGCGATCACCGTCACCCAGGGCGTTCCGGAGCCCTCGACCTTGGCTCTGTTGTGCGCTGGCCTGATGGGCTTGGCTGCTTACGCATGGCGGAAGCGCAAGTAAGCAATCAGCCAAAGGCCGATTGTTGAAGCAAACCATCTCCGGCGTCGCCGAGGCATTAGCCTCGGCGACAG
>JBDKUC010000467.1:0-10323 GCA_039679885.1 Thermoguttaceae bacterium | reverse complement strand
ATGCCCCCTCTCCATTCGAGTCGTCGCCAAAGAAACGGCCGGCCGTTATTGTCCTCTGTCCCCTTGGGAGAGGGATTGTCTCTCAGGTCCCCTCTCCCTTTGGGAGTGGGCTTGGGTGAGGGCCGGTTCGAGCAGATGGTCGCTGCCCTCACCCCCGGCCCCTCTCCCGGAAGGCGAGGGGAGACTGTCGCCCTCACCCCCGTTCGCTCTCGCCAGTGGCGAGAGGAGACGATCGTCCCCTCTCTCAAAGGGCGAGGGGAGATCAATGCTCCGCGGTCGCAGCGACGCGAGCCGGGCCTCGAACGCCTTCAAGTCTTCTTGGTCTTGATCGAACATGGTTCTTCGAACCTTTCTCGCAAGGCGGCCAGCCCACGATGGTAGCGGCGATGGACCGTCGCGGCGGAACTGCCGCACAGACGCCCGATTTCCTCGAATGACAGGCCGCCCCAAAGGTGGGCGACAATCGCCTCCCGTTGGCCGATCGGCAGTCGAGCGAGCGCCTCGGTGACTTCCGCCGCGTTGAGCGAGTCCCCGTCCGCAGCTTCGAACCAAGGCGCCCGCCGCAAGGCGACGATTGCCTCGCGCCGCGAGCGACGCCGGTGTGATCGGGCCGCGTTGATCGCCCCATTCCGCACCACGCGGTAAAGCCAACCAACCGGGTTCCCCGGTGCAACGGCCTGCCGGGCCAGCAACAGGAACGCCTCTTGAACGACGTCCTCAGGCGCATCGCACCACTGCCGGGCGTAGAGCACGAGTGCCGGCCCACGCTCGTCCCACAGTCGCGTGACGGCTTCTGGTGTGAGACGTTCCATTGAAATATAGACACCGCCAGCGGCAGGACGTTTCACGGACTTGGGGCTTAGGTCTTAGGTATTAGGTTTTGGGACCACCTAAGCGCTAATGTCCAAGACCTAAGCCCTAAGACCTAAGACCTAAGTCCTAAGTCCTAAGTCCTAAGTCCTTCTTCCGAGCGATTCTAGCCCAAAGCGCCGACGATTCCCATGTTCTCCTTCGACGAGAACTTCGTCTTGCCCGGGTTCGCCCAGAGCGGTATAACCGTGGCAGCGTACCCTAGGAGGGGGTATCTTGGCGGCTTGGCTCACGGGAACGGATGCCCATGGACACGATTGTTGTCACCGGCGGGGCCGGTTTCATCGGCAGTTGTTTTGTCCGGCGGTCGATTGCCGACGAAAAGTGCCGCGTGGTCAACTTCGATAAGCTGACTTACGCCGGAAACCTGGACTCGCTGGCATCCGTCTCGGGGCACCCTCGCTACGTCTTCATCCGCGGCGACATCGCCGACCCCGTGGCGGTCGAGCGGCTGATGGCGGAGCAGGAGCCGACGGCCATCGTCCATTTCGCAGCCGAGTCGCACGTCGACCGCTCGATCGATGGGCCGGGCGAGTTCGTCCGCACCAATGTGGTAGGCACGTTCCAACTGCTTGACGCCGCGCGGCGGTATGTCGCCAAGCTGTCCGCCGAACGGAAGTCGCAGTTCCGTTTCCTGCACGTTTCGACCGACGAAGTTTACGGCTCGTTGGGTCCGACGGGCCTGTTCACCGAAGAAAGCCCCTACGACCCAAGTTCGCCCTACTCGGCGTCGAAAGCGTCGGCCGACCATCTGGCCCGGGCGTACTTCCGCACCTACGGCCTGCCGGTGCTGGTCACCAACTGCTCAAACAACTACGGGCCGTGCCAGTTCCCCGAGAAGCTGATTCCGCTGATCATCCTGAACGCCCTGGAGGGGAAGCGGCTGCCCGTCTATGGCGATGGACAGAACGTCCGCGACTGGCTCTATGTCGAGGACCATTGCCGGGCGCTCTGGCGGGTGTTGAAGACGGGCCAGCCTGGCGAGACCTACAACATCGGCGGCAACTGCCAACAGAAGAACATCGACATTGTGAGAACCGTCTGCCGCATCGTCGACGAGCTGCGGCCCGGCTTGCCCCACGCGCCTTGCGAGTCGCTCATCGAGTTCGTCCGCGACCGGCCGGGGCATGACCGCCGCTACGCGATCGACGCCAGCAAGATCCGGAGAGAACTGGGCTGGCAACCCGAACATGATTTCAATTCCGGCATCCGTCAAACCGTGCAATGGTACTTGGACAACCCCGAGTGGGTCGCCCGGGCGGCGAGCGGCGAATACCAGCGCGAGCGATTGGGTTTGACATAAAGTACTCCTCACGCTCCGCGTGAGGCTCGGGCAGCACGGCCCGGAGAACATGCCGCAATCAGCTCGGTGTGAGAAACATGAGGAGTGCGAGATCACCCGAACCTCACGCGGAGCGTGAGGAGCACGACAGGATCGAAGCCATGCAGAATCCAAGCCTCGTCTCGAAGGGAATCGTGTTGGCCGGCGGGTCGGGCACGCGGCTCTATCCGATCACCCGAGCCGTGAGCAAGCAACTGTTGCCGGTCTACGACAAGCCGATGATCTATTACCCGCTGTCGGTGCTCATGCTGGCCGGCATCCGGGACATTCTCGTGATCTCGACGCCGCAGGACATCGGCGGCTTTCAGCGGCTGCTCGACGATGGCAGCCGGTTCGGCACGTCGATCTCCTACGCCGTCCAGCCGGAGCCGAAGGGGCTCGCCCAAGCGTTTCTCATCGGGCGGCGGTTCGTCGGCAACGACCGCGTCGCCCTGATCCTCGGCGACAATATCTTCTATGGACAGGGTTTTCAGGCGAGCCTCGATCGTGCGGTCGCTCGCCCCGATGGCGCGACGAACTTCGCCTATCGAGTGAAAGACCCGGAGCGATACGGCGTCGTCGAGCTCGATTCCATGGGCCGGGCGGTGTCGATCGAAGAGAAACCGAAACATCCCCGATCGAATCTGGCCGTCACCGGGCTCTATTTCTACGACAACCAGGTGCTCGACATTGCGGCCGGACTGAAGCCCTCGGCACGCGGCGAGCTCGAGATCACCGACGTCAATCGAGTCTACATGCAGCGAGAACGGCTCTTCGTCGAGTCCCTCGGCCGCGGCTTCGCATGGCTCGACACGGGCACGGAGACCTCGCTGTTGGAAGCGGGCGACTTCGTGCGGACCATCGAAGAACGCCAGGGCCTGAAGATCGCCTGCCTCGAAGAAATCGCCTTCCACAAGGGCTTCATCGACGCCGGACAGTTGGAATCGCTGGCCGCCCAGTTCCACAACGGCTACGGCCGTTATCTGCTCAGCCTGCTCGACGACCGACCCGCCGCGTCGTATCCGCGGGTGGCCGCCTGAAGTACAATCAGACGCTGAGGCAAATACCAGCCCGACGCGCAAGCAAGGGAATGTCCGGCGAGAAATGCGGGCTAGTCCGCATTCTCACGGCAGGAGGACAGGCGTTCCTGCCTGTCCAGCAGTTCGCGGCAATTCGGGACAGACAGGAATGTCTGTGCTCCTGACACCTTGTGCTGAGTTTGCCCCGAGTGGGCGAGAAATGCGGGCTATCCAGGAATGAAGGCAACGTGGAAGTGGCGAGTCGTTGCGATCGTGGTCCTCGTCGGGGCCGCGTGGCTTCTGCACGCGCCGTTGTTTCGGGCGGTGGCCCGGCCGTTGATCGTCGAGCAAGCGAGCAATGATTTCAACTACATCGGCATCATCACCGGCGTTTATGGCCCCGACGGCGATCGGTGCTACGATGTGGCGACCACCCTGGCTGGCGAAAATGGCCATTGCCGGCTCCTACTGATCGGGGCAGGAAAGAGTCGTTTGACCGAGGTCGGCGCGTTGCCGCCGTTCGGCCAGTCAGAGCAGAGCCTGCTCGCCCGCCGCGGCGTGCCGGCTAGTGCAATCGTCACCGTGTCGGGCAACGGCGACAGCGATTGGTCCGTCTCCCAAACCTTGGGCGTCTGGTTACGCGATCATCGCGACGCTCGAGTCCTGCTGCTTTGCTCCGCCTTTCACAGCGCCCACCTGCGCGATGCGTTGGACGCCGCACTTGCTCCTTCGCAATCGGCGCGGGTGTGGATCCGCCCACTCCGTGACCGCCGCTTCAACGAAACGAACTGGTGGCAGTGCCGCGCCGGCTTTCGGCAATTTGGAATCGCCTGGCTCATACGGCTTCAAGGGTGGCTCGGCGGCGGCCGCGTCGTGCAACCGGAGCAAGCGAGCGCGGACCATTACGAACGCGACTTTCGGGACATGAGGCGGAGCTTGGGTCTTGGGTCTTAGGTCTTGGGGCAGCGGCAGGATGCGCACAGCTACGAATCGCAGCTACACCATGGACACATTCGCCGGAAAAAGATGCGGGTTCCGGGGACGCCGACGATGCGGCGGACTCTTGTTGCTCGCGGTTGCGATGACGCTGCTGTGGTCGTTCCGCGCCCCCTTGTTGCGCGGCGCGGCGCAATGGCTGGACGTGGGCACGCGGCCCCAACGGGCCGACTACGTTATGGTGCTCAACGGTGAAGAAGCGACTCGCCCCTTCGTGGCCGCCGCTCTGGTGAAAGACCATTGGGCGAACCGAGTGCTGATCGCGGAAGTGGAACGGACGCCGGACATCATCGAAGGCCTCCGGTCGCCCTACCATGAAATCAACCGGCGGGTGATCAAGAAACGAGCCCCGGCGGCTCAGGTCACGATCCTGCCCGGTCAGGCGGCCACGACCTACGATGAAGCCCGCGCGTTGGCCGTCTTTCTTCGCAGTCGCCCAAACGCTCGAGTCCTGGTCGTGACAAGCGATTACCACACGCGGCGAAGTCGCTGGGCGTTCAGCCGCGCGCTGGGCGAGCGCGCCGGCCAAGTGCGGTTTGTATCGGCCCCGTCCGCCCAGTTCGATATGGCCTGTTGGTGGCTCGACGAGCGCGGACTCGTAGACGTGGCGACCGAGTACCTCAAGCTCGCGTTCTACGCGCTCTGCTACGGCTACGTCTGGCAGTGGGGCCTCGCATGCGCCGGGCTGATGGCTGCCCTCACGTGGGCGAAACACCGCGAGCCAACCTTGCCCAATTCGGCCGAAGTGTCTGGCCATTAACGATCCCCGAATGCACTCCTCACGCTCCGCGTGAGGAAATGGCCACGATCCCGCATGTGTGACATGGCTTCACGCGGAGCACGAAGAGTACAATAGCGACTTGGCAGCCCTTTTGTCGTGCGGGCCGATTTGTTTGCGTTTTGTGCAACGCTGCGGTAAGCTGAACGCCACCTACTTTCCAGAGGCAATGACCAACTGACCATGAGTCTACTTCGTCCATCTCGGCGGATTCGTCGTTCCCTGATCCTTACGGCCGTGTGCGTCGCAGCCTCTCTGGCCATTGTCGTCGACGCTCGCGGCGTGGTTCTCTATTCGAGTCCCGATCGCAATCTCAGCGCCCCGTCGGCGTCCGAAGGCCTCGCCGCCTGGAACCTCGAAGCCACGTGGGGCGATTTCCTGGCAACGCCAATCGACTCGACGCATTTCATCGCGGCGAAGCACGTCGGACTTCAATCGTCATCCGTCGTTCTCGGCGGCGTCACGTACCCGGTCAACACGTCCGTCTCCTGGTCGGACCCCGGCAGCGATCTGAGGATCTGGAGCCTAGAGAGCGGCTACACTTTTCCGAAGTACGCAACGCTCTACAACGCGGCCGTCGATGGCTCGGAGGTGGGAAAGACGCTGACGGTCATCGGCCGCGGCACGCAGCGCGGGTCGGCCGTCTCCTTGAACGGCGACCAGCGCGGATGGTACTGGGGCGCAAGCGACGGCAAGCAAAGCTGGGGTCAAAACGTCGTTGACGGCTTCGACTCGTACAACTCCGTTTCCTCGACCTCTCTGCTGACCTTCGCGTTCACAACGGACGGCCTCCACAACTCGACGCTTTCCGTAGGCGATTCTTCCGGCGGCGTCTTCATCTTCTCGCAAGGGGAGTGGAAACTGGCCGGCATCAATTGGGCCGTCACCGGGCCGTTCAGCTACACGGGCACGGGGACGAGCAGCTCCGGGTTCAACGCCTCGCTCTACGACCTCCAGGGCCTTTATCTCTGGGACGAGGCGCATTCCACCTGGGTGTACGATCCGAATCACGAGCCGGGCGCAAGCTATGCGTCGCGGATTTCCGACCGGCTCGCATGGATCCAGAGCGTGGCGCCAGACGCCGCTGTGCCCGAGCCGGCAGCGCTCGTGTTGCTGGCCTGCGGAGCGATCGCGCTCGTCATCGGTCGCGTTGCCCGCCGACGATGAGCGCTTCAGACGCCGTTCGAGGTGGCGCGGCTTGAAACGGCGTGAGCCTGCCGATCCAAGCGTCAGCCGCGGCCTTGCAGGGCCCGTCGCCCAGCAACACGCTGGAAGCGCCTCACAATCCGACGATGCTATAGCCGCAGTCGACGTGGACGGTTTCCCCGGTCACGCCGCTCGATTGCTCGCCAAGCAGATAGAGGGCCGTGCCGCCAAGTTCGTTGGATTCGACGTGCCGGCCCAGCGGCGATTTTTGCGCGGCGTGCTGCCGCAACTCCTCGAAGCCGGGAATTCCACTGGCGCTCAGCGTGCGAATCGGGCCGGCGCTCAGGATGTTGACGCGGATGTTTTGCCGGCCGAGGTCCCAGGCAAGGTGCCGGACGCTATGTTCGAGGGCCGCCTTGCAGACGCCCATGACATTGTAGCCCGGCACGACCTTCTCGCCGCCGAAGTAGCTGATCGTCAGGATCGAGCCGCCGTCAGTCATCAGCGGGGCAACGGCCCGGCTCGCGGCCACGAGACTATAGACGCTGATATCCATCGCCAGATGCCAGCCGGCGCGGCTCATCTGGGCGTACGGCTGCCGCAACTCATGCGGCGGAGCAAAGGCGATCGAGTGGACGAGGAAATCGAGCCGGCCGTAGATGTCGCGGACCTGGGCCAGCAGTCGGGCGATGTCGTCGTCCTTTTGCACGTCGCAGGGCTCGACGACCTTCGGCGCCAGCGGAGCGACAAGGTCCTGCACCCTCCGCGCGCTCGAAGGACTCGGAAAATGCGCGAAGGCCAACTCGGCGCCCTCGGCCGCGACCGCCTGGCTGATGGCCCAGGCGATGCTGCGGTCGTTCGCCACGCCCATCACCAGGCCGATCTTGCCTGCAAAAGCACTCATGGGAATGCACCAGGGAGGCACGGAGATCAAGGGGCGCAAAAAAAGAGTCGGGCAACTACCGCACCCATTGTACGCAGGCCGGTCAACATCCGCCTGCCTCACCGCTGGGAAATGCGGCGTCCCCTCGGAATCCGAACCCGGCAGCGCTGCTGCGCCGTAGCCCCGTAGGTTATGCTTTAGCATAACACCCGCCGGCTCGGCCAGATGTTATGCTGAAGCATAACCTACGACTCGCCAGGCGCGAATTGCTAGCCTGCGGCAGGCACGGGGCCGGCAAGCAGGCCGTACTCGTCCAGCGCCGAGTTGTCGGCGGCCAGCGCCCGCTCGCAGTTCATCCGCAGCACGGCCAGGTCCCGCTCGATGAATCGCCGGGCGACCCGCTTCTTCCGCTCGTCGGCCGCGCCTTGACCCAGGAGCAGGTGGCCCATCACCACGGTCAGGGCCGAGTCAACCAGCTTGCGGCCGGCGACGTCCAGTTGCGACGGACCCTTCGTCTTGACAAACGCCACGGCCTCGTTGATCTGCTTCCGGGCGTCGATCAGCTTCTCCTTCAGGCCGTCGAGCAACGGATCGCCGTAGACCCGCTTCTCATGCTCCTCGGCCCAATTGTCCAACGACCCCGAGGCAACGCCACGGACCGCCGCGACGACCTGCAACTGGCTCGTGCCTTCGTAGATCGTCGTGATCCGGGCGTCGCGGGCGTAACGCTCGGCCGCGTAGTCCTTGATGAACCCCGACCCGCCGAGCACCTGGATGGCGTTGTAGGTCACGCGGTTGCACATCTCCGAGCAGTAGTACTTGCTCATGGGGGTCAACATGCCGTTGAGCCGCTTGAACGAGCGAGAGAGTTGCTTCCGGCGTTTCTCTTCCTCCTTGTCCAGCTTGATCAGTCCGCGGCTGTGCATCTCGAGGATGCGGAGGTTGTTATTCTCGTGATCGCACACTCGGGCGGTCTCGTAGCACAGGGCCCGGCCGGCCTCGATGTCGATCTTCATGTCGGTGACCAGTTCTGCCACGGCCGGAAGCCGCTCGATCGGGCCGCCGAACTGCTGCCGGGTCTTGGCGTACGTGCGGGCGAGGCGGAACGCGGCCTCGGCCACGCCGAGCGACTGGGCCGCAATGCCCACCCGGGCGCCGTTCATCAGCGCCATCACGTAGGTGATCAGCCCTCGCTGCCGCTCGCCGATCAGGCGGCACGGCATGTTGTCGAAGACCAACTCGCAGGTGGGCGAGCCGTGGATGCCAAGCTTTTCTTCCAAATGTCGAACCTTCACCCGCTCCGAACGCTCGGTGATGAACAGGCTCAGACCGCGGCCGTCGCTGATTTCCGGCTCGCTCCGGGCGAGGACCAGAAGAATCTCGCCGCAGCCGTTGGTGATGAATCGTTTGACGCCGTTGAGGTACCAGTTGCCTTGCTCGTCCTGGAACGCGCGGAGGCGCACCGCTTGCAGGTCGCTGCCGGCGTCGGGCTCGGTGAGGACCATCGCCCCGGTCACTTCGCCACGGCAGAATCGCGGAAGCACCTCGTCCTTGATCTCCTCGGTGGCGAAAGCGTTGATCGTCTCGGCGATGCCCTGCAACCCGAACATGTTCATCAGGGAGGTATCCGCCCGGCTGATCATCTCCGTGGCCATCGTGTAAACGAGGCAGGGGCAGTTCAGGCCGCCGAAACGCCGGGGCAGCGTGAAGCCCATCATGTCGGCTTGCGTGAGCCGTTCGAGGTTCTGCTGCACCAGGGGATGGAGCGTCACCGTCCCATCGTCGTTGTGCGTGTTCCCTTCGCGGTCGACCTGCTCGGCGTTCGGCGCAACCACCTCGCCGGCCACTTCGCCGATGATCTCCAGCACGCGGCGGTAGTTGTCCACGGCGTCGGCCGCGTCGTGCGGGCCGTAGCCGGCCGGATCGCCGTTGCTGTGGACGAAGCCGTCCTCCTGGATCCGGGCCAATTCGGCAACGTCGATGTGGCCAAACAGGAACTGAATGTCGTCGTTATCGAGAAAGTAATTTGCCATGTTTCGATTGGCCCGGCACAAGCGCCGGGGCTAAACGTCCTCGTGCTGCTCGGAACTCTCGACCCTCGACTACCGCGCTTCCTTCTTGATGGTCTTAATCATCATCGGGATGACCTCTTTGTAGTCGCCGACGATGCCGTAGTGGGCGATGCCGAAGA
The DNA here is from genome assembly GCA_039679885.1 of Thermoguttaceae bacterium. Lineage (GTDB taxonomy): Bacteria > Planctomycetota > Planctomycetia > Pirellulales > Thermoguttaceae > JAJFUI01. The sequence continues at coordinate 1,119 of JBDKUC010000467.1, read as the reverse complement.
TCGGGGCGTCGCGATCCGTGTTGATCGCGATAATCTTGGCCGATTCTTCCATGCCAGCCCGGTGCTGGACGGCGCCGCTGATGCCGACGGCGATGTAGAGGGCAGGGCGGACGGTCGTGCCGGTCTGGCCCACCTGGTGCTCTTTGTCGATCAGGCCGCTATCGACCGCGGCGCGGCTCGCGCCGACGGCGCCGCCAATGGCCCCGGCCAGATCGTAAATGAGCTTGAAGTTTTCTTTGCTGCCGATGCCGCCGCCGCCGGCCACGATCACTCGAGCGCCCTTCAGGTTGACCTTGCGAGGCTCGATGTGGCGCTGGATGACCTTCAGGGCCATTTGGGCGTCGTCGATCTCGACCTTCTCCTCGATGACCTTCCCTGCGTGACCGTTGCTCGACGGCCTCAGCGGCATGACGCCTTCGCGCACCGTGGCCATCTGCGGCCACTGATCGTAGTTGACAATCGTGGCGATGATGTTGCCGCCGAACGCCGGCCGGATCTGCAAAAGCAGATTCTTATGCTCGACCTGGGCCTTCGGGTCCGTGACGTCGGCGATGTCGAGGTCCGTGCAGTCGGCCGTCAGGCCCGATCGCAGGGTCGAAGCAATGCGCGGGGCCATGTCGCGGCCAATCGGCGTCGCGCCGACGATGACGATCTGCGGGCGGTGCCGCTCGATCAGCGTAGTCATCACGTTGGCGTACGGCAGCGTCTGGTAATTGGTCAGCCGCGGATGATCCACCAGATACACGTTGTCGATGCCTTGGGCGATCAGCCGCTTGGCCAGCGGGCCAACGCCTGCGCCGGGCAACACCGCGCCGGTGCGAACGCCCAGCCGGTCGGCCAGTTCCCGCGCCTTGCCACAAAGCTCGAGCGCCACGTCGTGCAGCGCGCCATCTTCCTGTTCGGCGAACACCCAAACTTCGCCTTGACGATTCGGTTCAACCATAGTGGTTAGTGGTCAGTAGTCAGTGGTTAGCGATCAGTGGTCAGCGGGCAGTCGGCAGTCGGCAGTCGGCAGTGCTTAGAGAATCGGGGGGAAGACGTTCGGCAGAGCATCATGCGTTCACTATCCACTACCCACTCCCTTATCCCCAGGTTCGATCGACGACCAACTCGTGAATC
>JBDKUC010000113.1:0-5179 GCA_039679885.1 Thermoguttaceae bacterium | reverse complement strand
CGCCGCCGTACTTCTTGGACGTCTCGATGGCCCGCGGCAGATTGACGTCGGCAATGCCGATGAAACGAACGTCCTGCCGACCCGCCGCCCGCGCCACCAGGCCGCTGCCTTGGCGGCCGATGCCGATTCCGGCAATTCCGATCCGGTCATTGGCCCCCGGCCGGCCCGGTGCGGCCAGCACTCCCGAAGGAATCAGGTACGGTGCAGCCACGGCCGTTCCAGCCACGGCGGCACGCTTCAGAAACCCGCGACGCGAAAGCGAATTCGTCGGAAACATGACTCTGCGAGGTCCTTTTTCAGGTGGGCATGTGACGGGCGGGACCGAAGACGAGTCTCGACCTGCATCCAACGTATTCGTTCCCTCGCCGCGCGTCAAGAACACCGCCGGACGACTGCAAAGTTGTTCGTAGTTCCGGCTTTAGCCGGTCATTCGCCGCCTAAAGGCGGAACTACGAACGCCTGCAACGGACTTTGCAGTCCGCCTGAAGAACACCGCCGGCCTGCATTCGGCGACCCCTAGGACAAACCGTCTTGACCCAGGGGGCGTCGCTGGTCTACCATTGCCGCCCCGCTCTTCCTCGATTCAGCCAAGGAGCCGGCCGTGAATCTTAGCCAAGTCCTGCCCCGTCTTCTCGTCGGGTCATGCCCAACCAACGCCGACGACATCAACCACCTGAAGGTAGAGTACGGCGTCACCGCAGTTCTCAGCCTTCAGACGGACAACGACCTAGACTACTGCGACCTCGATTGGAACCGCATCGAAGGCCGCTGCCGGGAACTCAAGATCGAGGTCTGCCGCGTCCCCGTTCGGGACTTCGACGGCGAGGACCTGCGAAAGAAGCTGCCTTGGTGCGTCGCCGCGCTCGACGATCTCCTGCAAGCCGGCCATACGGTCTACAGCCACTGCAACGTGGGCGCCGGACGCTCGCCCAGCGTGGCCATCGCCTACTTGCACTGGAGGCAGGGCTGGAATCTGGATCGCGCCATCGAGCACGTCGCCCGATGCCGCTCCTGCTCCCCCGACATCGACTCGATCGTCTCCGCCGTCACCGTGCGAGCCGCGGCCTGATCAGCTTTTCAGGAACACTAATCTCCGCTGATCTGCGCCAATCATGAGAATTGGCGAGGATTCGTGGTGATTAGTGTTCCGTGAATCAGCCTCTCATTCCGGCCGTCCGACGATCACCGGCAGCTCGACAATGACGCGGGCGCCCTTGCCGGGCGCGCTCTGAATGCTGCATCGACCGCCCAACAGGCGGGCCCTCTGCCGCAGCCCCATGAGTCCGTATCGCCCCCGTTTCGTCTGCATCTGCTTCGGATCGAAACCGGTCCCCCAGTCCCGCACCTCGATCCGGACCACCGCTCCGCGCTGCACCAAGCGGACGCGGATGATCTTGCTCTCGCTGTGCTCACACGCGTTGGCAAGCCCCTCCTGCACAATGCGGTAGATCGCACTTTCCAACGGCGGAGCGAGCCGGTCGAAATCCACCCGACTGCGAAACTCGATATTCGGGCCATTGCGCAAACGTTGTTCATGCACGAGATGGGCGATCGCCGCCACGATTCCCTGCTCGTCCAGAACCGGCGGCCGAACGCCGGCGATCAGCCGCCGAACCTCGAAATGCCCCTGCCGCAGCATGCCCATGCCCGCATCGAATGCTTGCGCCGCCTGGCTCGCGTCGTGTTCTTTGAGACACTCGAACGTTTGGAATTGCATGATCGCGCCGGCCAATTCCTGCGCCAAACCGTCGTGAATTTCGTAGGCAATCTGTCGGCGTTCGTGGTCGCTCGATTCGAGCAAGTGCCTGAGGATGGCGTGCTCCCGCTGCAACCGTTCCTGAGCCCGCTTCCGTTCGGTGATGTCGCGGAAGAAGCCGGCGATGCACCTTCGGCCTTGGCAGACCAACCGGTTGCCCATGATGTCCGCAGGGAAGACGGCGCCATCCTTTCGGATCATCGGAATGTCAACCTCCTCGCGACGCGAGCCGGCCGCCCACTCCTCGAGCCGCTGCAAGAGACTGGGCGTGTCCTCTGGCGGATGGATGTCCTTGACGGAGATGGCGAGTAATTCTTCTTCGCTGTAGCCCAGCATGCGGCACAAAGCCGCGTTCACCCGCACGATGTGTTTCGTCTCGAAGTCGACGATCAGCATCCCTTCGGACATACTGTCGTAGATCGCACGAAACTCGTCGCGTTCCTGCCGCAGCGAGTCTTCCGCGCGACGTCGGACATGGACCTCGTTCTGGAGTTGCTCGTTGGCTCTGGCCAGCTCGGCGGTGCGCTCGACGACCTTCTGTTCCAGCAGGTCGCGGGCGCGTTGCAGCGCTTGCTCGGCTTCCTTGCGGGCCGTGATGTCGATGTTCATGCCCAGGACGCCCTGAATCTGCCCATGATCGAGAATCGGCGCCACGGCGCTCTCGTAGTAGCGGGTCTCGCCCTGCGGCTTCATCACGACTTCGTACGCGACCCTTTCGCCGGCAAACGCCCGTCGATTGGCCTCGACCCAGACGCGCAACACGTCGCCGTCCTGCGTGGTGTTGTCCGGCCGTTTGCCGATCGCATCGCCCCAACGAGCCTTCGACGCCGCGTTCTGGAGGACGTAGCGTTGGTTCTGGTCGAGTGCGAAGAAGTCGAACGGCAGACTGTCGATCGTCGCCTGAAGCAACGCGCGGCTTTTCCTCAGTTCGTCCTCCGCCTGCTTCCGGTCCTCGATGTCGGCCGCGCTGCCAAACCAACCCGTAACCTTTCCCTGCGCGTCCTTCGTCGGCATGGCGCGAGCGAGGTGCCACCGATAGGCCCCGTCGGTCGCGCGTCTCAACCGGTATTCCGCCTCGTAGAATTTCCCGCCAGCCTGCAACTCGGCGATCCGCGCGCTGACCTGCTCGACATCGTCGGGATGAATCGCCTTCATCCAGCCGAAGCCTCGGGCGTCGTCGGGCGTCTGGCCCGTGTAGTCGTACCATCGCTGGTTCGCTTCCACCCGCGTCCCCTCGGCGTCGCACCGCCAGACCGGATAGGGAATGGTGTCGGACAGCAGACGGTAGCGCTCGAGGCTTTCGCGCAAGGATCGTTCCATCCGCGTCCGCTCGGCTTCTGCATTTTCAAGAACCGCGACCCGACGACGAAGCGATGCCAACTCCGTGACGAGCTGCCCGTCGCTCTTCCGATGGTCGTCCATTCGACCCCTCCAAGACACAGATCCGTTGCGAGGGTGACAAGATCAGCGGTTCGCGACGCCAATGGCGCAGCCGCCGAGCACCCTTTCATGATAGAATATGGCGATAAGGCGAAGCAACTATAACGCGGACGCAACAGGCGATTGTTTTTTTGCCGAGGGGCCGCGTGACGGTGTGTGTGTCCTGTCGAGCAATTTGTATCTGTCGCATCTGTCGCGCTGGCCCGAAAAGCGGCCTGCGAGCGACTCAAGCCGCCATGAAAACCAACGCCATGCGGATGCTCGACACGCTGGGCATCCACTACGAAACGCGCGAGTATGAAGTCAGCCCCGACGACCTCAGCGCCGAGCACGTCGCCGATGCCATCGGCCTGTCGCCCCGCCAAGTCTTCAAGACGCTGGTCGCCCGCGGCGATTGCCACGGCATCCTGCTGGCCGTCGTCCCGGCCGACGCGGAAGTCGATTTCAAGGCCCTCGCCCGATTGTCCGACAATCGAAGCGTCGAGCTTGTCCCGCTGAAAGAAGTGCAACCGCTGACCGGCTACATCCGCGGCGGCGTCACCGCCTTGGCCGGCAAGCGCGACTATCCGGTGTTCGTCGACGAGCGGATGCAGCAGTGCGAGCTGATCGCCGTGTCGGCCGGCATGCGAGGGCGGCAGATTCTCCTGGCCCCGCAAGATTACTTGCGCGCGTCGCAAGCGACCGTCGGCCCGATCATCCGAACCGAAGCGAAGTAACGCATCGGCGATGCGGACAGGGCGCCGACACGCTGCCTTGCGCCGCCGTCGATCACTCGCTCTTCGCCGAGTTGGACTTCTGAGCGTCCTTGGCATGAGCTGGCGGCGTGCGCCAGATTCGCGACAGGGCCAATGCGGCCGGCTTCGGGTTCCCCTCGTAGTCAAGAATCGACGTGTTGTTCGGCGTGGGGAACGTGTCATGCCCGCACCAGAGCAACACGCCGCCGCAACGCGGGAAACGGTCCTTGCAGGTCTTTACCCCCAGGCAAAGACAATCCGTCTGCCGCTGCTGGCTCCAGGCGACGTACTCCGCCAAATCCTTCGGCGCGCGGCCATGCTCGGTCGTCAGCGCGGCCCAATCGACCCACCAGCAGGTCGGCCGGTTCCAGTACGGATTGTCGATCGTCGCCGGCATCGGGTTCAGCTTGCCGGCGAACTTCTCGATCTGAGAAACCGGCGCCGCGCCCGGGCAGCCCAACTCGGTGCGGAACAACGCGTCGTCGAGCGCCCAGTACTTCTCCGACTCCTTGTTGTAGGGGCCGTGGACGTCCCAAGCGAGCCCCTTCCCGTGATCGTTCATCGTCCACCACGACAGCGGCCCCGACGGCGTCGTGGCCAGATAGTGCCTCTGCGGGTCCAACTCCTTGGTGATCGCGGCGAACCGGGCCAACAGCGGATGATCCAGCCCGCACGGCTTCCCCGAGTCGCACTTCCGCCCGTTGAAATCGCCCTGCAACTCGTTGCCGCCGCACCAGATGACCAAGCTCGCGTGATTCCGCCGTCGCTGGATGTACGACCGCGCGATGACGCTCAACTCCTCGATGCTCTGCTTGTCTTCCGGTCCCCAGTTGTCGATGCCGGACGAGGAGAGCGGGAAATCCTGCCAGACCATCAGCCCCAGTTCGTCGCACAAATCGTAGAAGCACTTCTTTTCAAGGAAGCCGCAACCGTTGACGCGCAAGATGTTGCAGCCGAGCTTGCGATACGTGTTGAGCCGCTTCTCGTATTCGCTCCGCGGAACGTCGGCAAACAGCGCGCGGATCGGCGTGAAATTGACGCCCTGCAGGAACACCGGCCGGCCGTTGACGACGCAGATCCAGGGATCGGCCTTTGGCGCCGCCTCGCACGTCCGCCACTCGACGTGCCGGAACCCGACGCGGCGCTGCGTCACGTCCTGCTCCTGCCCCGCCGAGTTCAGCAGTCGGCAGGTCACCGTGTAGAGCGGCTGATCGCCTTCGAGGTTCGGCCACCACAGTTCGACGGGCAG
>JBDKUC010000193.1:0-5127 GCA_039679885.1 Thermoguttaceae bacterium | reverse complement strand
CGCCCACACGGACAACATGTTCCGCACCTACGAGTTCGACGTGAAGCGGGTGCTCAAAGAGGGAACCAATTCGATCGAGGTCAAGTTTGACTCGGTTGTGCCGTTCGTCGCCGCCAAAGAGAAGCAGCGACGCCTTCCGACCTGGGCCTATCCGGGCGCCGGCTATGTGCGGAAAGTGCCTTGCCATTTCGGCTGGGACTGGGGGCCGACGCTCATCAGTTGCGGCATCTGGAAGCCCATCAGCCTCGTGGCGTTCGACAAATCGCGGCTCGATGACGTGCTGATCCTGCAGGACCATTCGCCGCAGGGCGTCGCCTTGCGCGTTCAGGCGGCGGCCGCGCCGGCAACCGCCGGCAAGGTCAAGGCGACCGTCTCGTTCGATTCCAAGGAAGTCGGCTCGACCGAGGCGGCCCTCGCCGAGGGCGGACAGGCCGAACTGAGCCTCGCCATCAACAATCCGAAGCTCTGGTGGCCGGCCGGCATGGGCGCGCAGCCGCTCTACACCGTGAAGGTCGACCTCTTGGACGAGGCTGGAAACCTGTTGGACACGACGACGAAGCGGATCGGCCTGCGGACCTTCCAGGTCTTGCAGAAGACGAAGGATCGCCCGATGCAGATGGTCGTCAACGGCGTGCCGTTCTTCGCCAAGGGCGCCAACTGGATTCCGTCCGACAGCTTCGCGACCCGCGTGACGAAGGACAAGCTCCGCCGCTACGTGGCCGACGCCGTGGCCTGCAACATGAACACGATCCGTTTCTGGGGCGGCGGATTCTACGAAGAGGACGATCTCTACGACGCATGCGACGAGCTGGGCATTTGCGTCTGGCAGGACTTCAAGTTCGCATGCAGCACCTATCCGTCTTTCGATCAGGCTTTCTTGAAGAACGTGAAGCTTGAAGCCCGCGACAACCTCAAGCGGCTGCGACACCACCCGTGCATCGCGGTCTGGTGCGGCAACAATGAAATCATGCTGATGCGGAACAAGGAGAAGTGGACCGACACGCAGATGAGCGAGGCGGACTACAACAAGCTCTTCCGGGACGCGCTGGGCGGCGAGGTCCACCGCTGGGCGCCCCAGTCCGAATACGTGACCGGCTCGCCCGACTGCGGCGACGTCCACTACTGGGACGTTTGGCACGGCGACAAGCCGTTCGAGGCCTATCACGGCATCCACGGTTTCGTCAGCGAGTTCGGCTTCCAGGCGTTCCCCGTGCCGAAGACCGTCGCCGCGTTCACCGAGCCGGGCGACCGCACGAAGGCCGATTCGCCAATGATTCGGTATCACGAGCGCGGCACGCGGATGTATCTGGGATTCAAGGACGACGGCTCAAGGCCCATGAAAAAGATCCTCTCGACGATCGACCGGGAGTTCCGCAAGCCGAAGGACGTCGAGAGCACCATCTGGCTGAGCCAAATCGTTCAGGGCTGCGGCATCAAATGCGGGGCCGAGGGCTGGCGGCGTGAGATGCCCCGATCGACCGGCTGCGTCTATTGGCAGTTCAACGACGTCTGGCCTGGCCTCTCATGGTCGTCGATCGACTACTTCGGCCGCTGGAAGGCATTGCAGTTCATGGCCAAGCGGTTCTACGCCCCCGTTCTCGTTTCCGGCATCGAGGACCCGAAGACAGGGATCGTGAGCGTATATGTCACCAGCGACCTCATGCAGGACGCGAAGGGGAAGCTCACCTGGACCGTGACGGACGCCGCCGGCAAGACGCTCAGTGACGGCTCGAAGGACCTCGACATCCCCGCCCGAAAGAGCCAGCAAGTCCAATCGCTCGAAAAGCTCCCGAAGGATTCGTTGGTCTGGCTGAAAGTCGAGATCGACGGGCAGACCGTGTCCGACAATCTGGTGACTCTGGTGCGACCCAAGGAGCTAAACCTGATCGATGCGAAGCTTTCGGCCGACGTGGCCGAGAAGGACGGGGCATTTCTCGTGACGCTCAAGGCCGAGCATCCGGCCCTTTGGGCGTGGCTCGACCTGGACGGCGTCGACGCTCAATATTCGGACAACTTCGTCCATGTGACGAAGGACTGGTCGCCAACGATCAAGGTCACACCGGCCAAGCCGCTCAGCAAGGCCGAGTTCGAGAAGGCCTTGCGGGTCCGAAGCCTTTACGACACTTACGAGCACTAGCCGGGCCGCCGCGGCCCAGCAGCGGTCGGGGCGCCAACGCCGTTTCCTGCCACGAGCACCAGCCGACGCGCAGCCGAGCTATCCGCAGACGCTTTTTTTGCCTGCGATCGGGCCCGGTGTCTGACGTTTGGCGCCCATGAAGGCTTGCCCGACGCGCAAGCGCGGGGAAATTGGGCCTGCGGTCCCTCGCTTGCGCGCCGGCCTACCGTTGTGATTCGCTCCGATGGGTTCTGCGAATTTTCCGATGGTGTCGTGTCTCATCAACGACGGCATTCATCATGCAGAAGATCGAGAAGTCGGGGGCCATGTCCCACGCTCGCTTGTCGTGGGCATGAGGAAGCGGCAAACATGCTTGCTGTCTCGCTGCGCTCGCTTGGCAAGCATGGCGCCCATAAGTCGCCATTTGTTTGAGACCCCACACTAGATCTCGCCAGTCACCCCAACCGCGAGATGGATTTCCCAACCGTCCCTGAACCGGACAGATCGGGAAGTCTCCTGCGGCGTCATTGCGACCATTCTGGTGACGCCCTAACCCATTGCGCCACTGCGAGTTGCAATTAATCTCGCAGATATACCAGTTTTTTTATGTGATTCATCGGCAGAAAGCGGTATTAAGTATGACGAAGGCCATCGCGGCTTTGGGGAAGGACGACAGATGCCGGAAAACTGCATCACCGATCGGACGGAACGCTACGTCCAGCAGCTCACGGACGGCCAGAATCGCCTCTACGCCTACATTCTCATGCTGCTGCCCAACCACGCCGCCGCCGCCGACGTGTTGCAAGAGACGAATCTCGTGCTGTGGCGGAAGTCCGGCGAGTTCGTCGACGGAACGAACTTTGGAGCCTGGGCGTGCCGGATTGCCTACCACCAGGTGCAAGCCCGCTTCCGCGACGCCAAACGCGACCGCCTGGTCTTCGACCCGCGACTTCTCGAACAACTGGGCGCCGAGGCCGAGTCGCTCAGTGCTGAGATGGACGACCACCGCCGCGCTTTGCGGGCTTGCATGCGGCGTTTGACCGAATCGCAACGGGAGATGCTCCGCCGTCGCTATGAATCCAATTGGACGGTCAAGCGAATCGCTCGCGAATTGAAGGCATCGCCGGGCGCCATCGCGACAAGCCTCTACCGCACGCGCAAAGAGCTGCTCCTATGCGTTGAGAAGAATATCGACCGGGAGGCCAGATCGTGATTGATGAACGTCCTTCCGAGGAGCTTGCCCGCCTGCTCAGCGCCCTGGTCGATGACCAACTCGACGACGTCGGCCGGCAACGCCTCGTCGGCTTGCTCCGCAGCGATCCGGCCGCCCGCAGGCAGTATCTGCGTCACATGCTCACCGACGCCGCGTTGTGGATTGAGCATACCGCGACGCCGGTGGGGCGGGGCCTGGAAAGCGACATCGGCGTCTCGGCGTCCGACCGCGACGATTTGGACCTCGCGATCCCGAGCGAGCGCCCGGGGCCGAATGCGGAGGAATCGTCGCTTCCGCCGATCATCATCGACACGTCGCCGTTAACACCGTCCCGCCCGTTGTCGACCCTCTTTGCGCCGGGCGGCTGGGCCTTCTCCTACGGCGTATCCGCGGTCGTTGTTGCGGCCGTCCTCTTGATCTGCTGGGCGCGGCAAATCTCTCACCATCAAGAACTCGCTCGCTCGCCGCTTCCCGACGCTGCTCGGGCCGCGGCGCCGGAAACGCCGTCTATCGGCCGCGTTTCCGGCATGGCCAATTGCCGTTGGGCGAAAGGCGGAGCCCGGCCGGCGACCGACATGGAGTCCATTCCGCAAGGCCGAAAGTACGTCCTCGATTCTGGCTTGCTGGAGATCACCTACAGGACCGGGGCCAAGGTCGTCCTTCAAGGCCCCTGCATCTACGAAGCCGACTCTGACTGCGGCGGATTCCTATCGTCAGGCAAGTTGATCGCGCGGGTCGAGAAATCCGAAATCCGAAACCCGAAATCCGAACAGCGATCGCCTCTCTCCCCTCTCCCCGCTCCCCACTTCGCCGTCCGAACGCCGACGGCGGTCATCACTGACCTGGGCACGGAGTTCGGCGTCGAGGTAACCGATCGCGGCGATGCGGTTGCCCATGTGCTGGAAGGCAAGATTGAAGTGCGACCGCTTGGGCCGTCTCTCGCCGCGAAAGAGGCTGTGCACGACGGCCTTCCTCCGCCGATCAAACTGACTGCCGGCCGGTCGGTCCGCATCGTCAAGGGCGAGGGGCCAGAGCCCCGCATCATTCACGGCGACGCCGACGCCGCTGCCTTCCCGGTTCGGCCCGGCCACCTTGGCGAGTTCGTCAAGCAGGAGCGGCTCGAGGCGTTCCGGCAGTGGCAAGTCTACAGCCAACGGCTTCGCAAGGACGCGGGCCTAATCGCCTACTACACCTTCGAGACTCGCGGCCGAGACCCGACGCGCGACATGTCGATCCTGCCGAACATGGCGGCCACTGGCCCGGCGCTGGACGGCCAGATCAATGGGCCTCGCTGGGCCGAAGGCCGCTTCCCCGGCAAGTTCGCCCTGCGATTCGACGGCCCCGGCCACCGAGACCGCGTCGAGATCCCGGTGTCCCAGCGGCTCAGCGTCACCGGCCCCTTCACGCTGGCCGTGTGGTTCCAACCCGGCGCAGCCGGCTACAACTGCGGCCACCTGTTGTCGAAGGGCGACCAGGAATGGCAGTTCTTCACCAGCAGCAAGGACAATGCTTGGTGCGTCCGGTTCGCGACCGGAGGCATGACCAACAGGCCCAAAGTCTACAACGAGTTGAGCACCTGGGCGACGTTCGATCCGGATCGCTGGTGGCTGGCAGTCGCCGTTTTCGAGCCGAAAAAAGAGGCCGCGACGAAGCGACTCTACCTCGATGGCCGGCTGAAAGGCCAGAGCACGATCGCCTTGCCCACCACCACGCCAACGGACAACGCGACCGTCTTGTTGGGAGACAACGCCGGCTGGGGCGCAGGCGGCGAGTACATCGGTCTGATTGACGAAGTGGC
>JBDKUC010000372.1:0-7694 GCA_039679885.1 Thermoguttaceae bacterium | reverse complement strand
GCATGAACGAGCCGGTGAAACCCGACGACATCGACCCGTTGATCCACGAGCGCGTGCGTCTGTCGATCGTGGCGGCGCTGGCCGTCTCGCCCCAGTTGAGCTTCAACGAACTGAAGTCGATGTTGGGCCTCACGGATGGCAACCTTAGCGCCCACTCGCGGACGCTCGAAGAGGCCGGCTATATCGTCGTGGAAAAAAGCTTTCGCGGCCGCCGCCCTTACACGGCCATGCGGCTGACGCCGAAAGGCCGCCGGGCGTTCGACCGCTATTTGGAAACGTTGCGTCAGATTGTCAACCGGGGCGAGAAGGCCACAGAGGACTCGACGTGACGGGGCCGCCGCGAGTTCATATTTTTTTTGCGATGTGACTTTGTAATACAAAGGACTTTACGAGAGGGACACGATGAAACGCTCAATCAACGCTCTGGACCGGATTTTGCGAGGCGAGGCCACTCGGCCCGCCGTCCTCAGGGAACGGGGCCTCGACGTCCCGATTGGCGGCCTTTGCCTGACCGTGCTGCTGCTGGCGGTCTTCTACGGCATCTGCATGGGCTTTTTCGCCGGCTTCCGCGAGGGCGGGCCGCACTTTCAGCAGTGGCTCGCGGGGGCGGTGAAAACGCCGGCCTTGTTCGTGCTGACGCTGGCCGTCACGTTCCCGTCACTCTATGTCTTCAACGCCCTGGTCGGTTCGCGGCTGAACCTGACGGCCGTCGTCCGACTGCTGATCGCCTCGTTGGCCGTCAACGTCGCGCTGCTGGCCTCGCTGGGGCCCGTCGTCGCGTTCTTCTCGGTCAGCACGACGAGCCATTCGTTCGTCGTCGTCTTGAACGTGTTGGTGTTTGCCGTTTCGGCCCTGTTCGGTTTTGGCTTTCTGCTCAAAACGCTTCACCGGCTGATGGCCGCACAGCGATTGACCACGCCGGCGGATCGCGATTGCGAGGAACCGAGCGAGACGGGGCCGATCGAAGCGCAGTTGGCCGACCGCGAGCGCCTGCCCGACGATCGGGTCAAAACGCTCTTCACCTGTTGGATGATCGTCACGAGCCTGGTCGGGGCGCAGATGACCTGGGTGCTCCGGCCACTGGTCGGGGATGGCTCAGGGCCGTTCCATTGGTTCTCGGCTCGCGAGTCGAACTTCTTCAACGGCTTCTTGGACATTCTGCGTGGCTTCTACCAGTGAGGCCGAGATGAACGCGCTACTGACGCAAATCGACGACATCTTGCGGAGCCGCCGCCGCGTGCAATCGCATCCGGCCCGTTCGGCGCTATTACGGATGATCGGCTGCATTGCCGTGTTCGGCCTTCTGTACGGCGCCGTCATGGGGGCGTTTGGCGGTGTCACCGGCCCGCGGTTCTGGCAGGTCGTCAACGCAGGCCTGAAGGTGCCGCTGTTGCTCTTGGGGACATCGCTGATCGCTTGGCCCAGTTTCTTCGTCATGAACGCGCTGGCCGGCCTCCGCAACGACTTCTTCCGCGCTACGGCCGCGCTGATGGCCTCGCAGGCGGGCTTGGCGATTGTGCTCGCCTCGCTGGCGCCCCTGACGATCGTCTGGTATGCGTCGTCGGGCGACTACGACAACGCGCTTCGATTCAACGGCGGCATGTTCGCGATCGCCTGCTTCGCCGGACAATGGCTCCTCCGCGACCACTACCGGGTGCTCGTCGAACGCGATCCGAGGCATCGCTGGATGTTTTGGTTCTGGCTCGGACTCTACGTGTTCATCGCCATCCAGATGGCCTGGGTCATGCGGCCGTTCGTTGGCGACCCCAGTGCGCCCGTCGAGTTCTTCCGCCGCGACAAGTGGGGAAATGCGTATATGGTCGTGGCGAAGTTGATTTACAGTCTCATCGCGCATTGATGCAAAGGAGGTGTCCCATGTTGAGGCTAACAAAGAGTCTTGGCGACAGATGGCGGCTTGCGAAGCTGGTCTTCGATCTGGTCGTGTCCGCCGTGGCGATCGTGGCCGCATTGACACTCTGCATCTACCCGGCGGTCACCATCTGCCTTGTCACGACCGACTCCCAACTGAACCGGACGGGCGAAAGCCGATTGGTTCCCTACTGGTTCAAGTCGGCCACAGGCAGGTTCATCGCTTGGGCGGACGATTACCTCGGCAGCAGCTACGCCGGATCGATCCATCACAACGACATTCCGGCCACCGAATGGCCCATGTTCGGCGCGGCGTTCTATCTGGTCACGGCGCAAGACATGCAGGATCGCGGGCAGATTGACGCAACGCAGGGGACGATTCGTCAGGCGGTGGACAAGGCGGCCGAGATCGTCGCTTCGCCGGTGACCGGCACGTGGGTGCGGACCAAGTGGGGCGAAGGCTATCGCGATCGAGAAAACGTTTTCTACCGGATGCTGTTCATTCTGGGCCTTTCCTCCTATGAGAAGATCACCGGCAGCACGCAGTATCGCCCTCTGATGTCGCAACAGCGCGCGACGCTGTCGGCCGAGTTGGCCGGGGCTAAGTTCCATCTTCGCGATGACTATCCCGGCGAATGCTACCCGGCCGACATGCTTTGGGCGGTGGCCGCCATCCAGCGTGCCGGGCGGCTGGAAGGCGCGGATCACGCAGAGTTGGTCCGCGGGCTGATGACGTCGTTCGACGGCCCGATGAAGGCTCCGGAGGGGCTGCCTGCCTTTCAAGCCGATTCCCGGTCGGGCGGGATCTTGCAAGGCGCCCGGGGCTGCGGAAACTCGGGCATCATCATCTTCGCCGCCGAGCTGGATCGGGCCATTGCCGGCCAGTGGTACGACGCCTATGAGCGGCGTTTCTGGAAAGACACCGGCTGGATCGCCGGTTTCACGGAGATGCCTCGCGGGGCACGCGACGCCTTCGCCGACGTCGACTCCGGCCCCGTGCTTTGCGAGATCGGCTCGGTTTCCTCCGCGTTCGGCATCGGCGCGGCCAAGGCCGTTGGCCGCTACGACCATGCCGCGCCCATGACGGCCGAAATGGTCGCCTGCTCCTGGCCCACACCGTTCGGATTCCTGATCCCCGGCGTGATGGGCCGCGTCGCCGCCAAGAGCTGGAGCTTGGGCGAAGTCGCAATGCTCTTCTCGATGACCCGGCCGACACTGACCGAAAACGCCGTTCCCTTCCGCGGGCGCCATGCGGCGATTGTATGGATCATGCTGGCCTTCTACGCGGGCTCCGGCGTGTTCCTCATCTGGTTCGAGATTCGGACGACCCGCCGACGGATTCGGCGGTACCGGGAAACGGTGTTAACCAAACGGCGCGCGTTAGCGTCGCCAAGCGACTGAAGCGGCTCCGGATGGCCTCAGGGAACTCATCTCGCGGTCTTGTGTCCGCCTTTTGCGGCGGCCAGCCAGCGGTCTGCGACGGCGGCCAGATCGACGGCAACGGCGGGCTCCGGCGTGCGGCCGAAGAACTGCCGCTCGAAGTCGTCGATGGTCGCGCCCAAGGTGTGACGGCCCTCGGCGGCCAGCGGCAGCGACTCGTCCAGGTGGATCCGCCGCAGCAGCTCCAGGAGCGTGAACGGCGTCAACGGGTCGGGGCAGCGATAGCTCGGCCCGGCCGCGGAGGCGTTTCGACGCCGGCCGATGCGACGGTAGGCAATCGCTGCGACGACGGCGACGAACGCCGCAATCGCGACGCCAACGACGATCAGGAGCCAATGCCGCGTCAACAGTGGACCGCCGCGGAGCGGCACGACCGCCGCGACATCGACGATGTCGGCGTCGCTGTAACGTTGATAGCTCATCGCCGGCGAAGACTCGGCCGCCTTCGGGTACACGAATGTCGACGTCGGCGCGTCGGGCATCGGCGTCAACTCGAGCGCCCAGCGCCGCTCACACACGGGGTGAGTCTGGTCGCCGGCCGAGTCGAGCGACTTCAGCTCAAGACCTTGGTCCTGCGTTTTGGCGATGCGGAAGCCGGGGATCGCCTTGTCGCCGACCTGCAACAGCCGGTCGAGGCTGGGGATCAAGCCGTTGCCAGTCGCCACGACCTCGACCTGCGCCGCCCCGGCGTCGAGCCGGCGGTCGTCGAGCACTTGCCGCACTTTCAGGTCGGAGACCGGCCGCATCGGCGGTTTCGCCTGCCGGGCGTCGACCAGCACGACCTGCGACGTGATCGGCAACAGCACGATGCCGTTGCCGTCGTTGAACTCCAGGTCGATCGCCATGGATGGAATGCGATCGACCGCAGGCGTTTTCGCCTTGAGCACGAGATAGGCCAGCGGCGTTTCGCGCCAGCCCGTTCGGCCGAAACCCCGCGGCGCGACCTTGGAGTCGTGGAACCGGACGGTCTGCACCTCGAACGCCTGACTCAACTTCTCGGTCAAGGACCGTTCGATGTCTTTCGGATAGTCGATCTCGCGGTAGGAGAGCTGAGAGTAGGTTTTCTGGAGGAGCCTGGAGAATCCGTCGCTCTCGCGGCCTAGGGCGTTCGTGTAGCGGATGCTCAACCGCACGCCGAAGGGCTGTCCGTGCCCGACGTTGGCGTCGCCGTCGACCGCCAGATTGAGCTGCGCCTCGCCCAGCAGGTCGTCGTAGAATTGCAGCCGCTGGCGAGCCTTCTTGCCAGCCGGGTGGTCGCCCACGACTCGCATCGTCTGGCGGAGAAAATGCGGTTTCAGGTGCGGCGGCAACTGGTCCATCGAGGAGATCGCCGCCTCGGCGAACATGCGAAGATGCCGGTCGGTCGCTCGGCCACCCAAGCCGCGGATGGCGGCGGCGACGCGGCCGATTTCGTCCACGTCCGGCCGGTCCTGCCGGGTGAGGTAGGCCAGATCGCTGGCGCCGAGCGTCGACTGGAACCACTGGCGGTAGACCTCGATCGACTGCTGCTGGTCGGGCATCTCGGGCAGCGACTCCGCATAGAGCCTGGCTGCTTTCCGATAGCTCGCGAACGCCCGATTGCGGGCCGTCGTGTAGCGTTTCAGATCGGCGTTCTGCCCATAGAGAAACTCGGCCAAGTCGAACGCCAGCGTGGCATCGAGCAACACCGGCTCCGGTTGATGCGACGCCTTTGCAAGGACGGGGGCCAGAAGCCGCTTGGCCAGCTCATAACCGCGGAGCACCTCGGCCACCTGCTCCTTGTCGGTCCGCTTGGTGTCGGCCTGCTCTTGCACTTCCGGCTTGCGCCACTGGCCGCCGAGTCTCGTACGCATGGCCGAGACCAATTGCAGCGTCATCTCGGGCCGCAGCATCCCCACGTCGCCGAACACCTGCTTCAAGTCTTCCTCGCGGTACACTTCGGCAGGCGAGTGACAGGCGTCGAGCGCGCTGATGATCGCGGTGTTGTCCGGCGGCGGCGAGTCGAGCGCGGCGACCTCCTTGAGCAGCTTGGCCAACTCGGCCAGATTGCGGACCTGCCGCGCACGGATCAGCGGCACCGAACCGCCGGAGCGATTGTAGCCGTAGTAGATTGGGCTCGATACCGTGTAGGAAACAAAACGACCTCCAATATAGCGATTGATGATCCGGGTCCCGCCGGATGAATCGACGGAACTGTTCAATCGGCTTGACCATGCGGCGAGATAGCGCTCGACCAGCTCCTTGGCCGCGGCCGGATCGCGTCCGGCGACGCTCTGCACCGCGGCGAACGTTCGCGCCCGGTCGCCAGCCTCGGCGGCCAGTTTGCCGGTGAGGTGGCGGACCTGGGCAGCCATGTCGGGCGGAAGGACCTGGCACCACGCCTCGCTCGGGGCTGACTTCAGCAGAGCGGCCGACGGCAACCGCGGCGGCTCGTTGCCGTTCGGGCGGGCTTGGGCCAGCATCCGATTCCTGGCCGCCGCGGAGGATACCGGTTCCTCCTCGTCCTCGATCGGGCCGGCGTCCGAGCCCGGCTGGTCATTGCCACCGGTCGTGTAGGCCGCTTCGTTGATCCACCCGGGCGTCATCAGTCCGACGGCATCGACCCAACGCGGGACGCTGCGGCCGCCGTCGGCCAGGAGCGACTCGACCAGCCGTTGCTGCGCGGCCAGGGCCATCAGCCGCGGCTCGGGCGATTTCTCGGAGAACGATGATTCGACCCGTTGGGCCGCTTCGGCCAGGATGGCCATTCCCAACTCGGGCTGCTGACGGAAGCGACGCTTCACCCAGAGGGCGATCGTCCTTTCGGGCATTCGCGGCACGAGAGCGATCGTCCGCCGCAGGGCCTCGGCCTTCGGCGCGTCGGCCAGCTTCGGCGCGTCGAGCACCATTTGCGTCAATTCCCACGCCTGTGGGATGCCGCCGCCGCCAGGCTTTCGCTCGCCGAGCGTCTGCACGCAGGAGGCATACAAATTCAGCAGCACGGGGTCCTTGGCCCGGCGGACTTCGTCCATCGGCGGCAGATAGACGAGGGCGCGATCGGTCATGCCGGCGCCGGCCAGAAGCCGAGCCGCGGTGAGCCGGTTTTTCGGGTCTTGGCCGCCGAGCCGCTCGGTCCCCTGTTCGAGCCGAGCGAGCATCGACTTCGGCACGCCGAGCTTCTCGCTGGTCTGGCTGAGCAATTGCCCGAGCGCGGTCAACTGCGCCTCGTCGAGGTCGCGCGGCGAGGCGTCGGCCAGCGTCAGGATCTCGTCAGGCAGCACGAACGCCTTCCCTTTGAGCATCAGCGTGAGCAGATGCGTGTAGACGGCCGGCCCGGCGTCCTTCGGCAGCTTGGCCAAATGCGATTTGATGGCCGCCCAGTCGCCGGTGACGACCTGACCATAAAAGGCTTTCACCTTGGCCGCATCGTCCGCGGCGTCCGCCTTCTTCTCTTTGGCGTCGGGCTTCTTCGGCGTCAACTGCTCCGCCTTTGCACGCAGCACTTGTGCCGCCGATCGCTGCAATTCCTGAACGCCGACATACTTTTGCAGCAGCGCCGCGGCTTCTTGCTGCTCCTTCGTCAGCGGCTTGCTTTCGGTGCCCTTGGACTTGCCGGCGAGGACAACAGCTCGGCGACCAGCAGGAACCGCCAACGGCGTCGAACCCTGCGTGAATGGCATGTCCAGGTCCTCGCTGTACGTTCCCGGCAGAGCAGGAGCAGAAGCAGGCGCGCTGGACGGCGTGGCATACGGGTCCCAATTGGCCGGCGGCGCAATCGCGCCGGAGCCAGATGTTGGAGCAACGGCCGGCGGCACAGATGATTGGGCCGCGCAGCGGCCGACGCCGAGGCAAATGACCAACAAGCCGGTCAACACCAACATCGCTGCCACGTTTAGCGGCCGACGGCACGCCGGCCCTGCACTGCTCCAAGCCGCCGTGCCGGCGGCTGCTAAACGGACAATGCCGGCTGCAAGAGCCGATTCACTACGCGGCCGGTCGTTAATCGTTCTGTTCATGATCCCGTCCCTTCGCGTTGGTTCAAGCCCGCGCCGTTGTTGATCTCTTTGCGGGCGTCTTTTTCCTTCTTGCCGCCAGGCTTTTTGCATTGGCTCTGGCATTGTTTCCGCTTCCGCTGACTGAGGTTCTTGCAGTTGCAGCACTTCTTGGGCAGTGGCTTGGCCAAGAGCGTGTTGAAGTCCATCTGCTCGAGCCGAATCGTCGCTTCGAGGTTCCGTTGAAACAACTCGGACGTCGCGTCCTTGTCGACGTCGGCCCGCTCGGCCAAGAGGCGGTATTGCTGCCTCGCCCGCTCGGCCTCGGGCTTCCATTCGTCGGGCGTGGCCCCTTCGAGCCGCATGATCCAGGCGGCATAGTAGCTCGATTCGGCCAGTTCGCCGGCCGCCTGGTTGACCAGCTTCGGATCTGAC
>JBDKUC010000411.1:0-4262 GCA_039679885.1 Thermoguttaceae bacterium | reverse complement strand
GAAGTCCTTGGAGACGCTTCGGGCGAAGTGACGGCAAGGCCAGCATTCCCCTTACTCATCGGCAGGAAATTTGCTTTCCCAACCGCCGCGGGGGCGTATAATTCGACTGGAGTCTTGCGATGAGCATTTTTAAGCCGTGTGATATCCGTGGGGACGCGACGGGAGAACTGTCGGCCGCGATGTACCAGCAATGGGGTCGGACGATCGGACAGCAAGCGCCGGCGGGCTCCAAGTTCGTCGTTGGCGGTGACGGACGTCGTTCCACGCCGCAGTTTCTGGCCGCGCTCGTCGAGGGGCTCTGCGAAGCGGGCCTCGACGTTGTCGATCTGGGTCCGCTGCCGACCCCGATGATCTATTACGCCAAGCGACGCCTCAGGGCGGCCGGGTGCGCCATCGTCACCGCGTCGCATAACCGAGCAACCATGAACGGGCTGAAGTGGCTGGTCGGCGACTGTCCGCCGACGCCGGCCGACGTGGCCAAGCTCGAACGAGAGCCGGACGCCTCGACGCCCGGCGGCTCGGCCAGCCATGAAACGCGCCACCGCACCGCGCCTCGAACGCTGGATGTCTCGTTCGATTATGTCGCTCACTTGCAGGAGACGTTCGTCGAGGGGCTGACGGTTCAACGACATATCGTCCTCGACCCAATGTGCGGCAGTTGGGCCGGACGCGCTCGCCGCTATCTGCACGCCATCTTTCCGCAATGCTTGTTCTCGACGGTCCATGATGCGCCGGACCCCGATTTCGGCGGCCAATCGCCCGACTGCTCGCGCCCCGAGCGGCTCGCCGAGCTGTGCGAGGCGGTTTACCGCGAGCGGGCGCATCTCGGCATCGCCTTTGACGGCGACGGCGACCGCTTGGCGCTGGTCGATGACGAGGGCGTCGTGCTCAGCCCTGAGGAGTCGGTGTTCGTCTTGATCGAGTGTCTCGGCGATAGCTTGCGGGGAGACCGCTTCGTCCACGATCTGAAGTATTCCGATCGCGTGGCCGAGACCGTTCGGCAGCGGGGCGCCGAGCCGCTGGCGGAACGCAGCGGCCACGGCTTCATCCGCCGTCGGATGGTCGAGTCCGACGCCTGCTTCGGCGCGGAAGCGAGCGGACACTACTTCCACCGTGCCTTGGGCGGCGGCGACGACGCGCTCTTTACCGCTTGCCAGTTGATCGCCTACCTCGGCCGAAGCGATCGGCGGCTCTCCGCGCTCCGCCGGGCTTGCCCCGCCGTCTACATCACGCCGGACCTCCGGGTGCCAACGCCCATCGACGGGCAGACCGTCTTGTTCGACGCCGTTCGCTCGGCCTGGGACGCCTTCTCGACGCCGACCGTCGACGGTTTGCGGATCGAGACACCGGGCGGCTGGGCCCTCATGCGAAGCTCCGTGACCGAGCCGGCGCTGACGTTCCGTTTCGAGGGACTCGACTGGCACGCGCTCGATGATCTGGTCGAGCGGTTCTGCGACACACTTCCGGACGAGCTGAGCGAAGAGTTGTGGGGGCGCTACCGGGCAGCCATGGGCAGCGGGACGCCGTCTTGACGTCTTCGGCCGAATCGGCGAGAACGGAGAGAGCGACGAATCGACGTGCCGTCTTCATGGCCTCGGAAGGACGGTTCATGACGAGTGCCGAAGAGAATCCGCTGAAGTTCTCCTGCCCCCAATGCCTGGCTCGGCTGACCGGTCCAAATTCGATGGCCGGGCAGCGGACGCATTGCCCCCAGTGCCAAGCCGCATTCACCGTCCGCGCCACGGGCTCAAAGCCGTCGGCCGAGGGCTATCCGCTGGCCGCAGGCGCGGCGTCGGTCGATGAGCGATCCGGCGACATCCTCGTCATCTGTTCGGTGTGCCATACGCGCGTCGATGCGACTCAAGACCAAGTCGGCGGCGAAATCACGTGTCCCGACTGCGGCACGGCCCTGGTTGTCCGCCGCGGACCGGACGCCCGGCGAACGACCGTCCATCGTACGGCCGCGGAGATTGGCGACTATGCCTTGGCGAGCGGCACTCGGCCTGACGGCGTTTCTACAGCCGAGCCAACGTTGATCCCGGTGCAGTGTCCGGTCTGCAACACGCGGATGCTGGCCACGCTGGAGCAGGCGGGCGGCAAGATCGTCTGTCCCGACTGCGGCAGGGCCGCCAGCTTGCCCTCCGAACCGCCTCGCCACCTGACGATCGAGCGGGGAAGAACGGACAGCATCTTCGGCCTGGACGCCAGCAGCTTGCCGCAAACGGCAGAATCCGCGCCGCCAATCGAACCGCTGGCCCAGAAGCCAGCCGAGCCGTTCTATCAGCGGCCTTCGCTGCCTCGTCATCCGTTTGTGACGGGGACGTTCAGCTTTCCGTTTTCGCGACGCTCATTGCCTTACGCCCTCGGCCTGGCCTTCGGCGCAGGCGTGACCTCGCTGTGTGTCCAGCATTGCCTCGAACTCGGGTCCGTTCCTGGTCCCTTTACGTGGTTTGGTTGCGCGATGCTGTTGATTTTGTCGGTCATGCTGGGCATCGCATGGCTCGCTTTTGCCACGGCCTGTGGAGTCTCCCTGATCCGCGAGGCGGCCAACGGCTGTGACGAGTTTCACGCCTGGCCTGGGCTGTCGGTCCTCGACTGGTTCGGCGACATCTTATACGTCTTGAACAGCCTGTGCGCGGCTGCGATGCCGGGCGTCGCTGCCGGCTGGCTCTTGCGGCAGGCCAACGTCAACGCCTGGCCGGTGCTCCCGTTGAGCATGTTTTTCCTCTTCCCGGTCATCTTCCTGTCGATGCTCGAGAACGGCTCGCCGCTGGGCGTGGTGTCGCTGCCCGTGTTGCGCACGCTGCCGCGTTGCATCGTCGCCTGGGCCGCGTTCTACCTGCTCACAATGATCCTCCTGGCAGCAGGGGTGGCGATCGTCTACGCCGCGTCCTTCGCTGACAGTCTGCCAATCTTGCCGACGATTGTGGTCGGACCAGTCGTCGCCGTGATCTGGCTGATTTACTTTCGCCTCTTCGGCCGGCTCGCCTGGTATTGCACCGAGCGATCCGCCTCGTCAGAGCCCGAAGCGGAGGACGATGAACCGAGCGAGGAGTTGGTGAGCGTAACCGAACCAGGAGACGAGAACGTCGATGGACTGCTGGCCGAACCCGATTAGGGGCCAGCACCGTTGAATGAAGCAAGCGGAGGCGGACGATGGGAAAACCGACGGCGATGATTGCCGACACGTTCGTCTTTTGCCCACGTTGCGCCAGCCGGGTCGACGTTGGGCGGCTGACGGTCGGATCGACGCTGACTTGCTGGTCGTGCGATTTCAAGTTCGTGCCGGCCCGCTCCGACAGCCAAGCGACCGCGGGGCAGGGCAGGGGAGCGGAGCGGCAGGTTCAAGTCGAAGAACCGCCGATCGCCTTTGCCGATCGTGAGGAGCAGGTGGCGCTGGGCCTGATACCACCGCTCGGTCTGTTCTTCCTCGGCACCTTCCGCTTCCCGTTCTATCTGGCAACGCTGCCGCAAACCATCTTGCTGTCCTTGGGCGGCATCGTCCTGGCCGCCGCAATCCGGCTCGCGCTCTGGTGCTATTTCACCGACAACGCGTCGCTCGATTCGCATACCCGCGTGTTGCTCTGGAACGGCCTTGCGTTCTCTGTCGCCTTCGGCGGCCTTTGGGCGTTTGGTTGCGTCTGCGCGGCGGCCGCCTGCGGTCTGACGATCCTTCAAGAGACGTCGCATGGCGCCGATACGATCGAGAGTTGGCCGGACCTGCTGCGGCTGGAAGGCTGGGGCGAGGTCGTCTATGTGAGCACTGCGGTGATGCTTTCGACCCTGCCCGGCCTGGTGGCGACGCCGCTCTGGCACTGGCTGGCCATCCCGCGGAGCCTCGGCATCGCAGTGGCCGCGCCAGCGTTCTTTCCGGTCATCCTCCTGTCGATGCTCGAAACGCGGTCGGCGGTCAATCCGGTGTCGCTGCCGGTGTGGCGAAGCCTGCTCTACGCCTGGCCCGCTTGGCTCCTGTTCCACGTCCTGGCCTTGGCCACGGCCATCGTCACTGCAGTGCTGGTGGCCGCCGCGATGCGACACACGGGCTTGATCGTAGGTGTTGCGGTCGCCGGCGTTCTGCCGACGGTCGCCTGGCTCATCTACTTCCGCATGCTGGGCCGGTTGGCCTTCTGCTGCTCCGGCCGGACAAACCAAGCGTAGACCGCAGGGCCTTAGAACGAGGATTAGTCTAGTGATTCAGTCTGTCGGGGATTTTTGGGTGCCATGCTTGCTAAGCGAGCGCAGCGAGACAGCAAGCATGTTCG
>JBDKUC010000404.1:0-6730 GCA_039679885.1 Thermoguttaceae bacterium | reverse complement strand
ATCCCGGCGACGCAGGAGCATCGCCACGAGTGTGTTCCCACGCAGGAGCATGGGAACAAGGTTTTCCGCGTCGGCGAAGACGCCGTAGACAGCAGTCTGGTCAAGATGCGTCGGCGTGGCAAACGTTGCTCGATTCTCTGGTCAATGGCCGCATTGACCCTCTTGCCATAGTTCGCTACAATCCGGCCCCCTCGGTCGCCCGCTCTACAGATGACTCTGCCTCTGTATGGCCGGATTGAAGTGGCCGGCGGTGCAATCATCGAATCTCGGTGACGGAACCGGAAACAATGTCCAAGGATCGGACTCCAGAGTCAGAAGCGACCGAGTCGTCTGCGCTGACGCGGCCGCTCCGTTGGATCACGAGCCTAGCCGTCCGTTTTCCCAAGACGACGATCGCGTTGGCCACGGCCGTCACCATCGCCGCGGTGGTCTTGACCGCCGCGCGGCTGGGATTCCGCAACAGCCGCGCCGACCTGTTGAATCCCCGCAGCGAATACCACCAGCGCTGGCTCGCCTATATCAAAGAGTTCGGCGACCAAGAAGACGTGGTTGTCGTCGTCGAGTCGAAGAGGCCGGAGCAGGTGTTGGCCGCCATGAAGGACGTGGCCGACGCCTTGGATCGCCAGCCGAAGTTGTTCTGCGCGGTGATGCACCAATACGATTTCACGCGGCTGCGCAGCAAAGGCCTGCATTACCTGACGCCGGAGCAACTGGCCGCGGTCGGTGGTTTCTTGGATCGGGCAGCGCCCATCTTGCAGGGAGACTGGGATTCGCTCGGCCTGGAACGGATGATCGGCCAGATGGCGATGGGCATCGAGCGGATGGACGCCGCTCAGCCTGCTGCGGCTCAGGCGGCCGCCTCGGCCAACATGCTGGGCGAACTCGACCGCGCGACGCAGATGTTGTCGGCGGCGTTGGCGTCCCCGAGCGACTATCGGTCGCCCTGGCCCGACGCCCTCGGTTCGATGTCCCAGTTGGACATGCTCGGCAGCCAGCCCCTGGTGACGGACGACGGCAAACAGGGCTTCGTAATGCTCAAGTTGGCGGCGGCCGACAAGGAGAGCTTCGATCCTCACACCAAGGGACTCGACGCCCTGCGGCAAATCGTTGCGCAGGTCGAGGCACGGCGCCCCGATACGCACATCGGCCTGACCGGCCTGCCGGTGATGGAAAACGATGAGATGCGCGCCAGCCAAACGTCGATGAGTTGGGCGAGCATTCTGTCGTTCGTCGGAGTGGCTTTCGTCTTCTTGGCCGGTTTCGGCGGGTGGCGACATCCGCTCATCGGCAACGTGGCCTTGATGGCCGGCATGGCCTGGGCCTTCGGCTTTGCAACCCTGGCCATCGGGCATCTGAACATCTTGAGCAGCGCCTTCGGCGCGATCCTGATCGGCCAGGGCATCGACTTCGGAGTCTACTATCTGGCCGGTTATCTCCAGCAACGGCGAGAGACCAGCACCAGCGCCGACGCTCTGGTCGAAACGGCCGGCTCCGTGGGACCCGGCATCGCCACCGGCGCCATCAGCACGGCCATCGCCTTCTTCGCGGCCGGATTCACCGAGTTCACCGGCGTCGCCGAACTCGGAATGATCGCCGGCGGCGGCATCCTCTTGTGCTTCGTCGCCGCCACCGTGCTCCTGCCAGCCATGATTCAACTCTTCGACGCCCGGCGCCCCGCCGCCGCGATGCCTCGCCAGTTGGAATTGGGCGGATATCTCAGTCGGATTCATGCGCACCCGATCGTCACAGTCGCTGCGTTGGTGGTTATCAGTGCGATCGCCGGCGTCGGATTGAAGCACCTCCGATATGACCACAACCTGACCAACCTGCAGCCCGCAGGGCTTGAGAGCGTCCGGCTCGCCAAAAAGCTGGCGGAGGGAACGGGACAGAACGCCTATTACGCGTTGTCGATGGCCAAGAGCCGAGAAGAAGCGATGGCCCGCAAGAAGGCGTTTCTGCGTCAACCGTCCGTGCTGCGAGTCGAGGAAATTGCCTCGGTGATGCCCGACGCCGATGCCCGGCGTCGACCGCTCGTCGAGCAGATCCACGCCCGACTCGGCAACCTGCCGCGCGTCGCCCCGCAGATTGCGGTGGCCGGTGGGCAAGGACTGGACAGCGCGCTGGCCCGCCTGCTGAGGGCACTGCCTCCAGGGCCACAAACAAGTGAGATCCTTCGCCGTCTGCAATGGGCGCGAGAGACGATTGCCAGCCTGTACCCGGCCGAGGTCGCCAGCCGCATCGCCCAATATCAGCAGCGGCTTGCCGCCGACACGCTGGAACGATTGAGCTTGCTCAAGTCGGTTTCCGATCCCACGCCGCCGCAGTGGAGCGACATCTCTGCCGGTTTGGCCACTCGCTTTGTCGGCCACTCAGGCAAGCAACTACTGAAGGTCTACAGCAAGGCCGACATCTGGGACATGCCCGCCACCGAGCGATTCATTCGCGAAGTCCGCAGCGTTGACCACAACGCCACGGGCAACCCGATGCAAATCTACGAGTCCTCGCGGCAGATGAAGGGAAGCTTCGAGCAGGCCGCCATCTACGCCACGGTGATCGTCTGCCTGGTGGTCTACTTGGACTTCAACAGCCTCTGGTACACCTTCCTGGCGCTCTTGCCGCTCGGACTCGGGATGTTGCAAATGTTCGGATTGATGGGGCTGGTGAACATGCCGCTGAATGCCGCCAACATGATCGTCCTCCCTCTGATCCTTGGCATCGGCGTGGACAACGGCGTCCATGTCGTGCATGACTTCCGCCATCAGCAAGGCCGCAACTACCGCATCAGCAATTCCACGGCCAACGCCGTCTTCATCAATACTCTCGGCAACATGGTCGGCTTCGGGAGCTTGATGATCGCCAGCCATCAGGGACTCAAAAGTCTCGGCCAGGTGCTGACCATCGGCATGGCCTGTTGCCTGTTCAGCGCCCTCGCCATGCCGAGCCTACTGATGTTGTTGAGTCGCCGCCGGGCCGAGGAATGCCCCGCGGACGACGCAACCGATGCGCGGACAGTATTGTATCGCCGCAGCTACGTCAACAGCTCGGCCATCGACGAGGACGACCGCCCCAGGCCGATCCCGCGTCAGCACGCGAACGCCCGCATTCGAGAGCGGGCGCATTGACGCAGACGCCGTCGCCGGCGAACCTATTGGGAATCTGACGCACCGGCCCGCTCGATCTCTCGCCGGCAGTTCGGGCAGTACCACGGAGCGGGCGTTTTCACCGGTTTCGGGCTTCGTCTACGGCACTTGGCGCAAAGGTAGCGTTTGCCCTTCACGGCCGTCTTCGGCCGAGCCTTCTTGCCGCTCTTGGGAAAGTTCTTTCCCATGCGAACCTCGCGTCACGCCTTATAGCCGATCTTTCGCAGCAAGTCCTTCCGCCACTGGATCTCCGCGTCGTCTTCGATCCCCTTGGGCTGAGAGCCATCGACCACGCCCAGGACGCCTCGGCCCTGTTCCGTCTCGGCCAGAATGACCTCGGTCGGATTCGCGGTCGCACAGAAGATGCGGCAGACTTCCGGGACCATCTTGATCGTATTCAAGACGTTCACCGGGTAGAAGCCTTCGCCCAGGAAGACGACGAAGGTGTGGCCGGCGGCAATCGCCTTGGCGTTCTTCTGCGCCAAGGCGATCATGGCCGAATCTGTGCCGGACCAGCGCACGAGGCACTTGCCCGACGCCTCGCAGAACGCCACGCCGAACCGGATGCCAGGGACGGCCCCGACCAACGCCTCGTGGAGGTCCTCGACCGACTTGATGAAATGGGTCTGCCCGAGAATGAAGTTGATCTCTTCAGGCTTGTCGATCTTGACGGTGATGACTTGCATGGCGATGGTCCTTGAGGGGATTCTGCAGTGGGCTAGCAGCATATCTTACTCATCCGAGGCGCGTTTTCCCAGCCGCTTGACCGCCGTCAGACAGGACAATCGCAAAGCAGTTCGTAGTTCCGCCTTCAGGCGACTGTTTCACAAGACAGAAAAGCCGTTCGTAGTTCCGCCTTTAGGCGGCTATTTCACCGCAAACGCCGGCCAAAGGCGGAACGGCAAACCACCTCGCCCCCTTCCTCGCCGGAAAGACCACGGACACTCCCGTCGTCATCGCCTGCCGTTGTGCCGGACCACGCGCGCCGCCGCATAGCCTGCATCGTCGTGCCGCTGGTTGGTACCAGATCAACGCGCCAGCCGCGCAAAGACGCGTTATTGTACGGGCAAAGCTTTGCCTCCCCTGCGGTTGTCAATTGTCCCTGGAGCGGGACAACGGACATCCTTTTGATGCTCAGACATTTTGAGGCGCAACGCACGTGCCGCTTGGTCGCCTACGGTCCACGGCAAAGGCGAAAACGGGGCAGGCTCGTCGGCCCGTGCCTTCACCCAGATCAGAAGGAACGCACGTAGCTTCTTCTCGGTCCCATCTTGTTCCACCGTCCATTTCGACTCTAGGAGATATGTCCCCGGCCTTTTGAATTGGACCCTACTGGCCTTCATCCTCAATCCTGGTGCGACACCGCCCGAAACGAGATTTCCACTGTCAAACCAGCCCCGCATGACTTCTCCCAGGAACTCCGGTTTGTAGCCGCCGACGACGGCTTCTCCACGATCCGCAAAGGTCACCGGGTGCCTTCCGCCGGATTTTATGAGTGCTTCTGTAAGCTCCTCTTTCGTCGGAATCCACGTCTGATACAGCTGATGGTCCCAACATATCGGACGGACCCCGGTTGGCGGATGATATAGCAATTCCGCAATGATCACATCCTCGCCGCACAGTACCCCATTCTTGTCGGACGCAAGCAGGAACGTCATCCGTTCGCTTTCCACGGGCGCTTCGTTCGAGGTTGCAAGACCTTGGGCGCCGGAGTTGGCGGTATCCAGTGCCTTCGCTCTCGTTTCGGCAAGATTCTTCTGTCTTTCACATCCCGCCGCGCCAACAAGAACAATCAAGACCACTGTGGCAAGGACTGTCACCTCGCACAATTCTTGTTTTCGTAGCCGCATTTGCTTCTCCAGAGCAAAAAGAGAGCGAGGCAGAACCGGGGGCCGCACAACGGGGATAAGTCCAATTATCTGCGCTTCCTTGGCCTGCCGCGAGGCCGAAACGTTGGAGGCAAGAAAGGGGATACGTCTTCTATCCCCTTTTCTCTTCACCGCGTTGTCTCATTGCACTCTGAACAGTCGAGACCGTCGCGCAGCATCGCGCGAGATATTAGCTAAGAAGAGGGCAAAGTCAAAGTCCTCTGCATCAGCAAAGACAGTTGGATCATCCTCACCCGGCGCACCCACAGGTTTGTAGTCCCACTGAAGAAATGGGGTGGCATCCCGGCTAATGCTGATCGTACAGTGGTCTGGCGAACGCTGCAAATCAATCGAAACGCGCTCGTCCAGTTCCAGTACTGAGCCACCGACTCTGAGCAGCACGGACTCACCGACCCGGTACACAAGCACCATGACCTCGCCAATTAACCCATATTGGCCTGCTGTTCTCGGTAACGCGCCAGGCTGTCGTGCCAACTCGCTCCAAGCACCGCCGCTTGTGGGGGCAAATTCCGCTAGCCGGTTGAAACGGTCGAAACACTGGAGCAACATTATCTCTTCCCCAAGCCGAGGTCTTCACCGCCGGTTCGCGCGGCGCTGTCTTCTGGACGTTTCGCTGGTAGGACGCACAAAGGGGGGGCGCACAAAGGGGAAACGTTCCATTATCTGCGTTTCCTTGGCCTGCCGCGAGGCCGAGACGTTGATTCGAGGCCGAGATTCTCGGCGGTCGTTGCCTGCCAGACCGCGCTGCCGAAGGGGCGGCCGCGCTGAACTGACGTGTGCAGGGCGTCCAAATCCGCCTTCGATTGCGGCCGGTTCACTTGCTGCAGCCATCGCCGCGGCCGCTCGACCGGCCAGCTCGTCAGCGGCGGCACGTCTTCGGTGACCTCGGGATGCCGCCATCGCCAGAGGCTTGACCACCGCCAGTCTTCCGCGCGCTCGACGAGCCCCGCCCGCAAGGCGTTCCGCTCGACGTAACCGAGGACCGCCAAGAGGTGCTCGTCTTCCTCGATCGGAAACGACTTGTAGGTTCCTTGATAGAGATGCCCGCAACCGACGGTCTTGCGATGCAACTGCCAGCGTCGGACATGCGTAACGGTGAGCCGGTGCATGAACGCCGCCAACTCGCCGTCCTGCTGCGGCCAAAGCACCAAGTGCCAGTGATTGGGCATGATCAGGTAGCCCAGAATTCGCATCGGCCTGCGGCGGAGCGTCTCGCACATAGCGAGCTCGAAGGCGGCGTAATCCGCTTCCTTGGCGAAGATCCGCGCCCGTGCGTTGGCGCGGTTGAGCACGTGGAAAACCATCCCTCCGGGAGCGATTCGGGCTGTTCGTGGCATGGCGTGAATCTATCATCACCGCCGCAGCTTGTCAATAATTGGACTTATCCCCTTTTGATTCCCCCCTTTTGATTCCTATCCCTTTTGATTCTTCTCGATTAAAGTAGAATGTCTTCACGTGTGTTCGGCACGACGAATGCCATTGTAGCTGGCCATGCTGACGCCGGCGAGGGCAGCGGAAAGAAGACGTTTGTCAGGCGGCGAGAGCGGTGACGCTCGCTGTTGTCGGCGCAGCAACAACGGCACCGTGCTCCGCCATGCCGGGCCGGTGAGCATGCTACCCCGCGACGTGCGGCGGCAACGATTCCAGGTGGGCCATCAGTTCGTCCAGATCCGCCCAGCCTTGCAGATAGAGGCAGACCAT
>JBDKUC010000055.1:0-15788 GCA_039679885.1 Thermoguttaceae bacterium | reverse complement strand
GCGGCGTCGGCGTGCAGGACTACCGCAAGATCCTGGATCGCAAGGACGTGGACGCCATCATCACGGCCACGCCGGAGCATTGGCGGGCGTTGATTTGCATCCAGGCATGCCAGGCCGGCAAGGACATTTACGCCGAGAAGCCGGTCAGTCTGACGATCCGCGAAGGGCGGCTGATGGTCCAAGCGGCCCGGAAGTACAAGCGGATTTTCCAAGTGGGGAGCCAGCAGCGTTCGCAGGCGATCAACTGTGTCGGCGCCAAATGGATTCGCGACGGCGGGCTCGGCAAGCTCAAGAAGATCCTTGTGATGAACTTCCCCAGCCCGTTCAATTGCGCGCTGCCGGAGGAGCCGGTTCCGGCGGGCCTCGATTGGGAAGTGTGGTGCGGGCCGACGAATCCGGTGCCGTATCATCCGCAGCTTTACGTGCCGCGCGGCAAGCCGGGCTGGCTTTCGTTCCGCCCCTATTCGGGCGGCGAGATGACCGGCTGGGGCTCTCACGCGTTCGATCAGGTCCAGTCGGCGTTGGGAAGGGATGAGACCGGGCCAGTCGAGGTTTGGGTCGAGGGGTCGAAGTTCAACCCGCCGACGATCACCAAGCCCGAAAAGAACCCGCGAGCCAACAAGATTTGCAGCGAGCCGAAGGTCTTCTTCCGCTACGCCGACGGCTTGGTGATGGGGCCGGGCAACGCGCCAGGTTTCGGCGCGGTGTTTGTCGGCGAGAAGGGGACATTCACGATCGATCGCGGGAAGCTCATCTCCGATCCGCCGGAGATGGCGCAAGAGGTCAGCCGCGGCGCCGCCACCACGGAAAACCACGTCGGCAACTGGATCGAGTGCATCAAGACTCGGCAGACGCCGAACGCCGACATCGAGATCGGGCACCGCTCGGCCACGATCTGCCATCTGGGCAACATCGCTCGTTGGACGAATCGGAAGCTGCATTGGGACCCGGTTAAGGAAACGTTCCCAGGCGACGCCGAAGCGAACGAGTATCTCGACCGGTCGCGCCGCAAGCCTTACGAGCTGCCGGAAGTGTGAGCCAATCGAACTGGCTGTTGGGGTGCGTTGCGTGGGCAGCCGCCTTAAGGCGGAGCCACGAACGGCTTTGATGGCCGGATGAGGGCTGATGCGAACGGTTCACGAGTCGTTCGCAGCTCGCTGATGAATTGATGGATTTCATGGCCAACGACTCGCTAGATATTCCAAAAGAGCGTCTTCCCCGCCACGTGGCCATTATCATGGACGGCAATGGCCGCTGGGCCCAGCAGCGCGGCCTGCCGCGGGCCGAGGGGCATCGCGCGGGCGTCAACAGCGTCCGCAGCGTCACCGAGGAATGCGCCCGGCTTGGCATCGAGCAACTGACGCTCTACTGCCTGTCGAGCGAAAACTGGAAGCGGCCGGCTGAGGAACTCGATTTCCTCATGCAATTGCTCGAACGATATCTGGTCGAAGAACGCCCGCGGATCATGGAGCACCAGATCCAGGTCCGCTGGATCGGCCGCCGCGAGGGGCTTCCGGCCGAGGCCGTGCGGGGACTCGATGAGACCGTTCGCTTGAGCGCGGGCAACACGGGCCTTCGCGTTGCGATGGCGATCAACTATGGCGGGCGGGCCGAAATTGTCGATGCCGTGCGGCGGGTGACCGATGACGTTCGCCGCGGCACGCTCGACCCGGCGACGATCGACGAGCAGACGATTTCCGATCGGCTCTACACGGCCGGCATGCCGGACCCCGACTTGCTGATTCGCACGGCGGGGGAAATGCGAGTGAGCAACTATCTGCTCTGGCAGATCAGCTACGCGGAGATTTACGTGACGCCGGTTTTCTGGCCCGACTTCGACAAGGACCAACTCCACGTTGCCCTGCGGAGTTACGCCGGACGAGAGCGGCGGTTCGGCGGGCTGAACCCGTGACGGGTTTCAGGCCATGCGCGGGATGACCATGGCGGGGGCGTGCTGCCGGCGTGGGAGATTGGAAACCCACCTTGCCCCGGGCGGCGCATTCGCTACGTTAAAGGCAAGTAATCGACGTTTCCTCACGAGGAGCAGCCAATGAGCCTGATTGCCGGTTTTGAGGGGATCGCGCGTCGCCATGAACCGTTGGCGATGCACACGTGGTTTCAGTTGGGCGGTCCGGCCGACTATTTCGCCGAGCCGGAGACGGTCGATCAGTTGGTTGCCCTGGTGCGGCGGTGTCACGAGGCTAGCGTGCCCGTCCGGCTCTTGGGCGAGGGGTCGAACATCCTGGCTCGCGACGAGGGGGTGCCGGGCATGGTCATTCATCTGGCCTCGCCGGCCTTCTGCGGAATCCAAGTCGAAGGCCGCACGATCGTGGCCGGCGGCGGGGCGCTGCTGGGCCGCGCCGTCACGACGGCGGTCCACCGCGGATTGGCCGGTCTGGAATCGCTCGTCGGCATCCCCGGCACCGTCGGCGGCGCGCTGCACGGCAACGCCGGCGCCCAGGGGGCGCACATCGGCCAGTGGACGATTCAGGCAACGGTGCTGACGGTCAGCGGCGAGGTTTGCCAGCGGAACAGCGACGAGCTGGCCTTCGGCTATCGGCAGTCGAGCCTTGATGATCTGGCGATTCTCGACGCCCGGTGCGAGTTGGAGGAGGACGATCCGCGGCAGTTGGCCCAACGGATGCAGAAGCAATGGATCGTTCGGAAGGCATCTCAGCCGATGGGCCATCAAGCGGCCGGTTGCGTGTTCAGAAATCCTCGGGGCCAGAGCGCCGGCGGATTGATCGACCGAACCGGTCTGAAGGGCACCCGCATCGGCGGCGCGATGATCAGCGACCGACATGCCAACTTCATCATCGCCGAGTCGGAATGCACGAGCCAGGACGTCTTGCGGCTGATCGAGCTGGTCCGCAGTCAGGTTCGCGACCGGATGGGCGTCGAACTCGAGTTGGAACTGGAGATTTGGTAATCAGCTCTTCACGATGATCTGAAAAGCTCACGCGGAGACGCGGAGTCGCGGAGAGAGATAGGTGGAGAGAAGAAGAAGCAGATAACGAGGCTCACGCGGAGACGCGGAGTCGCGGAGAGAGATAGAGCGGAGAGAGATGTGGCCTCACGCGGAGCGTGAGGAGTACTTTGGAGTACTTTGGAGTGCTTTCAGGTGCTTTGCGGGCGACGGAATGCCAAGATGGGCTCGAAGAAACAGAACACC
Source organism: Thermoguttaceae bacterium (assembly GCA_039679885.1). Lineage (GTDB taxonomy): Bacteria > Planctomycetota > Planctomycetia > Pirellulales > Thermoguttaceae > JAJFUI01. Next base: position 12,616 of record JBDKUC010000055.1, on the reverse strand, counting down.
TCTCGATCGGTCTCGACGCGGCTTCTCGGCCGTGGGCGGCGGCTGCTCGCGGTGCTGGCGGTTGCCGGCCTGATCGTGGCCGGCGCTGTCTGGGCGTGGCGATCGCTAGCTCCTCGCATTCTCGGCTCGCCCGAGTTTCGCCTGACGGCGGAGCAGATCGAGATTACGCCGCCGCCGGAATGGATTCACAGCGACATCCGCGGCGAGGTTTTCCGCGCCCCAACCCTCGATGGTCCGCTGTCGTTGATGGACGACGACTTGGCCAAGAGAATCTCGGACGCCTTCGCCCGACATCCTTGGGTGGCGAAGGTGAACCGTGTTGACCTGCACCGTCGCACGGTCGAACTGGTCTATCGCCGGCCGGTGTGCATGGTGGAGGTGACGGGCGTCGCACTGCCGCTGCCGGTGGATGGCGAGGGGACGTTGCTGCCGACCGACGACTTTTCGCCTGTCGAAGCGGCCAGCTATCCGCTTCTGTCGGGCGTGGAACGGGGCCCGACCGGTCCGCCGGGGAGCCATTGGGCCGATGCAAAGGTGGTCGGCGGAGCCGAGATCGCCGCGGTGATCCGGCCAGCTTGGGCCGCGCTCGGGTTGCAGCGGATCGTGCCGCTGGCCACCGATCCGACGGTCGCCGCCGTGGCAGGTCAGGAGCCGCCGGCGACGGGACGCCGCTCCGGCGAGCCGTTCTTCATGCTGGTGACTCGGCGAGGCACGCAGGTGCTTTGGGGTTACGCGCCCGGCGCGAATGCGATGGGCGAGCTGCCGGCCGCGCAGAAACTCGCTCGGCTGCAACGGTACGTCAACAATAACGATTCGCTCGACGGTCCCAACGGCCAGCGGCAAGTGCGCGACGTTCGCACCATGCGGGACTCTCTGTAGCGCGTGCGATAAAGCCGCGACCGTTGGCGCCCGCGGCTGTCTTGCGCAATCCCGTAGGATGGATTTCCTAATCCGTCCCACAAGGTTGGACGGGTTAGGAAACCCGTCCTACAGGCAAGCCGCCAACGTTTTCCACAAAGCCGCGTGGGCTTCGTTCGCTCAGAGCGACGGCAGCGCGTCGGGCGGCAAGAAGCGGTTGAACGCAGACGACTCGACGAGCGTCTGGGCGGCCTCGATGTCGGGCGAGAAATAGCGGTCCTTCTCGTAGAATCGCACACGGCTGCGGACCAGCGACTTGGCTTCTTCGAGCAGGGGCGAACTGCGGAGCGGCCGGCGGAAGTCGAGCCCCTGGCAAGCGGCCAGCAGCTCGATGGCCACGATGCCGGCCGTGTTCGCGGCCATGTCGCCCAACCGCCGGGCGGCGAAGGTGGCCATCGACACGTGGTCCTCCTGGTTCGCCGAGGTGGGCATGCTGTCGACCGAGGCCGGATGCGCGAGCGTCTTGTTCTCGCTGGCCAAGGCGGCGGCCGTCACCTGGGCGATCATGAAGCCCGAGTTAAGCCCCCCGTTCTCGACCAGGAACGGCGGGAGCTTCGACAGCGTCGAATCGATCAACAGGGCGATCCGCCGCTCGCTGAGCGCGCCGATTTCGGCCAACGCGAGCGCGAGGTTGTCGGCGGCCATCGCCACCGGCTCCGCGTGGAAGTTGCCGCCGGAGAGAATCCGATGCTCGTCGGCGAAGACGATCGGATTGTCGGAAACGGCGTTGGATTCCACTGCGAGCGTCTCCGCGGCGTTGCGGAGCTGCGTCAAGCAGGCGCCCATCACCTGCGGCTGGCAGCGAAGCGAATAGGGGTCTTGCACCTTCTCGCAGTGGGCGTGCGACTGGCAAATCTCGCTCGACTCGCCGAGCAGGTGGCGATAGGCGGCGGCCGCGGCGATCTGCGCGGCGTGGCCTCGCACGGCGTGCAACCGGGCGTCGAAGGGCACCCGGCTGGCCAAGGCGGCCTCGACCGACAGGGCGCCGGCGACCGTGGCCGCGGCGTACCGGTCCTCGGCCAGGAAGAGCCCCTGCAAGGCCAGGGCGGTCGAGGCTTGCGTGCCATTGAGCAGGGCCAAGCCTTCCTTCGGGGCCAAAGCGATCGGTGCGAGGCCGGCGATCCGAAGTCCCTCGGCGCCCGGCATCCGGCGTCCTTCGTGAATGGCTTCCCCTTCGCCCAGCAGGACCAGGGCCATGTGGGCCAGCGGGGCCAAGTCGCCGGAGGCCCCGCACGAGCCCTTGCGCGGGATGCACGGATAGACCTCGGCCGCCAGCAGCCGCGCGAGCGCGTCGATCACCATGCGTCGCACGCCGGAATAGCCCAAGGCGAGGCTATTGATCTTGAGCGTCATCAGCAGCCGCACCTCGGCCTCGCTCATCGGGGCTCCGACGCCGGCCGCGTGCGAGAGCACGATGCTCCGTTGGAGCAGCTCCAATTCGGCCGGCAGAATTCGCTGTCGGGCAAGCAGGCCGAAGCCGGTGTTGATGCCATAGACCGTTTCGCCTTCGGCGATGACCCGGGCGACGGTCGCCGCCGCCGCATCGATCTTGGCGTGGCATTCCGTCGACAGTTCAACTTGCGTCGCTTCGCGCCACACGCGGCGAAGGTCGGCAAGCGTGAGTTTTCCAGGGGTGAGTGCTAACTTCACGGATGAATCCTCTCGGGCGCGTTGTTTCCTAGATACGTTGCGGACATCGAGCGGCGGCTTGCCAGTCCACCGCCTACCGCACCAGTCCTCGCGTGGCCAGGTAACCGGTCAAAAGCTGCTCGACGGGCGTCTCGCTGCGGGCCAGGAGATACGTCATGCCGCGGCGGGCGCAGAAGTCGCGGGCCGAGGCCACGAACGCGGCCAGCGTCTCCTTGTATCGCTTCAACAGCGGGCCGGTCACCGTGATCTCGGCCACATCGGCGTCTTCGCAATCCACGAGCCGCAGGTCCCCCTGCACGTCCGGCTCGAACTCCTCGGGCGCGAGCGTGTGAATGACGTAGACGTCCATGTCGCGGGCGGCCAGATATCGCAAGGCCGACTCGTAGCCCGCTTTGTCCATCAGGTCGCTCAGCAAAACGACGATTCCCTTGCCCGAGTTGCGGACGCAGAAGTTCTTGATGCCTTCGGCCAGGGAGACGGTCGGGCCAGGCTGAATGCCTTCCAGATGGTCGAGCATTCGCCACAGGCTCTTGCGGCCGCGGAAGACGGGCGCGACCTGCCGGGCGGGCTGACCGATGGTCTCGATCTTCACCCGATCGCCGCGCACCAGCCCGACGAAGCCGAGCGAGGCGGCCAGTTGCACGGCGAACCGCAGCTTCGTCGGCTCGCCAAAGTTCATCGACGGGCTCGCGTCGATCAGGGCGTAAAAGTGGAGGTCCTCCTCCTCGAGAAACATCTTCAGGTAGAGGCGTTCGAGCCGGGCGTAGGTGTTCCAGTCGACGAACCGCAGATCGTCGCCGGGCACGTAGTTGCGGAAGTCGGCGAACTCGACGCTCTGCCCTTTGCGAGGGCTGCGCCGCTCGCCTTTCATCCGCCCGCGGAAGACCTTGCGGCTGACCAACTCCATCTTTTCGAGCCGGGCCAGCAGTTCCGGGCTCAGCAACGTCGATTGGGCGGTGCGATCCATTCCGCCAATCGTAGGGGGGCCGTGCTCGCCCGTCAAGAGTCCGGCGACTTCATCGCGACGCCGGGCGGACCCCCAGAGAGTCCTTCAGTCGCTTGCTCATGGACAGGGGACTCAAAATCCACCGTCAGCCGCCGACAAGCGTGCATCTTGTCGATCGGCGTGCCAGACTTCAGGCCCGCGAGGAACTCTTCCAGCCCTTCAACCAAATCGCGTTCAAGACGACTTGCCTTTTTCCGGTGGATCATGTTTTCCTTCCGAACCCATGTGATTTCGTAGAGGTCAGCTCTCGTCAACACACATGCCGAAGGAGCCCTCGAGTTCTTGAGACAGTCTGTTGAAGTCAATCGAAAGTATGTAACCGCCGTCGTTGCGCAGAACCGTTGACGTATTGAGTCCCAATGAATGGCAACGCGCAAGGTGCTTCTTTAACATCGGGAAAGAGAAGATCGACTCCGAGGGATACCGTTTGTTGCGACTGATCGGCAGTCCGCGGATTACTTCCGGCTCCGGAACCTCGGTGCCGAAAAAGTCCAGCAGCTCGCACAAAGGACGGTCTTCGCCAGCATTATCCATCACGTCAACGATGCGCATCAACAAGAAGTTGCCTGAATCGAGTTTGTACGAGAAGATATCGCCGGCTTGCCATTCGCATTTCGATGGAAATCGCTTCCGCGGACGGACGATCTTAGGCTTGGTCTGCGGACTTTGGAGTTCCTGTCGCACTCGTTCCAACACATTCGCCCGCTTCTTTTGGAGTCGGGGATCGTCTGCCCAGCGATCAAGATCGGAGCCTTGGTCAAGAATCGCTAGGGCCTTCATAAGAATACGCCGTTGAAGTAAGCCGTGTTCCCATTGCACGTACGCCAATGCAAGCCAGAACACAGTCTCTTCCTCGGCACCGAGAACTTCCTGAAAGTGTCCAATGAGTGCGTTGGATGCGGCCGGGCCCGTCTTGCCTTGCTTCAGTTCCTCGCAGAACAGATCGCGAACATCAGCCGCAAGGTCGTCATCGAACAGTCTGACACCTGATGCGCCCATAAGTCGTGACTGCGGTTGGATTTTGCGCCGGCAAACAACGGCCCGACAGTCATTCTACCACGAACCGACCAGTTAAGGGCATTGGCAGTTCGGGCGGCGAGCTAGCAACACAGCTTCACATGCCCTAACAACTTACGCAACCGGGCTTACGTCGCGTCGCCGAACAACAGGCAGAGAACGTCGAGCGCTTGGAGGGCTCGGGCTGGATGGCGGAGTCCGTCGGACGTCGAGCACTGCTCCCAGATCGAGAGGGCGTAGCGGAGATACTGCTCGCGGGATTCGGCGAGCGATTCTTCACCCAGTTCCTCGGCCAACTCGGGCCACGCCGTGCGAAGCTGCTCGAAGACGCCTGGCTGACCGTTGATCGAGTCGTACACCAAATCATCGAGACGTTCGAGGCGATCGAGGACCTCGGGTTGGCTCAAGTTCAGACAACTGGAGGCCGCGCTGACGCCGGCGGGTCGGGGTTGGCTGTTGCCGAGAAATCGCGAATGGGCGGCGTGGCCTGCCCGAATGACTGATTTCTCTTCCTCGGCCGGCGTCTCATCTGGCGATGGGTGGAGCTCGCAAGCGTCCAGCGATTCGAGCAGTTGCATTCCCAGGGCCGGAAGATCGTCGACCGACAGGTGGAATCGCCGCTTGGAAAGCTCGGTGGCCAGGAGCGGGACTTGGCCGGTGAAGAGCGTGCGCTGGATCATGCTGGCCCAGTCGCCCAACGGCATCGCTCGCAGGGCTGATGCCTCGTCGATATCGAGCAGGGTGACATTCGGATATTGGGCGATCCAGCATCGCTGGGCTGGATCGTCGCTGACGGCCACGAGGCGGAACGGGCGGCGCGGCGAGAACTTCAGGCCGGTCGCGAAGGAGAAATCGAGGCGGCACTCCGGCGGCAGGCAGTTCAGCAGCCCTGCGATGAGCGACGCCGAGCGATCTCCGCCGGCCAGGGCAAGGCAGAGCGACTGGCTGGCGGCTTGCACCAGGGCGGCGACTACCTCGGGCCCGGGGTCAGCGGCCAGCGAATCCAGCAGGGGCTGATCGACCGCTGCCGCGCCGCCGGGAATGGTCAACGGCGCGAGCCACTGCGAATTCGAGGAATGCGATTGCCAGATCCCTGCGATCGTGGCCGCCTGAGCCAGCGCGAAGGGATTATTGCCGAAGCGGGCCAAGACCTCTCGGGGAACGATCAGGCAATGCGTTTCGACGGGCTGGCGGCCGCCGTGACCTTGCCAGTTCTGCGGCACGGTGCGAGAGACGCAATAGGCGCCGCTTGGGAGCGGATGAAAGTTCAGGCTTTCGGACTCGCCATTGCCTTCAAGCAGGCTGTCGTGCGCGGGGCACCAGGTGGCCAACTCGCGCAGGTCGGGTTCGCAAACGCCTGGGCTGGCGGCCACGACCTGATAGCCGGCGGCGCCGTCGGTGCGACTTGGAGCGAAGATGGCTTGTTCGACTTGTTGCACGGCTTGCAGACTCCGGCTGTCGCCTTCATGGGGCTTTCGATGCCCGCTTGCGATCGCCCAACGACTCGGTTAATTCGGTGGCGACGGATGCCAGCCGTTGGACGAGCTCGTCCATTGCCGCGCGTTCGGCCTGTTCGAGGGTCTCGTGCCGCGCGACCTCACCGGTCAGCAGTTCGTCGGCCAGCCGCTCCCAGCGATCGAATTCATCGGTCAGGAACAGCTCCAACTCGGCATGGCACTCCACGATCTCCTTGAGCGCGATCCGCGCATCGCTAACATCGACACAGGGGCTCGGCATCTCGGGAGACATGGATTCGGCACCGATTCGCGCGACGAGGGAATCACCATCCAAAGCCTAGGTCGGCTTTGCCCGTTGGGCAAATGATCGGTTACCGCTTGGCCGCCGATTTGCGATGCTTTTTCGCAACATGGGCCCGCCGTGCCGGCGGCCGCTAAACGAATCGCGCGGAGCGGCAAACAATTAGAAGAGCGTTGGCTGGCCGGGCGCGATGCAGTCGGGCGATTCGTGCGCGGGATCGTTGACCAGGCGACTGACCGGATAGGCTTCCATTTCCCCGGCCGGGTAAGGAACCAGCAACGGCGCGAGTTGCCCGGCGTCCTCGATTTTCGGATCGAGCCAAATGGAGTAGCCGTCCGGTGGCAGCACGACTGGCATTCGGTCGTGGATCGGACGGAGCAGGTCGTTGGCCTCGGTGGTCAGCAGGGCGCAAGTCTCCAAACGGGGCGCACTTTGCGGGTTGCGGACTTGGCCCACGGGCCCTTCCCACGATTCCCAGAGCCCGGCGAACGCCAGCGGGCGGTTGTCGCGGAGGTGAATGAAGTAGGGCTGCTTGGCGCGGCCGATGGGTTGCCACTCGTAAAAGCCATCGGCCAGGATCAGACAGCGTCGGTGTCGCATCGCCGCGCGAAAGGCGGGCTTGGTGGCGGCCGTCTCGGCGCGAACGTTGATCAGGCGGTTTGCCACATTCGGGTCACGAGCCCAGCTTGGCACGAGTCCCCAGCGGAGCCATGCCAGCTCGCGAGGAGGAGACTTTCCGGTGTTGCGGGGATCGCCGGTATCGTCGCGTCGCCTGCCGATTCTAACGACCGCCACCGGTTGGGAGGGTGCGATGTTGAATCGCGGCGAGAAGGGTTCTGCCGCCCCCAGGGCGAACTGCTCGGCGATCTCACGGGCCGATGTTCGTAGCGTGAATCGTCCGCACATACCACTATTTTACCCCCGATTGGGGTAAAGTCTTGCTAAAGTCACATTGATTTGTCCAAAATATGGCGGTTTTGCTATTTACTAATAAGCATTGTTGTCGAGACTCTCCACCCGCCCACGCGGATGGGGGTGGGGTGTTCTCGGGTTTAGTGATGCGTGGTGTTGGTCGTCGTGCGGGGGGGGCTCCTCGCTTGGGGAAGTTGGGCGAGGTTGGGGATATCTTCAGGGTCTTTTGGCAAGTCGACAAACGCATGACACCCGACATCGATCCCCGCCGCTACGACGAGTTCGTCGATCTATTCTCCCGCAACGCGCGGCGGCTCTATGGCTACGTCTACACAATGCTCCCTTGCTGGTCAGACGCGGACGACGTGTTCCAGGAGACGAGCCGGGTGATGTGGCAAAAGTTCGCCGAGTTTCGCTCTGGCACGGATTTCTTCGCTTGGGCCCGACAGGTCGCCCGGTATCAGGTTCTTTATTTTCGCCAGCGGCAGCAGCGAGGACGGGTGAAATTCACCGATGCCTTTCTTGACGCGGTTGCCAACACGGCCGCGGAAAACAGCGATCAACTCGAGGCGGAGCAGCGGGCGTTGGCCCAATGTTTGGAGAAGCTCAGGCCGCGCCAGCGCGAAATCGTCGCGTTGCGATTCGCTCAGGAAACGAGTACGCAAGCCGTGGCGGCGAAGCTTGGGATGAGCACCGATGCGGTCTACAAGGCCTTGAGCCGGATTCAATCCACGCTGCTCGAGTGCGTCAGTCGGACCGTTCACGACCCGGGCAAGGAGGCCGAACGGACATGAGCTTGGGCGTCCATCAACGCGAAACACTCGATCGCTTGCTGTTCGCGCTCCGCGACGGCGAACTGACGGACCCGCAGGCGGCCGAATTGGAGCAGATCGTCCTGAGCGATGTGGAGGCAATGGATCATTACCTTCGCGTTGTGAACCTGGCGAGCGGGCTGCGGTGGATGTTGCAGGATGGGGGCTTCGGGCAAGCGGTTGCCGAGGAGTCGGAGGTCGATGGCTCGCCGATCCCGCCGATCGTCATCGACACGACTGGCCCAAGCGGCTGTCCGGTTCCCTCGGCGCCTTCGCCGCTGAGCGGCTGGTTCGTCGCCTACGCTGCCGCGACGGTGATTGTGGGGGCGGCGATCCTGGGGGCGTGGGTCTACAACGTGTCGCCTATCTCGAAGCAGGCGCAGGGCCTGCCGCAATTGGTTGAGCAGAATCGCGCCAGGCCAGAGGAAACGGTCGGCCGGGTTCGCGAGATGGCCGATTGTCGCTGGGGCAAGGCGGCGTCCGGGGCGCGCGCGGCGGGCGAACCGATCTCCCGCGGCCGCAAGTACGTCCTCGATTCCGGCCTTTTGGAATTGGCGTACAACTCGGGCGCCAAAGTGGTCTTGCAAGGCCCGTGCGTCTACGAGGTGGAGTCGGACCATGGCGGCGTCCTCTCTCTCGGAAAGCTGACCGCACGAGTGGAGGGGAGCGGAAAGGCGGGCGGAAGGGGGGCGAAATCCGAAATCCGAAATCCGAAATCCGAAGTTCCCGGTTCCTCTCCCCTCTCCTCTCTCCCCTCTCCCCTGTTCACGGTCCGCACGCCGACGGCCATCGTGACGGATCTTGGCACCGAGTTCGGGATTGAGGTGGAGAAATCGGGGGCGACGCGGTCGTGCGTCTTCGCGGGGAACATCGAGGTGCAGCCGCGCGGGCCGGCAGGGCCGGGCGCGAGCGGCGACGGGCTGGCGGCGCCGATCCGGCTTGCGGCCGGCCAGGCGGTTCGCGTTGCGAACAACGGCCGAGGTCGAGGGTTGAAGACGCAGCCCGGCCTCGCCGACGCGTCCCAGTTCCCCGTTCGTCCAGGCCACGTGAGCGAGTTTGTCGCAGGCAAGCGAACCGAGGCTTTTCGTCGATGGCAAGCCTACAGCCAGCGGCTCCGAAAGGACTCGGCCTTGCTCGCCTACTACACGTTCGAGTCTTGCGGCCGCGATCCGACGCGCGATATGTCGTCGGCCCTGCCGAACATGGCGGGCACGGGCCAGGTCCTCGATGGCCGCATCGTTGGGCCTCGTTGGGTCAAGGGCCGCTTCCCCGAGAAGTTCGCTTTGCGGTTCTGGGGTCCAGGGTACCGGGATCACGTGCTATTGTCCGACCCCGAGCGGTTCCATTTCGGCGGCCCGTTTTCGTTCGCCGTCTGGTTCGAGTCAGAGATGTCCGGCGACGGCAGCGGCCACCTGTTGTCGAAGGGAAACCAGGACTGGCGGCTCTGCGTAAAGCCGGGGGCCATCCATTTTATCACCGGCGACATTGAACGCGGCGCAACGGCAAGCGACGCCCTGACCGCATCGGGGGCGTTCCGGCCTTCCGACTGGCATTTGGTGGTCGCAACGTTTGACCCCGGGGCGCATGCGGCGAAGAAGCGTCTCTACATTGACGGCCGGTTGGCGGCCGAGCGGTCCGCCGCGCCGCTGATGATGTCTCAGGTGCATCGTGTTCCCGTGGCGATTGGCGACAACGCGGTTTGGGGCCCGACTGGCGAGTTTGCGGGGCTGATCGACGAGGTGGCGATCTTCTCACGCGTGCTGAACGCCGACGAGGTGGGGGAGATGTTTGCGGCCGGCAATCCTCCGCGGATGGAAGACCCGCGGCTTGAACGGTCCGATTCGCGGCATGAGACAATGCCAGGGAGAGTCGAGAGCGCAACGAAATCAGATGCAAGGGATTCGAGGACGGGGGAGAGTCACAAGGGTGTCGCTTCGGGGCCGGATGGCCGGCGGACGCACGCCCGGCGAACGTTCACCTAGGCACGCGCGGCGAGGCATGGCTCGTCGTCGCGGGCAGGCGGTTGAGTGTGTTTTCGATGTCAGTGACTTTGGATCGAAAGGAGGCATGAACGAAGACGAGCACCAGAGAGTCGACAGCATGAGTCTCCGACAAGAGACCCAGTATCGCACGTTCCGCGATTGTGCGCGGACTGCAAGATCGATTGTTTTGTGTTAAAGTATCGGCAACATCATTAATATGGGAGTTTACCTTATGTCAACGCGAGGATTTGTCTCCGCGATCGCTGCCCTGGTTGTTTTGGCAGCCGCCAGCATGGCTTCGGCCACGGATCGGTATTTCAACGTCGCTTCGGGGGCCTACGAATCGGCTAGCTCCTGGAGCAACAACGTCGTGCCGACAACGAACGATGTTGGCTACATCGGCTCGTCGTCGGGCAGCGGCAACTGCACCGCCACGCTGTCGTCCGCCGTCTCGGGCAGTCCCTCCTTGTATCTGGGCAGCGGTTCTGGCAAAAACGGCCAGCTTGATCTGCTCAATGGCGCCAGTTTGCAGGTCACAAGCCTGCGCGTCGGTAGCGACGGCACCGGAACGTTAACCATTGCGAACGGCGCCTCGGTCGCGGCGACGGGTGGCATCTACGTTGGTACCCTCGCCGGCTCCAGCGGCAGTGTGACTCAGACCGGCGGAACCCTCTCGATGTCGGCAGGCTGGTCCAGGTTCATTGTCGGCGCCACTGGCACCGGGAGCTACCACCTCGTTAACGGCACGATTTCCACCAGCGGCTACTCGACGTTCATCGGGAACGTCCCGGGCGGCGACGGCGTCTTTACCCAGGACGGCGGACTCGTCCAACTGAATGGCGAAGCCGGCATTCTTTCCGTTGGCTACGCAGGCATCGGACGGTACGAAATGAAGGGCGGGGCACTTGTCTGCGGAGCCAACCTCGCTGTCGGGTGCGCCGGGTATGTTGGTAGCGCATTCGTTCCGGGGCAAGGCACCTTCACGCAAACGGGCGGCGCCGTGACGGCGAACGGCGGTGACATCGGCAACGGCGGCACCGGCGTCTACAACATCTCGGCCGGTACGTTTACCAGCACCGGCACAACGGCGATTGGCGCCAATGGCGGGCTCCCTGGCTCGGGCACCCTCCATCAAACGGGTGGAACTGTCGAGACGCCCCTGGTTCTTGGCAATTTGTCTGCAACCACCGGCGTCTATACGCTCGATAACGGAACGCTCAACTCCAGCGGCATCACCGTCGGTGGCGCCGGCGCCGGCACGTTCAACCAGAATGGCGGCATGGCCAATCTCACCGGTAGCATGAACGGCACCGGAACGCTGAATCTCGCCGGCGGCACGTTGAACATGAACACGTATGACGTCAGCATCGCTAACGCCAACCTGACTGGCGGAACGCTGATGAACGGCGGCACGATCTCGACCAATGCATGTCTCGGCGCCAACTCGGTCGCCTTCCACGAAGGCAACGATTTCATCGGTGTCGTCACCGGCGTCTTGAGCGATGTCAGCGGCGTCGCTGGCTCGCTGACCAAGACGGGCACCGGTTGGCTCATCCTCAATGGCGCGAACACCTACACCGGCAAGACCACGGTTCAGGCCGGCATGCTGCAGATGAACGCCGCCGCCTACGCCACGGTGCTGGCCCACACGGCCGACGTCCAGGGCGGACAACTCTTGTTCAACTATTCCGAAACCAGCACGCCCGTCGCGGCCCTCCGCTCGAGTCTGCACTCGGGGGCGATTTACACCTCGACCGGCGCGGCGCAGGGCTGTGGCGTTGGTTACAGCGACGACGGCGTCGGCCTCGTCACGGCGAAGGTCGCTCTCTTGGGCGACACCGACATGGGCGGCATCGTCAATAACGACGACTTGGCCCGTCTGTTGTCGGCCCTCGGCGGCACCGATTGCGTCTGGACTCAGGGCGATTTCAACTACGACAGCAAGGTCAACAACGACGACCTGGCCATGTTGTTGAGCAACCTGGGCAAGAGCTTCGCGGGCTTTGGCAGCGCGAAGGCCCAGGCCCTCGGCGGTGCGGTTCCGGAGCCGTCGACCCTGGTCCTGCTGACCGCTGGCCTGCTCGGCCTGGCCGCTTACGCCTGGCGGAAGCGCAAGTAAGCAGCCAACCGACTCGTAACGGTTGACTGAATGGAACGATCTCCGGCGTCGCTGGGGGGCATAGGTCCCCGGCGACGACCGGAGTTTTTTTTGGACATTCGCGATCTGCTGCAAAGTTGTCCGTAGTTCCACCTTTAGGCGGCGATTTCGCTCGGAACCCCGCCAAGCACTACGAACGACCGCATGCAAAATTGGTTGTTGTTGAAATACGCTTAGTCCTTATACGGCAACGACTTGCAAAAGAACCACAGATGAACACGGATGGACACAGATGACATTCATCTACCCGGAGTCTCTAGGAGTCTCTTAAATCAATCTGTGTTCATGTGTTTATCCGTGGTTCCAGTGAGTCTCTCGAACCGTGAGATGCGCCCTGCGCTGTAGTGCTAAAGGCGGGATTACGAACACCGCTGCCGAAAGGTGGGACTCCCTGCATTCGTTC
>JBDKUC010000111.1:0-8373 GCA_039679885.1 Thermoguttaceae bacterium | reverse complement strand
GAGGCAGGTTGACAACCTGCCCCACGGCGAACGGCAGGTCGCCGACGTGCCGCCACAGGCGCCGGAAGCCCGGGCGTGGCTCGGCTCGGCCGTCGCCATCAAGGACCCAACATCGGCCCTGTTCCTCCGCCAGAACGGCAGCAACCTTCTCATCGTTGGCCATCGCGAGGAGGCGGCGTTGGGCGTGCTCGCTGCCGCGATGATTAGCCTGGCCGCCGAGTGCCGAGGGCTGGGCACTTCAGTGCCCAGTAACACGACCGGCAGCACCGCCAAGTTCTACATCCTCGACGGCACGAGGGCCGACGCCCCCGAAGCCGGCTACTGGAACCGTTTGGCCGCAGCGATTCCCGGCGTGAAGCAAGCCGGCGTGCGAGACGCCGCCTCGCTGGTGGCCGAGATCGCCGCGGAGCTGGCCGCACGGCAGCAGCAGGCTCACGACGACCACGCGCCGATCTTCCTGTTCATCTACAACCTCGGCCGTTTCCGCGACCTGCGCAAGGAGGACGAGTACGGCTTTTCGTCCGATGACCAGCCGGCCTCGCCCGCCAAGCAGTTCGCCGACATCCTGCGGGAAGGCCCTCCGTTGGGCATCCACACGCTCGTCTGGTGCGACACCTATAGCAACGTGACGCGGATCCTGGATCGCCGGAACATGCAGGACTTCGAGATGCGGATCCTGTTCCAGATGAATGGGAACGACTCGAGTTCGCTGATGGACACGCCCGAAGCCGCGAAGCTCGGCGTGCATCGCGCGATCTTGTACGACGAAGGGCAGGGGACCTCCGAAAAGTTCCGCCCCTACGGCCTGCCGTCGAACGAGTATCTCGCGTCGCTCGCGCAACAACTCGCCCCGTACTCATCACGCTCCACGTGATGCCTCTCTCGTACTCATCACGCTCCGGCCGTTCGGTACTCATCACGCTCCGCGTGATGCCTTGCACCGGCTTCACGCGGAGCGTGAAGAGTACAGATGACCTCACGCGGAGCGTGAAGAGTACATAAAAAGGCCCTCGACTGCGGTCGACGGGGCATTCGCTGCCCATTCCCCGGACCACAATCGGGGGCAACGCAACCGCTGCTCGCCGCCCGCTACTTCTCGGGCCGCGGCGGTTCGCTCAACTGTCGAGCCGTCGTCGCGGCCGGCGTCTCGCCCGGCATCACCGGCGGCTTGGCAAGCTCCTTGGCGATGTTCGGCGGCACGGTGCCGCCTGCCTTCGTCAGAAGGCCGGCCGCGATCCGATCCTGCGGAACCGCCTCAAGCGCCATCAGCAATTGCGGACTTGCGGCGTCTCGATGGCCGATGACCAGGTACTGGAAGCCCAGCAGGAATCGCCCCTCGGACGCCTTCGGATGCTCGCGAACAAACTTCTCCAACGAACGAAGCTGCTCCGTGTAGGGCTCCACTTTGCCGTAGAGTCGGAACACGGTCGGCCAGCTAGGCGTCTCGCCCAAGGCGGCGACTGCGTGCGCCTCGGTCGCGGCCGCTCGATACTGTCCCATCGCAAACAGCCCAAGCGACAGCAGCAGATGGACATCGGGATTCCGCGGATCGTCCAACGCCGCGTGACCCGCCAGCCGAACCGCATTGCCAAAGTCTCCCTCCTGGAAGGCCGCCAGCGCCTCCGAGTAGAAGTCGGGCATTTGATCGGCCGCCTCCGACGGTTCGACCGCCTCCGGCTGAGTTTCAGCGGCCGGCGGCACGTACGTCGCGTCGGTCCCGTAATCGCTCATGTACGGAACCACGTCGCTGGTGGCCGCGTACGGATAGGAATAATCGTAGCTGTAATACGGAGACGAATAGGAGTAGCCGTAGTTCGGATACGAGTAACCGTAATACCACGGGTATCCATAGCCGAAGCTGTACCACGGCCACCAACTGCCGTAATACCACCAGCGATTCCAACCGCGCCAGCCGGGCCGAGCCCACAGCCGACCAACCCACCAGTTGTTGTGAGCCACCACGCGCGAGCCGACCCACGGGTTGTAAATCGTTCGCGGACCGACGGTGCGAAACGCAACGTGCGGCGACACGAACCCGCGATTGGCTGTCCACGCCGGATGCGAGACAAATCCGCGGTTGACGACGCCAACGCCCGGGTTCACGCGCATCCCGACGCCCGGATTGACGTGCATCCCGACGCCCGGGTTCACGCGCATGCCGACGCCCGGATTGACGTGCATCCCGACGCCGGGATTGACGTGCATGCCGACGCCCGGATTGACGTGCATCCCGACGGGCGGCCCTCCGTGCGGCGCAACGGCTGGCCCACCGAAGTGACCGCCGACAGGGCCGCGGCCGCCAACGGCTGGCCCGGCTGCCAGGACCGAGGCAGACGCCGCCGCACTGAGCACGCAGGCCACGCCGATCTTGAACCATGTTGCAGACATCTTTGCACCCATCATGATCAATCGCACAACATTATCGGAGCGTCAGCGCCGGCTTGGCCTGGTTGTGCTACAGAGCCACTGGCCGTCGCCTCCTGCCGCCGACGCTCCGAACAAGTTCTGAGAGAAGAAATAAGCACTTTCGCGGCTTCCTTGCCAGCCATGAGAATTCTAACTGTCTCAAATTGCCGGACACCCGCCCAACGGCGGTAAGGCCTACATTCAAGAACCAGGGTGCGCCCGCGATTGATCGCCGCCCGCGGGAGCATTGATTCGGGCTATCGTTGCGGCGCCGGGGCCGCCGGCACGGCCATCGCCGTGTTCAGCTGCCGACCGCTGGTCTGCGGCATCATGGCCAGCCGTCGCGCGATGTCAGGCGGAACCTGCCCGCCGACCCTTGTGAGCAACTCCGCCGCCAGCCGATCTTGCGGCGACGCCTCTAGCGCCAGCAAGAACTGCGGATTAGCCTCGTCGCGGTGCCCCGTAAGCATGTACTGGAAACCCAGGATGAACCGCCCTTCGGGCGACGCCGAATTCTCGCGGACATACTTCTCCAACGCCCGAAGTTGATCGGTATACGGGCCAACGTCGCCGTAGAGGCTATACACGGTCGCCCAATCCGGGATCGGGCCGGCCATCGTCACCGTTCGCGCCTCCGCAGCGGCCGCTCGATACTGCCCCGTTGCGAAAAGTCCCAGGGAAAGCAGCAGGCGAATCTCAGTGTTCTGCGGATCGTCGAGCGCTGCATGTTGCGCCAAGCGGACGGCCGCGTCGAACCGCCCCGCCTGGAACGCACTGACCGCCTGATCGTAGTTCGTCGCGGCCATGGCCGGCAATTCCGTCACGCGGACCGGCACTTCTCGTGGCGGCACGATGCCCTCGGGCAACTGCTCCTGGACCGTGTAGGCGCCATAATCCGTCGTGAAAGGAACCACGTTGTAGGCGAATCCACCGACGTTCGGCAATGAATATCCGTAGTCCCGTGGGAACGGATAACCGTAGTCGTAATAGCTCCGGGTAGGCCACCACGAGGTGCTGCCGTAGTATGTCGCCCGATTCCAGCCGGACCCGTTTGGTCGGGCCCAGGAGGCGGCGACGCCCCAGGGGGCGTTGCGGTAACCGGCGCCCATGCCGTTCCACGCCGTGTTGTAGCGGACGCCGGTGCCGGCCTCCCGGAACGACAGGTGCGGATTCACGGCAGCGGCGCGGCCCATCGAAGTCCAATCGGGCCGGGCAACCAATCCGGCCTCCCTCGCCGCGTTGCGTCCGATGCTGACGCCGGGGTCCACCCCGCCCGGCGCCTGGGCGAACGCCGCAGGCAAAGCCATAGCCGCGACACCCGCCGCAACAATGTAGAGTCCAAACCTCCAATATGCACTCGACATGACTTGTCCCCTTCTCGATGACAACGCCCAACGACCGCCGTCGGCGGCAGGTCCTCGTTGTCGTGAGGACTTGCCGCCACCCTCCTGCCCTCGGCGCGCCGAGTTCCACTCCTCGACGAGTGTCAGCAGGGATCGTCCTCCCCGCTGCGATTGCCTTCTCAAGCCGACTGAATTCTAGCGCCGCCACCGCACCGGAGCATCAGCCGTTTGCCGATGCCCGGCGGCTCGACTTCCAGGCCACGCTTCACATATCTCCTGGCGGTGGTATATTGTCCGCGAGCCGCAGAGTTGCTCGTCGTTCCGGCTTCAGCCGGTGTTCCGAGTGAAACGCCGCCTAACGGCGGAACGACGAACGACTTTGCAGGCCGCCTAAAAGACATGGGCGATTTCGTCAGCAACGGCCGCAAGCGAGGTATTTGATCGCATGAAATCCAATCGAAGACTGTGCATTGCGTTGTCGCTGATCGCAATCACTCACACTGCGGCTTACTCGCAAACGACAACGGCCGTTCCGGTGGAGGCCATCGGACACACTTGCCGCTTGATCGGCCACACCGGCCAGCCCTTGGGCGTCATGACGACGCTAAGTGGCGTCGTGGTGGACGGCGATCGATGCAAGGGGGATTTGATTGGCCCAATCCTACAAATCCAACGGATCAATGGCCAAGCGACTCAGGAGTGCCTTGAGATCGAAGTGCGGCCGTTCCGATCGGGGTTTGGCAAGCCTTACTTCGTCGCTAACCTCGACGAAACATCGTCGCGCCCTGACCCCAAGCGATCGCTTCCGAGACTGAAAAATGGCAGCACTTACGAATTCTGGGGCTACGAGACGGGGGCGTTCGTCGGCGAACCCAACGAAGCCGGCTGGGATGGGGGAGTCTTCCGGCAAAGCGCCGGCTTCCGCTTCCACACAGCGTTCGTCGTCGTGCAAGGCAAACGGATCCGCCCCATCGCGTTGTCTCCGCGCGATTTCGCCGGGCGCGAGGCGCTCGTGCATGGAAAGGCCGAAAACCGTGGCGGAAAGCCCTGGCTGACCAACCCCGACTGGCAAATCGAGGTTCTCCAGAACCACGCTTGGCCGGACACGGTTGCCGACGCGTGGGTGGGGGTGGCCGGCATGATCCAAACAGCGAGCGGGGCAAAGACTCTCCAAATCAGGCCCTCGCATGTGCAGCCCGACAGCCTTGAGCAGCAGGTCGGTCGGCGGGTTGAACTCCGCGGCGAGGCGAGGCAGCGGAACGGCCGCTGGTTCTTGCGATGCAACGGCCATGACCTTCGCATGAGACAAATCGATCGACTGCTCGCGGTTTTCGATTCTTGCACGCCGATGTGCGTCACTGGCTCGTTGCGTCGAGAGCGGCTGCGAGACAGCGATGCTGGCCCTGGCAATGGGCCGGAAGAGCCGTACGTCCTGAGCGATATATCGTGCAGGCTGGTGAAAGACCTGCTGCCCATCGAACGCATCGCCGAGCCGTGCCCTTGGTCAATTGGGCTGGGCGTGACACACGAGCATGATTCGGTGTGGAAGAAAAAGTGAGAGCGGCGCACGGCGGCGTGGGGCAGGTTGTCAACCTGCCAGCCACATGACACGATCAACGTAGCCAGGGACCCAAATGCCATGAACGACGCCAATCTGCCCGCCTCGATGCCGCCCGACACCCGGATGCTCATCTATCGCGATGGCGCGCTTCGGCTCCAGGTGCGTCTCGACGGCCAAACGGTTTGGCTCACCCAGGCCGGCATGGCGGAGTTGTTCCAGACCAGCGTGCCCAATATCAACATCCATATTCGCAACATCTTGGAGGAACACGAGTTAGAAGCAGAGGCAACGATTAAGAATTACTTAATAGTTCAACTCGAAGGAAGGCGATCCGTCAGACGGTCTGTGACTCACTACAACCTCGACATGATCCTCGCCGTGGGCTACCGGGTCCGTTCGGCCCGCGGCACGCAATTCCGTCAATGGGCCACCGCCCAGTTGCGTGAACTGCTGGTGAAGGGCTTCGTGCTCGACGACGAGCGGATCAAGGCGGGCCGGACCATCGGCCGCGACTACTTCGACGAACTGCTCAACCGCATCCGCGACATCCGCGCGTCGGAGCGGCTCTTCTACCAGAAGATCACCGACATCTACTCGACCAGCATCGACTATGAGCCAACCGCCGAGATCACACAGACGTTCTTTAAGACCGTGCAAAACAAGCTCCACTGGGCAATCCACGGCCACACGGCCGCCGAGATCGTCCACGAGCGGGCCGACGCAACCAAGCCCCACATGGGACTGACGACCTGGAAGAACGCACCGCATGGCCCGATCCGCAAGACCGACGTGGGCGTCGCCAAGAACTACCTGACCGAGACGGAAATTGCCGAACTGAACCGAATCGTCTCGATGTACCTCGACTTCGCCGAGGATCAAGCCCGGCGGCAGCGCCCGATGCACATGGCCAATTGGGTGGCCAAGCTCGACGCCTTCCTGCAATTCAACGAACGGAACGTCCTCACGCACGCCGGCAAGGTATCGCACGAGTTGGCCGAGGAACGCGCTCAGGCCGAGTTCGTGAAGTACGATGCAGAGCGACTCGCGTTGGAGTCGGAGCAGCCGACAAGCGACTTCGACCGGCTGGTCGACGAGAGCCGAGAAGTGCAAACGAACTTGCCGCCGAACGCGGACAGCGAAGGCCCAAGGAAACGGAAACGCCCGAACGATGACTGACCTTCCGTTGCAAGCGAAGGAGAGATGATGGACGACTACCCAGATGGACAAAGCTCGGCGCCTCGCGAGGTTTCCCTTCCTGCGTTTCTTCGCAATGCACCGAACGAAGAACGCATCAACACGAAGCTGCCTCCGCCCCTTCCGCCGAGCAGACCGATTGGCGTTTCCATTTTGTCTTGGCTGTTGATGGTCGGTGGCGTTCTCAGTCTCGGCATGACGGGCATTATCGTCCAGATTCTTCGCAGCAACAACGATGCTCGCGAAGCGTTCTCGTCGATGGGGCTGTCTCCCGCGTCGTTATCCATTGGGCTGTCTTTCGTATGCGCTTTCGCTCTTGCTTCCGGCATCGGGTTCTGGCTTCACAAGCCGTGGGGCTGGTACTTGACGTCATCCTACTTCTTGTGTGACGTTTTGAGGAACATCCATGCGATCTTCCTGATTCCGATGATCGCGCGTTCCCTGCCCCCGGAGGAACTGGCGCACACCCGCCATGGCACTACGTATTACATCGTATTGCACGCCGCACGCGCAATCGTTCACATGCTCTTCTATGTTTACTGCTTCAAGGCGAACGTCAGGAGCCACTTCGGTATATCACCGACGAAATGGAAACTCGTTGCCGCGGAATTGGCGATCTGCGCCGCAATGCTAGCTGCGGCCAGCCTGGCCGCCGGCGGCAAGTGAGGGAGTCCATGCGTGACGTGAGGCCACTCGGCAGCAAGTCTCTAGTTCTGGCCCGCGACCGTTCGTTGCGGCTTTACAAAGCCGGCCGCGCCATCCGCCGGGCCTTTTCGAGGATCGCAGGCCGCGCGGAGTCCATGATGTCGCGGACATCCTCGTACCGCATCGTTCGCCGCTCGAACGTCCGCTTCTCGATCGCGCCGAGGAATCGGGCCTCGAACTCAGGCAGGTTCGACCCGTAGATGTGGAAACTGTCGGCCATGTGGCAGTAGCGGCCGAGCGCGACCGGCTCGCCCGACAGCTCGGCGATCCGCGCGGCGATGCGCGATTGCAGCCGCGTCAGGGCGAACATGTTCATGAAGGCCGCTTTGTAGGCGTCGTTCGACCGGAAGCGGACGTTCATGTTCAGCAGCCACCGCTCCCCGTCGCGGATGATCCGGCACCAGACGCTTTGCAGACAGGCCGGGTCGTAGCACGAGTTGTCTTCCCAGACCTTCCACGTCACCGCCTGGGCGCGGCGCGTGTAAGGCGTGTCGGCCAACTGCCGGCAAATGTGCTCGATCTGGTCGATCGGCGCAAGCGTCGGCGCCTCATAGCCGAACAACCGTTGATGATAGGTGTATTCCCAACGCGTGTCGCTGGGGTCGTTTGGGTCGCGGACGCAATGGTCCTTGATCCCATCGCAGACCTCCATCACGTACTCTTCCAACTCCTCGAAGCCGCCGGGAAAGTCGCGATGGATCATCGGCTCGCCCAACGGGTCGTGGATCGTGACGATCATCGTCGCGTCTTTGCTCGGCGGATCGTCCGGCTTGTCGTACTGCGTCTTGATGTCGCAGCCGCTGCGGTAGAGCGTAACGAGGGCGTTCTCCCACGCCCGGGCAATGCAGTCGCCTTCCGCGGTCAGTACGGGAATTCCAGCCATGCGTGACTCCTTTCAGGGCAGGGTAGGGCAGGGGCGATCATTTTGGGCTGCAATTCCCGTTTCTGCAAGGGGACCGGGAGGAATGACGAAGTTCGAAGGACGAATGACGAATAACGAACCGCCATTTCGTCCTAACGATTGTAGCCGCAAGAAGTTGCAGCTAGCCAGATTCACCACAGAGGACGCGGAGGACGCAGAGACAATTGGGGGAAAGCGAGATGTGTACGCGGGACATCAACCAGATCAGCGGCCAAATTGCTGACGCGGCGATGAGGTTCATT
>JBDKUC010000278.1:0-28552 GCA_039679885.1 Thermoguttaceae bacterium | reverse complement strand
CGCCGCCTCAAGGGACCCGGTCGGCCAATCAATCGCCTCCGCGACCGCATGGAGGTGATGACCGCGCTGAGCAGCGTCGATCATGTCGTGGCGATGGACGACGACACGCCCGACCGGTTGATCCGGGTGGTTCGCCCCGACGTCTTCGTCAAAGGGGGCGACTACACGCGCGAGACGCTGCCCGAGGCCGAGTTGGTCGAGCAACTCGGCGGCGCCGTCAAAATCATCCCGCTCATCGCCCGGCAGTCGACCACCGGGCTCATCCAGCGCATCCGCCGTCGGCGCCCGGCGCGGGCGCAGAACGACACCATGGCGCAACAGAGGAACGCCCATGTCATCTCGATGGAAGACCGCTCGGCGCGTGCTCTGCGTCCGGCTTGATTCGCTCGGCGACGTCTTGATGACCACGCCGGCGTTGTTCGCCTTGAAGCAGGCCGTGCGGCGGCGGCGTCTGACGCTCTTGACCTCGACGGCCGGCGCACGGCTGGCCAGTCTGCTTCCCGACGTCGATGACTGCATCGCGTACGACGCGCCCTGGATGAAGGCGTCCCCGCAGCGGTCCAGCGCCGACCTGGACATCGAATTGATCCGCCGAATCTCAGAAGAGCATTTCGACGCCGCGGTGATCTTCACCGTCTTCACCCAGAACCCGCTGCCCGCCGCCCTGATGTGCCAATTGGCCGGCGTTCCGCTGCGGCTGGCCCATTGCCGCGAGAATCCCTACCAGTTGCTCACGGACTGGGTCCGGGAGGAGGAGCCGGAAACGACGATCCGACACGAAGTCCGCCGGCAGTTGGACCTGGTCGAGACGATCGACTGCTCCGCCCCCGACGATCGGCTGCGTCTGTCGGTTCCTCCCGCCGCAAGCGAGCGCATCGCGCCAATGCTCCGGCGGTCGGGAATCGACACCGACCAGCCGTGGATCGTCGTTCATCCCGGCGGTTCCGCGCCGTCCCGGCGTTATCCGCCGGAGCTCTACGCGGAGGTCGCGGCCACGCTCAGCCGCCGCCACGGCCTGCAACTGGTCTTCAGCGGCGTCGAGCACGAGCGGGCCATCGTCGAGGCCGTGCGAACGGCGACGTCTGGCCACACGCTATCGTTGGTCGGGCGGCTCGAACTGGCCGAGCTTGCCGCCCTCCTAGCCGCCGCGCCGTTGCTCTTGACCAACAACACCGGTCCCGCGCACATCGCCGCGGCGTTGGGCACTCCGGTCGTCGATCTGTACGCGTTGACCAACCCCCAGCATACGCCGTGGAAGACGCCTCAACGCGTTCTCAATTGCGATGTTCCCTGCAAAACCTGCCTTCGCAGCATCTGCCCGTTGGAGCATCATCGCTGCCTGCGGGGCGTCGCGCCACAGACGGTCGTCGATGCCGTCCTCGAGCTGCTGGCCGTCACGGCGGCAACCCGGAGACACCGCGCCGCGCAGCCACCGTCGCTGCCCTCGCGTCCGACTCGAACAACGCGTCTCACTCGCTCGATTGGATAATGGCTAACCGCAATACCGTTGGATTAGCGCCGAAGAACCTTGTTCCCATGCTCCCGCGTGGGAACACACTCGTGGCGACGCTCCCGCGTCGTCGGGCTCGCCAACCAGTTTCGAGCCAATACGTTATGTTGGGGACGCCGGAGCGTCCAACCGGTGCGTTCCCACGGGGGACCGTGGGAACGAGATTGTCGGTTGCTTGCCTAATTCAACGGCATTGCGGCTAACCGAGGAGAACTTCCCATGTACACGCTGGGGCTTAACGCTGCGTTCCATGATATGGCCGCGTGCCTCGTCCGCGATGGGCAGGTCATCGCGGCGGCGGAGGAAGAGCGCTTTACGCACATCAAGCACGGAAAACGCCCCGTCCCGTTCAGCGCCTACGAACTGCCGTACCACGCGATCGACTATTGTCTGGCCGAGGCCGGGATCCAACTCGCCGACGTCGACCACGTCGCCTATTCGTTCGCACCGCGGCTCCTGACCGGCGAGGAAGCAACTCAGCGCGTGTCCCTGCCGATGCATCCGGCCCACGAGCCTTCGCTGCCCGAGGGCCAATCGCCCTGGGACCCGCTCTTCCTCTGCTCGATCGTCAACGCCCCCGGGCATCTGGCCGACGGCGTGCCACACCATCTCGAGAAGCGTTTTCGCGGCGTCCGCGCCGACGGGCCGTACCAGTGGCACTTCGTCGAACACCACGTGGCCCATGCCGCCAGCGCATTTCTGGCGTCGCCGTTCAGCCACGCGGCCATGATGACGCTCGACGGACGCGGCGAACTGGCCACGACGACCTACGGCCGCGGCCAGGGCCGCCAGCTCGATCTGTTTGGGCAAGTCAACATGCCGCATTCGCTGGGGCTCTTGTACGAGGAGGTCACCGCCTACCTCGGCTTCCTTCATTCGTCGGATGAGTACAAGGTCATGGCCCTGGCCTCGTTCGGCCAGCCGACGCAACTGAAGCAGTTTCGCGACATCATCCGACTGGGTTCCGGCGGGGACTATCGGCTCGCGCCTCGTCGGCTCACCGAACGTTTCGGCCCCGCCCGGCGCCGCGGCGGCCCTCTCGAACAACGCCATTACGACATCGCCAGTTCGCTGCAACTTGCGTTGGAGGAGACCGTCCTCGCGTTGGCCGCCTGGCTGCATGACGAAACCGGCGACGAGAACCTCACGATGGCGGGCGGCGTAGCGCTGAATTGCGTCATGAACGCCAGACTCCGCGACCGCGGACCGTTCACCAACGTCTGGGTGCAGCCAGCCGCCGGCGACGCCGGCACCGCCCTGGGCGCCGCGCTCTGGATCGACGGCCTCGAGCGCGCCACCGCCCCGCGCGAGTACCACATGGACCATGCCTTCCTGGGACCCTCCTACAACGACGATCAGATCGAAGACTTTCTCCGCTGGTCGAAGACGCCATACCGCAGGCTCGACAATGTCGCAGAGCGGGCCGCCGATCTGTTGGCCCGGGACAAGATCATCGGCTGGTTCCAGTCGCGGATGGAGTTCGGTCCCCGGGCATTGGGCGCCCGGTCGATCCTCGCCTCGCCAATCCATGCGGAAATGCAGGCCCGGCTGAACGACATCAAGGATCGGGAAGACTTTCGACCGGTCGCGCCGGTCGTCCTCGAAGAAGAGGCCAACAACTGGTTCGTCGGCGCCCAGCCATCGCCGTTCATGCTCTTCATCTTCGACGTGCGGCCCGAAAAGGCCGCCATGATCCCCGCGGTCAGCCACGTCGACGGCACCGCCCGCATCCAAACGATCAATCGCCAACAGAACCCCGGCTATTACGATCTCATCCGGGCGTTCCAACAGCGGACGGGCGTGCCCGTGCTCGTGAACACCTCGTTCAACACCCGCGGGGAGCCGATCGTCTGCACGCCGAGAGACGCGATCGAATCGTACTGGACGTCGCCATTGGATGCCCTGGTGATCGGCTCCTTCCTGCTGGAGAAATCCCCTTGATCGCGTCAGTCGTCGTGCCAACGTATCGGCGAGACGGATCGCTCGCTCGCTGCCTCGCTCGCCTGCAAACCCAGCGATTCAACACGGCGGAATACGAGATCATCATCGCCGACGACGGCCCGAAGGAATCGACGCGACGGCTCGTCGCCGACTGGCCGCAAGGCGCCGGGCCGCCGGTGCGTTACGTGCCCGTCACAGCGACGCAGGGCCCGGCCGGAGCAAGAAACGCGGGCTGGCGCGTCGCGCAGGGCCACATCATCGCCTTCACGGATGATGACTGCCTGCCCGAACCCGACTGGCTCGCCGAGGGCGTTTCGGCGATCGTCAACCATCGGGCCGATGCCGCGACGGGCCGGACCCTGGTCCCACTGCCGGCCGCCCCGACCGACGCCGAGCGCGACATCGCCGGCCTAACCCAGGCCGAGTTCGTCACGGCCAACTGCTTTTGCCGCCGAGACGCCCTGGCCGCCATCGGTGGATTCGACGAGCGCTTCACCCGCGCGTGGCGGGAAGACAGCGACCTCCAGTTCACGCTGCTGGAACGCGGAAGGCGAATCGTCCGGGCCTCTCGGGCGGTCGTCATCCACCCGCTCCGGCCCCTGCCGTGGGGCGTCAGTCTCCGGCTGCAACGCCGCGGGATCTTCGACGCGCTCTTGCGCCGGAAACACCCGCAGCTCTATCGAGAGCATGTCGCCCCGTTCCCGCGAATCTATTTCGGCGCCGCGTCGAGCCTGGCCGTCGCCGCCGGCGGCCTCGCCACAAAGCTGCCGGCGATCGCCGTCGCCGGGTTCGCCGTCTGGCTCATCTTGACAGCCCGCTTCGCCGCACGGCGTCTTCACGGCGCCACGCTCGCCCCCGCCCACATCGCCGAAATGCTCCTTACATCCGCGATGATTCCCGTGCTCTCGCTCTACTGGCGACTTCGCGGGGCCTGGCGCTATCGTCGCGTCCGTCCGGAAGCGAGCTGACAGGAGAGCGCCAATCACGATGCCTCCACGTCCCACGCCTCGGAAACCAACACCGGCGCGGGCTTCGCGGCCCCCGGCGCATCCGGACGGACGAGCGCCTTGCCGCCGATCAGACGCCGCCGCCAGCAGGCCGCCTCGAATCGGAGCACCTCGCCGACCGGTCGGGCGCCCTGCTCGCGCACGCCGGCCAGCAACCAGAGACTGCCGACGCGGCCGACAAACGAAATCAGAAAGACCAGCTTGAGCCCCGCGACGAGGCCGCCGGCCGCGGAAGCGTCCGGCCACGCTTCGGCCAGACAGCCTCCGAGCGTGGCGGCGACGGCCGTCGCCAGCCCAACAGCGGTTCGGAAAACCGCCATATAGGAAGACGCGTTGCGATCCGGCGAGAGCTTCAGCAGGAAGGTGTCCGTTCCAATCGCGATCGGAGCGCTGAACACGCCCGTGAGATGGACGATCAACAGGGTCCATGCCCATCGTGCATCGACGAAGACCAGCATCAGCGGGAACATCGCATCGCCGAGGGTTGCGAGAAGCACGATCGGTTTGACGCCGAATCGTTGCGCCAGCCGCGTCCAGAACTGATTCGCCGACAAGCCGATGACGTTGCTCAGCGTGTTCAGAAGGACGATGTACCAGACCGGCAGCCCAAGCTTCTGCAGAAAGAAGACTGGCACGAACGGCGCCGCGAGGCTGACGGCCATGTTCCACGCGACGTAGTAGCTTGTCACTCGACGGAAATTCGTTTCCCGCAGCGGCGCGGCCAGGGCTTGGCGAAATGGCGCCTCGTTGTCTGGCGATTCCGGTTCGCCGGCGTCCGGAATCTGAGCGAGCAGCGCCAAGCCCACCAGTCCGCAGCACATGGCCATGAAAAACACGAGCAAGAAGCCGACCGTTTGCCCGCCGCTGATCGCGTTCACCTGATCGACGAGCGCGCCGCAGACCAGGCAGACGGCAAACGCCAAGCCGGTGTTCACCAGGTTCCGCCGGCCGAAGAACGGGACACAGAGCCGGGGGGGCACCATCGCCTTGATCCAAGAGAGCCACGCCACGCCGCTGAGGCTCGAACAGAAGTCCGAGACTGCCATGATGCCGATGACGCACCAAACGCGAGCCTGCGGAGAGAGCCCCGTCGCCAACAGCGGCAACAGCAGCAGCGGCAGGTAGAGCATCCTCGCGATTGCCGTCATTCGCAGACAGATGCGCCGGCAATTGCCGCCCCGCTGGATCCAGTAGCTGCCCAGCAGTTGGGCGAAGGCGCACAACGACGGCAGCGTAAAAAGGATGCCGATCTGCAAGCGGGAGGCCCCCAAGGCCAGCGCAAAGCCGATCAGAAAGACGCCCGAAAAGAGCGCCCCCATCGCGGTTGCCAAGCCGCCTTCGGCCACCGAGAGCCGCACGCTGCGGCGCAACGAAGAAACACGATGCATTGCGAGACCGGCCTTCACCATCGGGAACGAGGGGGCACTGAAGGCGTTCTCAGGCGGGTCCCGCGACCGCCGGTCGCGGCTTGATGCGCCAACGTGGTCGCCCGGCTCGGATTCGCTCCGGCAGCGCCGGGCTGCCTCGAAAGAGTTGCTTCCGTTCTGCCGTCGTTCTACCGCACACCAAGCAGCATATCAGCTTCTCCGATGGGCGTGCAAGAGAATTCCTTACCCAGGCCGGAGACCCCGGTTGCGGCAAATCCCGCGGCACGCTCCTTGCACGTTCCCCGCCACAGTTGGCTCGTTTCCGAACAACGAAAAGGAGTACGTCATGTCCCAGAAGACGTTGTCGCCGATCGAACTGCAAGAGTACCTTCATGGAGTCCGCTATCCGGCGGACAAGGACGCCCTGCGTTCCGCGGCCGAAGACAGCGGCGCCCCGAAGGAAGTCATCGAGATGATCGACCGCCTGCCGGGGGATGAATTCGATGGGCCGCCGGCCGTGATGAAGGCGTTCGGGCAGATCGACTGAGGACCGCCCGATGGCCGAACATCATGACCGAGTTGCGGTTGTCATTGCAACGCGAGACCGGCGGCCCGAGCTCCTGAGGACGCTGGGCCATTTGAGCGCCCTTCCGGAGCGGCCGCCGATCATCGTGGTCGACAACGCGTCAGGAGATGGCGCCCCGGAAGCCGTGACCGAGGCGTTCCCCAGCGTCAGGGTCGTCCGAGCGGACCGCAACCTGGGCGCCGCGGCCAGGAATCTGGGCATCCAGGCCACCGACGCCGCTTACATCGCCTTCTGCGATGACGACACCTGGTGGGTGCCCGGCTCGCTCGACCACGCCGCCGCAGTCCTCGACTCGTTTTCGCAATTAGCGCTGGTCATGGCTCGAGTGCTCATCGGGCCGGAGGACCTCGAAGATCCCATCTGCAAGGAGATCTGGAACAGCCCGCTTCCGCGTCCGCCCGACATCCCCGGCGCCCCGCTGGTCGGGTTTCTGGCCGGCGCGTCGGTCATCCGGCGATCGGCCTTTCTCGAGGTCGGTGGCTTTCGCGCCGAGACCGGCATCGGCGGCGAGGAAGACTGGCTCGCCGCCGATCTGCTCAGCAAGGGGTGGCGGATGACCTATCTGCCGCAGCTTGGCATCCATCATTGGCCCTCTTCACTCCGCGATCCGCGGCGACGGGCGCAGCATGTGTTGGCCAACGCCCTCGCGTTTGCATGGCTGCGCCGCCCCACAACCGCCGCCCTTCGGACGACCTGGCGTCTCTGGAGACAATCGCCGTCGACCATCGGCGCCCTTCGCGCCTCGGGCTCAGCGGCCATCCGAATCATTCGCCATTGGCACGATCGCCGGATCGTGCCGCCCGACGTAGAACGTAACTACCGGCTCCTAGAAACCTGGGACAAGAAATTGTTGCCCCGGACCGTCGAGGAGGATGCCCATGCTTTTCGACCAACATCTCAGCGGCAGTCAGCTTCCCGAGAAGACGATCTGCTTGACGTTCGATGATGGCCCGGGTCCGCAAACGCGGGAACTAGGCCGGTATCTTTACGACAACTGCGTCCCGGCCACCTTCTTCGTCATCGGCCAGGCGGCCGCGGAACAACTCGACCTGCTCCGGCAGCTCCGCGATTGGGGGCACACGATTGGAAACCACACGTGGAGCCATCCCGGCCTGGTCGACCTCGCACTGGCCGGCGGCGATGTCGTCGCGGAAGTCGCACGGGCGGACGCCCTCATCCGCGATCTCGAGTCGCCCCCCTATCTGCTGCGACCTCCTTACGGAAGTTGGCAATCCGAATCCGAAGGCGTCCACGTCGCCCAATTGCTCCGCGATAGCGGGCTGTTCAACGATTACGTCGGCCCGATCATGTGGGACATCGTGGGCGAGGACTGGGTCTACTGGGAGCAAGGCCGCTCCATTCAGCAGTGCCTTCACCGCCACGTCGATGAGATCGAAGGCATTGGCAAAGGCATCCTGCTGCTCCATGACAGTTCCGAGAATCCCGATCTGAGGGCCGAGAATCGCGCCTTTGAATTGATGACTCAGCTCGTCCCCGTCTTGAGAAGTCGGGGCTTTCAGTTCGCCACGG
The DNA here is from genome assembly GCA_039679885.1 of Thermoguttaceae bacterium. Taxonomy (GTDB): domain Bacteria; phylum Planctomycetota; class Planctomycetia; order Pirellulales; family Thermoguttaceae; genus JAJFUI01. The sequence continues at coordinate 20,611 of JBDKUC010000278.1, read as the reverse complement.
TGAAAGACGCCGTCGCAGAGTACCTATCCCAGCAGTTGTTGCCCGCCGCGGCGCAATAGCTCCCGTTTCGGATATACGCAGCGAGGCAGCAACACTAGCCCGACGCGCAAGCGAGGGAAGAATACTGCGCGTCCCACCGATAGAGCGGGCAGAGCGGTCCGTTCACGCCGCATCGGGCGCCGTCTTCACCCAGGCCCTGAGCACTTCGGCGACGCTCCACGCCTGGGCAACGCATCCTCGCGGCGTGTAGGGCGGTTCCGCGTCGAACACTTCGCTGATCGAACCGATGCAGGCGTCGCTCAGGTGCGCGTCGAAACCAAGCAACCGCTGCCGCGCACCCCGGCGGTCCTCCGGAGACACCCGCAGCCAGGCGTCGACGAATGGCCCGATGAGCCACGCCCAAACGGTCCCTTGATGGTAGGCCGCATCGCGAGCCCTCAGGTCGCCGTCGTAGCGGGCCTTGTAGTCCGGATGGCTAGGCGACAGCGACCGCAAGCCGAACGGCGTTAGCAAGTCCCGCTCGACGACCTTCAACACAGGCTCCCAACGCGACGGCTCGAGCACGGGATGCTCGAGTGTGAAGGCGAAAAGCTGATTCGGCCGGCAGGCGGCGTCGTCCCCTCCCGGGCCATCGACCACGTCGAACAGGCAGCCAGCCGCTTCGTTCCAGAACCGCGCGTTGAACGAGGCCTTGGTCCGGGCGGCCAACTCGGCCAGCGGCGCGGCCGCGCTCTGGCCTTCGTACCGCGACACCCATTGTTCCATGAGTCGCAACGCGTTGTACCAGAGGGCGTTGATCTCGACCGCTTTCCCGCGGCGCGGCGTCACGACCCAGTCGCCGACCTTCGCGTCCATCCAAGTGAGCTGATACCCCTCGGCGCCTTGCCGCAAAAGCCCATCGGCCGAATCGACGCCGATGCCGAACCGCGTCCCACGCACATGGTGGTCAAGAACCTCGTGCAGCCGCGGCAGCAAGAGCCGCAGCGTCGCCTCGTCGTGGGTGTAAGCCAGGTAGCGCGACAGCGCATGGAAGAACCACAACGTGGCGTCCGCCGTGTGATAGAGGCCCTCGCGGCGGCCTTCGAGGAAATGATTCGGGATCAGCCCGTCGCGGATGTAATGCGCGAACGTCCGCAGGATGTAGCCCGCCTCAACATGCCGACCGGTCAGCAGCGTCAGCCCTTCAAGGCTGACCATCGTATCGCGGCCCCAGTCCGTGAACCAGTGGTAGCCCGCAACCACGCTCCGCGCTTCGTCGCCCGTGGCCGTCATCACCGTCATGTCCTCGCGCCGCGCGGCGGGCCGGATGATGAACTGGTCCGCCGCCAACACCAGCTCGCTGGCAAAGCGGTCGCCGCCGCGACGGGCCGGCACGGCCAGCAGTCGCATGCGCCGATCCTGCTCGGCGGCGGCAGCTTCCTGCGGCCGCAACGCCTCGATGTCTTCCCACGGCTCGGCCGACGCCGTCAATTCGACCGCCTGTTGCTTCGACAGGTCGACGCGGAAGTAGCCCGGACTCCACAGGTCGCCTTCCGCATCGTATCCCCGACTATTCTCGATCGGGTACATCACCTGCCTGAGCGTCCGCGGCTCATGGATAAACGCCGCGTTTCGGCCCAGGAGCTTCAGCCGAAGCGTCGGCAAGTCTGGCCCTGCGGTGATCTCGTACCGCCCCTCGGCGACGTGAAGGCGGAACTCCTTGGGCAACGCCGCGTTCACCGCCGCGTCATAACGCCGGCAGTGCGCCGCCACCAGCAGGCTGAGACGCAACGTGTCGCCCGGCCCCGCGAGAAGGCGATATCCGACATGCAACGTGTTCTGCTGATGGACCAGAAACAACGATTTCTCGACGACAAAGCCATCGGCCTCATATCGCCACACGGGCAGGCCGTTTTCCAGGCGGAATTCCGCGAGACGCTCTTCGCTGTCGCTCAGCCGCGACCCCAAGGTCTGCATGCCCCCTCCCAGGGCAACGACCTTGCCATCGGGCAGCCGGGCGAACTCCGAGAGCTGCGCGAGCATCAACGTCCGCCCAAGCGGGGCCGGAAGCGCCGCGATCAGCAGCCCGTGATAACGGCGCGTCGCAATGCCCGGCAGCGTCCCCGACGCGTAACCGCCCAGGCCGTTGGTGACGAGCCACTCCCGAGAAAGCAGCGACGAACGGCTCGACGATCCTTGCTCGACTGGGATTCGACGGACAACTTCTTTCACGCCACTCCTCCTGCGCCGGTCGGGCAAAGGACCAAGGCGCACTGCCCCGTCAGTTGCCACCGGCCGTCGGTCTCGAGCGGCGGCGTGCCGCAGCCACCATAGCGCGGATCCTCACTCGACCATAGGACGCGCCATCGTCTGCCCGGCGGCGGCGCCAGCAGCGGCTCCGGCATTGGAACCAGCGGCAGGTCGACGCCGAAGTTGAACAACATCAGACGGTCGTCGCCCTCAGGCCCGAACCATCGCAGCGCGAACGCCTCGGGCCCCAGCACCGCGCCATCAATCGCATTCCACCTCGGCTCGCCAAAGACCACGTCGTCATGCCGCAAACGCAGCAACTCGCGGTGAAGCGTGTAGACCTCCGCATGGGCCGTCCGCTCGGAAAAGTCCAGCTTGCACCGACGAAACGTCTCGGGATCGGCCGGCTCCGCGAACGAATCGATGATTTCCGACGCGACAATGCTCGGAAACTGCGACAGCGACTTCGCTCGCCCCTGCCGAACGCCGGCGCGGGCCTCCGGCGGAAAGTCCGCGAAATAGAGAAATGGCGAGGACGACGCGAACTCCTGACCCTGAAAAAGCAGCGGCGTGGCCGGTCCCAACAGCAGCAACGCCGTCATCGCACGGTAGCGCCCCGGGCTCGTCATCGCGTGGCAGCGCAGTCCCCGGGCCGTGTTAGCGATCTGGTCGTGATTGTCGATGTAGTTGATGAACGCCGACGGCGGCAAATCACACGTGCACGTCCCTCGCCATTTCTGCTGCCAGCCGTACCACTGACCCTGATAAAGATAGCCGCGTTTGACGGCCGAGATGAATTCCTGCGGCGAGCCGCGATAATCGCTGTAATACGCCTCGTTGTGCCCGCTGAGCATCACCCGGGCGCTATGGTGGAAGTCGTCGTTCCATAGCGCGTCGAGACCCAGCCCGCCATGCGATTGATCTCGCACCAGGGCCGTAGTCTGCGGCTCGTTCTCGGCGGCCAGAAACGTCTTCCTTCCGCCGCCTGCCGCTCTCACGATCCGTGCGATGGCCGCAATGATGTGGTCGTTCGACTCATCGTAGATGTTCTGCGTCGCATCCAGCCGCAGGCCGTCGAAATGGAACTCGCTGATCCAATAGCGAGCGTTGCAGAGAAAATACTCGCGGACGGGCCCCGATCCCGCGCCGTCGAAGTTCGGCGACTTGCCCCACTCCGTCTGATGGCAGTCGCTGCAATACCGCTTCGAGAACGCCGTGAACAATTCATCCTCCGGGCCGAAATGATTGTAAATCACGTCGAGGATGACGCCGACGCCTACGGCATGCGCCCGATCGACGAACCGCCGCACGTCGTCCGGCTCGCCGTAGAGGCGGCTGGGCGCGAAGAAGCTGATGGCGTCGTAGCTCCATCCAAACTCCCCGGGGAACTCGGCCAACGGCATCAACTCGACCACCGTGATGCCGAGCCTGGCAAGCTCATCGAGTTCGGCCGCCGCCGCCGCAAACGATCCCTCGCGGGTAAACGTGCCGACGTGCATTTCATAGAGCACCTGCCGCGAACGCCCTACGCCAGGCCACGCCGCATCGCCCCACGCGTATCGCTCCGGATCGACGATCATCGACGGACCCAGCGGTCCGTCCGGCTGGAAGCGAGACGCCGGATCCGGCAGGTCCCGATCTGCTCGACTCGGCCGAAACATGTAGCGTTCGCCGGCGTGCATTCCGGCGACGAACGCGGAGAAGTACCCATTGCCTTCCGAGACCAGCTCGCGGCGTTCGCCGCCGAACACGATGGCGACTCTCTCGCTGTCCTCGGCCCACACCCGGAAATGAACGCCCCCCTGAACGACTTCCGCCCCGATCGGCAGCCGCCGTCTGAACGTGCCCGCGTTGATCGGCGGCAAAGTCATTTCATGGCGGAGCTTCATGGTTCCCTGATTACGGCGCATCACGTTGCGCTCGGCCGCATTGCCGAACACAGTGCGCTGCGGCTACCGGCCGGGCTCCCGATTGCGTGGCTCGCCGTAGTACTCGTCTTCCGGGACATCGATCCAGATCAGTTCCGGCGAATCGGCGGCGATCGCTTCCGCCTCGGCCACGGTGAGGTCCTCCGCCGCCTCATCGACGGTGTCAGCCTCCTTGTTCAGGCTCAAGCCTTCTCGCTCGGCAAAGCTAATTGCCTCGAATCCTCGGATAATCATCTTGCCTCCTACCGTCGCCAGTCGGCAGCGGGCCCGTTCGCCCGCATGCCCTGGGCGGCTTCTGACCATCTCGACCGAAAACAGAGCGGCATGCCGACGCCCTTCCAGGCGGCTGACCGGCCGCCACCGTGGTGGCCAGACGCCCGGCCGCCCCCGGCTTCTCGGATTGCTGCCGATGCTGACGCCCGAGATTTCGGGAGCTTCGCATCGAGGCCGCAACGCCTCCGTGCGCCGCAGGCCGTACGCCGGCCGTCCATTTGCAAAGCCTGTGCCGAGCCTCGCGTCTCACCGCCGAGGCTTTTCCCAGGGATCGACCGCCGATTGGCACGGGCGGTGCAACACCTCACGGCCGACATCCCCAGCCGTTCTCGGCAAGTTGGGAGGGAGGTTCCGCTGTGCAAGAATCAGCCACGATGCAGAAGCCGCCGCAAACGCAACCGCAGCAGCCGGGGCGCGAGAGCCAGATGCAACCCAAGCCTCGCTCCGAAGGCCACGAGTACCACGCCGCCGCGAAGCTGCTCGATCAGGTCGCCATCGTCACCGGCGGCGACAGCGGCATCGGCCGCAGTGTCGCCGTCCTGTTCGCCAAGGAGGGCGCGGACGTGACGATCGTCTATCTCAACGAACACGAAGACGCTCAACAGACCGAAACCATGGTTCGCGACTGCGGACGGCGCTGTTTGCGCATCGCCGGCGATACGTGCGACGACCAGTTCTGCAAGCATGTTGTCGACGCGACCCTGGACACCTTCGGACGGCTCGACATCCTGGTCAACAACAATGCCGAGCAACACCCCCAGGAGAGCATCCTCGATATTTCGAGCCAACAACTCGAGCGAACGTTTCGCACCAATATTTTCTCGTACTTCTACATGACTCGCGAGGCGGTCAAGCACATGCGGGCCGGCGGCGTCATCATCAATACGACCTCCGTCACGGCCTACCGCGGCAGCGCGCACTTGCTGGACTATTCGGCCACCAAGGGCGCCATCGTCACGTTCACGCGTTCGCTGGCCCTTTCCCTCGTCGGCCAGGGCATCCGCGTCAACGCCGTCGCCCCAGGCCCGATCTGGACGCCCCTGATTCCCTCGACGTTCGAGCGGGAGCAGGTCGAGTCGTTCGGAACCACAGTCCCCATGCACCGGCCGGGCGAGCCGGAGGAAGTCGCCCCTTGCTACGTCTTTCTCGCGTCGTCCGATTCCTCGTACATGACCGGGCAGGTCCTTCATCCCAACGGAGGCGAAATCGTCAACGCTTAGCCATCGAGCGGCCGAGCGCGATCTGACGCATTGAAGCATCGCCCGATCGCTTCGCCCTTGACGCCGAAGGAGTGACCCAAATGGCGACAGAAACAATTGAACTCAAGCCGGAACGGCGACGTGAGCCGGCCCTCGAATCAGCCGGCCCCGCAGTCCAGCGGCGACAACCGCCGACTCCGCCGCGACAACGCAATCGCGAACCACGAACCGTCCGCCCGCAGATCGCCGGCCCACTCAGCGACGCCGGCCTTGGCTGGTTCAGCATCGGACTGGGCGCGGCCGGGCTTCTCTTTCCTCGGGCCATCTCCCGATGGCTCGTTCGCCGCGACCATCGCCGACTGCTCCGGGCGGTCGGCGCCCGCGAACTCGCCAGCGGGATCGGCCTGCTCTCCGGCCGCCAGACGGCGGCGTGGCTCTGGTCCCGCGTCGCCGGCGACGCAATGGATCTGCTCCTCTTAGGCGCGGCCTCGCAGTCGCGCCGCGCCAGCGCCGGCCGCATCGCCGCCACCACGGCGGTCGTCGCCGCAGCCGCCGCCGTCGATGTCATGAGCGCGGTGCAAGAGGAGGCCGGCAGGCGCGTCCACGTGCGTCAAAGCATAACGACCAACGTCTCTCCCGAAGCGGCCTACGACTTCTGGCGCGATCTCGCGAACATCCCGCGATTCATGCGGCACATCCGCTCCGTCACGCCGACGGGTCCCCGCCATTCACACTGGGTCGCCACCGGCGTGGCCGGCATCCGGATCGAATGGGACGCCGAACTGACCGAGGAGCAACCGAACCGGCTCATCGCATGGCGGACGTTGCCCGGAGCAAGAATCCGGAGCAGCGGCCGGGTCGAGTTCGAACGGGCGCCGGACGACCGCGGCGCCGTCGTCCGCGTCGAGATGGAGTACGAGCCGCCGCTCGGCTCGCTGGGCGTCACCGCGGCCAGGCTTCTCGGTCGCGAACCTGCGCAACAGTTGCACGAGGACCTTCGACGCCTGAAGCAGCTCCTCGAAACCGGCGAAATCATCACGACCCAGGGGCAACCCGCCGGCCGGCCGTCGGGCGCTTCGTGGAAATACGATTCCGCCGCCCGCGACGATCAGACCGTGGCCGACCGGTGAGCCATCGGGAAAGGAAACGCGATGAAAGCCAATTGCTGGTACGGGAAGAAGAAGGTCGAGGTCGTCGAGGTGGCTGAGCCGCGGATTCTCAATCGCCACGACGCGATTGTTCGGATCACCGCGACGGCGATCTGCGGCTCCGACCTCCACTTGTACGACGGCGTCGTTCCGACAATGGAGCGCGGCGACATTCTCGGCCACGAGTTCATGGGCGAGGTGGTCGAGGTCGGCCCCGAGGTGAAGAAGACCAAGGTCGGCGATCGGGTCGTCGTGGCCTTCCCGATCTCCTGCGGCCACTGCTTCTCGTGCCAGCACGAGGCATTCTCTCACTGCGAGAACTCCAATCCCAACGCCTGGATCGCCGAAAAGATGCTCGGCCATTCCCCGGCCGGAATCTTCGGCTATTCGCACATGACCGGCGGCTTCGCCGGCGGTCAGGCCCAATACGCCCGCGTCCCCTTCGCCGACGTCGGCGCCCTGAAAGTGCCCGACGGCCTCCGCGACGAGCAGGTCCTGTTTCTTTCCGATATCTTCCCGACCGGCTACATGGCGGCCGAGAACTGCAACATTCGCCCCGGCGACACGGTCGCCGTATGGGGTTGCGGACCCGTCGGCCAATTCGCGATCCGCAGCGCGAAACTGTTGGGCGCGGAACAAGTCGTCGCCATTGACCGCGTTCCCGCCCGGCTGAAAATGGCAAAGCAAGGCGGCGCCGAGCCAGTCAACTTCGAGGACTCTGACGTCTATGACGCCCTGCTCGACCTTACCGCCGGCCGAGGCCCCGATTCATGCATCGACGCCGTGGGCATGGAGGCCCATGCGCCGATGATGATCGGCTGGTACGACCGGCTCAAGCAACTCTTGATGCTCGAAAGCGATCGACCGTTCGCCCTGCGGCAAGCCATCCTCGCTTGCCGCAACGGCGGCATCGTCTCCGTTCCAGGCGTCTACACCGGCTGGATCGACAAGTTTCCCGCCGGCGCGATGATGAACAAGGCCCTGACGATCAAGACCGGCCAGACTCACGCGCAACGCTACATGCGTCCCCTGCTCGAGCGCGTCCAGAAAGGCCAGATCGACCCGAGCTTCGTCATCACCCATCGGCTCCGGCTCGACGAGGCCCCCAAGGGCTACGAGCTGTTCAGCCGGCAAGACGGCTGCATCAAAGTCGTCATGGATCCCTGGAAGTAGGCGGCCCGCAGACGAAAACAGGCCAGACGCTGTGGTCTGGCCTGTTCGGAAAACCAACGGCGCCGATGGCGTCTTAACCCGGCTCGCGCGGCAATTGGCGAGGATAGGGGAGCGGCAGATTCGGCGGCAGCGGCTGATTGTATGTCTCCGCCCAGTCCTCCCGCTCTTCCTCCGTCGCATAGTAACGGAGCCAAATGTCCGGGTCGCAGTTCGCGCCCGTGCAGTCCCAGTGCAGATAGTTGTTCGGCCAGTCGATCTTCTTCTCGCGCGCCGGCAAGATGTCGCGAAAGATCAGGCAGTACAACTCGCGGTCGGTCATGTGGTCGGTGAAATCCAGCACGATCCGCTTCTGGTAGAGCTTGCGGATCACTTCCCACAGAATCCGGTGCAGCGACTCCTCAGCGAGCACGTCCGGTCGTGGCGGCCGCAACTCCGGTTCGAACCAGCGGTAGATCGGCAGCACCGGCGCCTGCTCCCAGGCGAGCATGGCGGCCAGAAACTCGTTCTCGGCCGCCAGCGAGAAGTGCTGCACGTTGACCCGGGTGATCGACTCGTCGAAGTATCGCTCCAACTCGTCGCGCAACTCGGCGTTGCGGAGCAGTTGATCGACTTCGTCCGGCTGTGGATAGCGAGCGCTGGGCATAAGTTCCCTACTGCCGATGATTGTCCGTCCCCAAGAATGCAGTCTACTTGCCTTCGCTACCCTTTCCAAGCGTCATCCAAGCGTGCGACGGCGATTTCTTGAATCAAATCTGGTGGCAAATCGCTACTAGCGATTCTTTCGCCACGGACCGACGGCAAATCCGGTAGAAGCGGTAACCTTTGCGGCCCAAACCACCGAGGTCCAAGCTCGCTCGCGCGGCCATGTAGAGCGCTGGCGGCGTCAACCCGTCAGCACGCCTTCTCCATTTGCCGGATCTTATCGACGCGCCGTGCGTGGCGGCCGCCCTCGAAAGGCGTGCTCAGCCAGATTTCAATCATCCGGTCGATCAGCCGCTCGCCCAGCAGATCGCCGGAAAGGCACAGCACGTTCGCATCGTTGTGTCGGCGGCTCGCTTCGGCGGTGATGTCGTCGTGGCAGGCGGCCGCTCGGATGCCCGGCACCTTGTTGGCCGCAATGCACATGCCCAGCCCCGTGCCGCAGACGAGAATTCCGCGGTCGGCGTCGCCACGGCTGACGCGCCCGGCGACGTCGGCGGCGATGTCGGGATAGTCGACCGCCTCGGGCGAGAACGTCCCGACGTCGATCGCTTCATGGCCCATCTGCCGGACCAACTCCACGATCTTCGGCCGAAGCGCGAAACCCCGATGATCCGTTCCGATGGCAACTCGCATGATCAGACCTCCAATTCGTTAATCCGCGCCCGCAGCGCGGCTTCGATTTCCCCGGCCGACTCCCGATAGCACTCCAACGAACCGCCGATCGGGTCGGCAATGTCAGCCCCTTCAGGCGACAACACCACGGTCCGTTCGGCGGCGGACGGCCATTGGGCCACAATCGTCGCACGGTGCGACCGAGTCATGGCGTAGATCACGTCGGCATGACGCACCAGCGGCTCCGTAAGCGGCTGCGTCTCGTGATCTCCAAGCTCGATCCCCATTTCATCCATGCAGTCGACAGCCTCCGGCGCCGCGCGGCCGCCGAGCATCGCCGCGGTCCCCGCCGAGCTGACAATCACCCCGTGTTCTTCCAAATGATCCATGCCGCACTTCAGTCGCTCGGCCAAGAGCCGGCGGCAGATCATCTCGGCCATCGGGCTGCGGCAGGTGTTTCCCGTGCAGACAAACAGCACCATCAGACTCGATAACCGCCGAATCGTCCGCTCTGGAACGACGCCGACTCGCAGAACCTGCAACTGCCGGTTGGCCACGCGCACAACCGACGACGGCTGGCCGAAACGGCACCGCCCGTCGTCCACGACGAGACTTACGTCGTTTCCCAACGACGCAAGCACCTCTTCGGCGGTCACGGATTCCGACTCGCCCGACTTGTTCGCGCTGGTCAGGAGCAGCGGCCCGGCGAGCATCCGCAACACTTCGAGAACCGTCTCATGGCCCGGCACCCGTAGCCCAACCGACTGCTGCGGCGAGACCGCCTTCCGGACCTTCGGCGGCAGCCGTCGAACGAGGCTTTCCGGATGCGTGTCGTCAAGCACCAGGGTCACCGGACCGGGCCAGCACCGCCGGGCCAACCGCCGCGCCAGCGGGCACAAGTCGGGCACGTAGTCCCGCGCCTCGTCCGCGCTTTTGATCGCCAGGGTCAGCGGTTTGGTCGCACTTCGCCCTTTGACGGCAAAAAGCCGGTCAACGGCGCGCTCATCGAGGGCGCTCGCCGCCAGCCCGTATACGGTCTCGGTAGGCAGCGCAACCAGCCCCCCCTCGGCCAACGCCTGCACGGCGCGATGCACGACGTCGCGCTCGTCCTCCGCGCTCCGCAAATCGATCACCGGTGGCATCTTTGGCCCATCCGCGTTCCGTGCGTTCGCACCTCCGGCTCGCGCCGGCTTTTCGTACGAACAAGGGTCTTTCCCGGCTCGCTGCCGCTGCCGTAATATGTTATTCTATCGACCGTTGCGCAGAACCGTCAAGCCGTGCGGTCCGTGCCGTTAAAACGATGACAACGGCCCGGGTTCCTAGTGAAATCACCGCCGAGACCGAGGTGCGTGGAGAAGATGTTGACCGAACCGTAGGACGGATTTTCACAACCCGTCCCTGAATTGGACGGACTAGGAAGTCCATCCTACGGCAATTGTTTTTGACGAACTCCTAACGGCGCAGTCACGACTGAGCGACGATCATCCGCCGTTTTACTGGGGAGACCATGTTGAAAACCGTCCTTCGACGTTTCCTCCCACTCCTGTTGCTGCCTCTGCTGGCCGTTGGCTGCGAGGAACGCGCCGATGGTCGGCTGAAAGCCGTCTGGGGGCGTAGGGGAATCTCTGATGGCCGATTCAACAAGCCGCGTGCGATGGCCATCGACCGTGACGATCACCTCTACATCGTGGATATGACCGCGCGGATCCAGGTGTTTGCGACTGACGGGCGATTTCTCCGTGGCTGGCAAACCCCCGATCACAAGTTCGGCAAGCCGACCGGGCTCTCGATCGCCCGGGACGGCACGGTTTGGGTGGCCGACACGCATTACTATCGCGTGTTGGTCTACTCGCCGGAGGGCAAGCTGTTAAAAACCTTCGGCGGCAAGCAAGGCGAGCGGCCCGGCGAGTTTGGGCTGGTCACGAGCGTCGCCCACGATTCGGCCGGCAACTTCTATGTCTCGGAGTACGGCGAATACGATCGGATTCAGAAGTTCACGCCCGAAGGAAAGTTCCTCCTTCAATGGGGCGGCCACGGCTCGAAGCCCGGCCAATTCATCCGGCCGCAGAAGATGGTCTTCGACGAGCAAGACCATCTCTGGGTCACCGATTCCTGCAACCACCGCCTTCAGGTGTTCGACACCAATGGCAAGCTGCTGCACGTCTGGGGCAAGGAAGGCAGCCGGCCCGGCCAGCTCTGCTATCCCTATGACATCGCGCTGGCTGGCGACTCGCTCTACGTTTGCGAGTACGAGAACCATCGCGTGCAGAAGTTCACCCGCGACGGCCGCTCGCTCGGCTGTTTCGGCGTCCAGGGCCGCCGTGACGGCCAGTTCTTCAACCCCTGGGCGCTCGTGCGCGACAGCCGCGGAACGATCTACGTGCTGGATACCGGGAATAATCGGGTGCAAGTGGTGAAGATGTAGGGGGAAAATGACCAAGCCCGAAGCCCGAAATCCGAAATCCAAATGACGAAATCCGAAACACAAATGCGGGAGCAACTCAATTGGTCGACGAGACGCAAACCGCCGATAGGAATGGTCGGGGGCCGAGGGTGTATGACCTTGAGGAGCGGATGGCACGATTCGGAGAGGCCATCGTTGCCTATGCAAAGCGAGTGCCTCGCAATGTCGTGACGCTCCCGTTGATAAAGCAGTTGGTCCGTGCTGGAACAAGCGTCGGGGCAAACTACTGCGAGGCCGATGGGGCTGTGTCACCGAAGGATTTCCGCCATATAATCAGCATTTCGAAAAAGGAGTCTCGGGAAACGATGTACTGGCTTCGCATGATTGTCGCTGCGGAGCCTCGCATGAAGGAAGAATCGCGAACCCATTGGCGTGAAGCCAAGGAATTGCATCTGATCTTTGCATCGATCTGGCGGGGCAAGAAATGAGCGACGTGAACGCCCTCGCTATTCGGATTTCGGATTTCGGACTTAGGACTTAGGACTTCGAGCTTCGTCATTTCCCCTGATGTTCACCTACCACCTCAGCTTCGCCTCGCCCTGCTATCTCGCGATCCTGGCGATCGTGCCGGTGCTCGCATGGCTGAGCTTCCGTCGGCTGGCGGCCCTCGGGCCGTGGCGCCGCTGGGTCGTGCTTTTCCTGCGAGGACTGTTGATCGCCCTGGTCGTCCTGACGCTGGCCGAGGTTCAGTTCGTTCAGACCAACGACCGCTTGACGGTCATCTACCTGCTGGATCAATCGTCGAGCATCCCGGCCGAGCAGCGGCAGCAGATGATCGACTACGTGAACGCCGACATCCGAGCCCGCCGCCACGGCAAGGATCGCGTCGGCGTCGTGGTCTTTGGCCGCGACGCCGCGGTCGAGATCCCGCCGTTTGACGATAACGTGCAACTCGAACACGCGATCGAGAGCGTCGTCGATCCCGAATGCACCAGTCTGGCCGCCGCGATGAAGCTCGCCCAGGCCCTTTTTCCCGAGGACGCCGCCAAGCGGATCGTGCTGGTCAGCGACGGCAACCAGAACCTCGGCAACGCGGCCGAACAGGCCCAAGCCCTTTCGGCCGCCGGCGTGGGCATCGACGCCGTGCCGATTCGCTACAGCACTCGCGCCGACGTGATTGTCGAGCGAGTCGCCCTGCCGCCCGACGTCCGCCGCGGCGAACCTTTCGATCTCCGCGTCGTGGTGACCAACACGGCCGTGGCCACGGCCCGCGACCCGGGCAATGTCCGCGGACGGCTCGAACTTCGCGCCACCGCCGGCGGCCGCACGGACACGCTCAGCGAGCAAGCCGTCGTCCTTCCGCCGGGCAAGAGAGTCTTTACTATCCGGCAGAAGATCGACGCCGCCGACTTCTACACCTACGAGGCTCGATTCCATCCCGATCGGCCCGAGGATGACGCCTTCGCCGAGAACAATCGCGCCACCGCGTTCACGCACGTGCAAGGCAAGGGGCAGGTCCTCCTGATCGAGGACTACGAGCATCCCGGCGAGTTCGGCGTATTGGCCGATCGCCTCCGGCGGCAAGGGCTCGAGATCGAGGTGCGGCCAAGCAACCAGCTCTTCTCGACGCTCGCCGAGCTGCAACCCTATGACACGGTCCTGCTGGCCAACGTCCCACGCGAGCATTTCACCGATGCCCAAATCGCCATGCTCGCGCGAAACACGCAGCAACTGGGCGCCGGCCTGGTGATGCTCGGCGGTCCCAACAGCTTCGGCGCCGGCGGCTGGACGAACACGGAAGTCGAGCAGGCGATGCCCGTCGACTTCCAGATCAAGAGCTTCAAGGTGGTCCCCCGCGGCGCCCTGGTCATGATCATGCACGCCAGCGAGATTGCGCAAGGAAACTACTGGCAGACAGTCATCGCCAAGGAAGCGATCAAGGCCCTGGGGCCGCAAGACTACTGTGGCATCATTCACTGGTCAGGCACGTCGCAATGGCTTTGGGCCCAAGGCCTGCTGACCGTCGGGCCGAACCGCGATCAGATGATGGCCCGGCTCGACCGTATGACGCCGGGCGACATGCCCGACTTCGACCCGACAATGGCCCTGGCCGCCCGCGGGTTCTCCGGCCTACCTGACGCCGCGGTCAAACACCTCATCATCATCAGCGACGGCGACCCCTCGCCGCCGAACTCGGGCACCATCACCACGCTCAAGAATCTCGGCGTCACCGTTTCGACCGCCGCCGTCGGCGCCCATCAGGCAGCCGGCAGCCCGACGCTCTCGGCCATGTCGGCGGCCACCGGCGGCAAGTACTGGGTCGTGAGCAACCCCAACAACCTGCCGCGCATCTTCCAACGCGAGGCCCGCCGCGTCGCCCGCCCACTCGTCTGGGACAAGCGGGCCGTGCACCCGCAAGTCGCCCTCCCCTCGCACGAAATCTTGAGCGGCGTCACCAGCGACATTCCGCCCCTGACCGGCTTCGTCATGACGAGCCGAAAGGAAGGCAACCCGCTGACCGAAACGCTCCTCACCTCGCCCGAGCCGGCCGGCGATGACAGCAACACGCTCCTGGCCGGTTGGACGTACGGGCTCGGCAAGGCCGTGGCCTTCACCAGCGACGCCGGCGCTCGCTGGACCACCGGCTGGACCGGCGAGCCGATGTACGACAAGTTCTTCGGGCAAATGGTCCGCTGGTCGATGCGACCGGCCGGCGGATCAGGCAAATTCACCGTCACCAGCGAAGTCATCGACGGGCAGGTCCGCGTCGTCGTCAACGCCCTCGATAAGAACGACGAATTCCTCAACTTCCTCAGCATGGGCGCCACGGCGGTCGGGCCGGACATGAAGCCGGTGTCGCTGAAGATCGAGCAGACCTCGCCGGGCCGCTACGTCGGCTCGCTGCCCGCCCGAGAAGCCGGCAGCTACTTCGTCACCATCGCCCCCGGCGTCGGCCAGGCGCCGATCCGGGCCGGCGTCACCGTGCCCTACTCGGACGAGTTCCGCGACCGGACGCCGAACGATGTTCTGCTCGAACAGCTCGCCACCGTCGCGCCGAAGGGCGGACCGGCCGGCCGGCTCATCGAGCTTCCGCCGGAGTTCACAAAGCGGCGACCAGCGACCGCGATCAAGACCGAGCGGCTTGCAAAGGTCGATCCGTTCCGCCACGATCTGCCGAAGGCCACCAACAGCCAGGACGCTTGGCATTATTTCCTGCTGGCTTCGTGCTGCGTGCTTTTTTGCGATGTCTTCTGCCGCCGCGTGCACGTCAACTTCGCCTGGGTGCCGCCGCTGGCCGCTGGCGCCCGCGATTGGGTGCTGCGCCGTCAGCCGAAGGCCGCCGTTCCGGAATTCATGCAGCGGTTGCAGAGTCGCAAGGCGGAGGTATCAGACCAACTCGACCAGCGCCACGCCGCCGCCCGGTTCGAGCCCGTCTCGCCGCCGGCGGGCGGCGTCGATCCGCTGGACGAGGCCTCGCAGCCGGTCGTCCTGCCCGATCGCCCTGCGGCAGCCCCCACGCTCGACAAGCCGAAAGCCGAGGAAGCAAGCTACACCGAACGGTTGTTGAGGGCGAAGAAGAAGGTATGGGAAGATAAGAAGTAGGGACTCGGGATGTATTGTTCTGACGTTGGGATATTGTTCGCCGGCTATGGTACGCCCGTTTACGGGCGTTTCCGCGAAGCGGTATTCGGCCCGGGCGTTTACGCCGGGTTGACCGGGCAAGAGACACAACAGCAATCATTGGAGTCGTGTTGTCACGCCCGTTTACGGGCGTCCTTTTCTGAAGGAATGCAGGATGAGCCGCAACTACTATAGCGAAATCAACTTGCACTTGACATGGCATACCAAAGGTAGCCTTCCACTCTTAACCCCACGGGTCGAACCGTTGGTGCATCGCTACGTCAAACAAAAGGCCGTGCATGTGCCCGGTGCGTTCGTCCATGAGATAGGCGGAACGGAGACTCACGTCCATGTTGCGGTTAGTGTTCCGCCAACGCTGCTGATCAGCGATTTCGTTGGCCAGCTCAAGGGTGCATCGTCCCATGATGTAAACGAGCAACTCGGTCTGCAGGGCAAGGTGCTGGAATGGCAAGCCGGCTACGGCGTTGTCAGCTTCGGCACGGGCGATTTGCAGTGGGTGAGAGAGTACATTCGCAATCAACGCGAGCACCACGCAAGCGGCAAGATATTCGATCGATTGGAACAAATCACGGAATCCGGCCTGAGTGGGCAGGAGCCCCGTGAAACGGGGCTGACAATATCGGAGGATAGGAACGCAACGTATCGTACCGCCGTGAAACCCAGCGTAAACGCTGGGCCGAATACCGGCTCGCCGGAAAGGGCCGTAAACGGCCCTGACGGCACTAGCCCGATCATTGCGAACCACGACTACCACACCACACATAGGAATCATCATGATTATTGCTGAAACGATGGAACGCCGGGCGCGGGAGTTCGTGGATCGCTACACGGCGGTCCACCAGCAGATTAGCCGCGTGATTGTCGGCCACGACGACATCATCCACGGCGTGCTAACGTGCCTCTTCGTCGGCGGTCATTGCCTGTTGGAAGGCGTGCCCGGCCTGGGCAAGACGCTGCTGGTCCGCACGTTGGCCAAGACCTTGAGCCTCGATTTCAACCGCATCCAGTTCACGCCCGACCTGATGCCGGCCGACATCCTCGGCACGAACATGGTCATGGAGACGCCCGAGGGGAAGCGGTTCTTCGAGTTCCAGAAGGGCCCGATCTTCACGCAAATCTGCCTGGCCGATGAAATCAACCGGGCGACGCCCAAGACGCAATCGGCCATGCTCGAAACGATGCAGGAAGCCGCCATCACGGCCGCCGGCAAGCGCTACCAACTGACCCCGCCGTTCTTCGTCATGGCGACGCAGAACCCGATCGAGCAGGAAGGCACCTACCCGTTGCCCGAGGCCCAGCTCGACCGCTTCCTGTTCAAGCTGGTGGTTGGCTATTCCGACCGCAAGGAGCTGGCCACGATCATCGACCGCACCACGCGCGGCGAGACGATCGACCCGGTGAAGGTGATGGACGGTCCCGAAATCGTCCAATGGCAGGAGCTCGTGCGCGAGGTGATTCTCGCCGACCACGTCCGCGATTACATTGTCCGCCTGACGCTGGCCACGCACCCCGGCGGCCCGTTCGCCCTGCCGATCACGAATCAGTACATCCGCTGGGGCACCAGCCCTCGAGCGGCCCAGGCCCTGGCCTTGGCGTCAAAGGTCCGGGCGCTGTTGGACGCCCGGTACAACGTCAGCTTCGAGGACGTCCGCCGCGTCTATCTGCCGGCCCTGCGCCACCGCGTCATTCTCAACTTCGAGGCCCAGGCCGAAGGCATCGAGCCCGACAAGGTGCTCTTGGAGTTGCTCGAAAAGGTGCCGGAGAAGGCGGAGTAGCGAGTCCAAGAAAGCCGCGACCGGTGGTCGCGCCGGGCTCCCCGTTCTTACCCAGACTCACTTCTGCGCCGGTTTCCCAGAAGTATTACCTGATCCCGTGGCGACGCTGTGGCGGCGTTCGCGAGGATCATCTACAATCAGGCTATTGGGGCGGTCCGATCCTTCCACCTGCGCTCCGGGCTGAGCGGCTCCGCTGGACCAAGGACGAGGCTCGAAGTCGGTCTTCGTCGCGGTTTCTGCTCGTTCGCAAGCGATGAGGTCGGTTATGGCTGCCCCTGCTCACGATCCGCCCGTGCGTCCGCTCCGGTCGCCGGCGCGCGTGCTCCTGACAAGCGTCTTCGGCCCTTATGCCCAGGACGATCAGTATGGCAGCCGGGTCATCAACCCGATGGAACTCTGCCACAACCAAGTGACGCGGGTGCAGCACGGCTTCTCGTTTCGCTCGTTCTACCGGTCCTGGGGGATCATGCTTCTGCAGGTGAACCTCAAGGCCCCGTGTACCCTCCTGGACTTCCCCACGCAAGAACGCTTTATCGAGGAACTCAAGACCCAAACGTACGACGTCATCGGAATCAGCTCGATCATTCCCAACCTGCTCAAGGTGCGGCGGATGTGCCGGCTCATCCGCAAGCATCAGCCCGGGGCGGTCATCGTCGTCGGCGGTCACGTCGCCAATATCCCCAACACGGAAGTGTGGTTCGACGCCGACCACGTCGTCAAAGGAGAAGGGGTCCGCTGGATGCGACGCTTTCTGGGCGAAGACGAGGACCAGCCGGTCGTTCACCCGCGAATCACTTACAGCGTGATGCCCCGCATCCTCGGCGTCCCCTTGCTCAATCGCACGGGCGTTGACGACGCCACGTTGATTCCCTCGGTGGGATGCCCCGTGGGATGCAATTTCTGCTCCACCTCGGCCATGTTCGGCGGCAAGGGGAAGTTCATCGAGTTCTACAAGTCCGGCGCCGAGTTGTTCGACATCATGTGCGCGCTCGAGTCCGAGTTGCACGTCCGCGGCTTCTTCGTCATGGACGAGAATTTCCTCTTGGACCGCCGGCGGGCCTTGCAGTTGCTCGAGCTGATGGAGCGGCACGACAAGCCGTGGCGTCTGAAAATCTTCGGCTCCGTCAACGTGATCTCGCGCTACACGATGGAAGAGCTGGTCGCCTTGGGTGTCGATTGGGTGTGGCTCGGCCTCGAAGGCAAGGACGCTCGTTACGGCAAACTGGCTGGCAGCGACACCGTCGCCTTGGCCCACGAGCTTCAGGCCCACGGGATCCACGTGCTCGGATCGAGCATTATCGGCATGGAAGACCATTCGCCGGAGAACATCGACGAAGCCATTGCACACGCCGTCAGCCACAACACCGATCTGCATCAGTTCATGCTTTACACGCCCATCCCCGGCACGCCCCTTTACGCCGAACTGGAGGCCAAGGGCGAGATGCTGCCGGCGATCGATTTTTCGCCGGGCGACATTCATGGGCAATTGCGATTCGGCCACCGCCACCCGCATATCAAGGACGGCCAGGAAGGGGAGTTCCTGCTCCGCGCCTTCCATCGCGATTTCGAGCTGAACGGCCCCAGCGTCGTCCGCATCATCCGCACCACGCTGCGCGGCTGGCGGCGTTACCGGAACCATCCCAACCCACGCATCCGCGCTCGCTTCGCCGATGACGCCGCCAACCTGCCGGTCAAGTACGCAGGCATCCTCTGGGCCGCCCGACACCGCTACCGGCACGAACCCCATCGTCGGCAATTGATCGGCCAGGTTCTCGCCGAGCTGTATGCCGAGTGCGGTTGGAAGGCCCGGCTGGCCGCGCCGCTGGTGGGCCGCTACCTTTACCACACGCTCCGCCGCGAGGAGCAGCGTCTGGAGAGCGGTTGGACGTACGAGCCGCCCACCTTCTACGAGACCAACTCGCCCGACGGACCAGCATCGGCCACGCTCGTCGCGGGCGTCGCGCCCACCAGCGTCACAAGCGAAACCCAGTGCCACCACGTTCTCTTCGACTTCGAGGCCCAGGCCGAAGGCATCGAGCCTGACAAGGTGCTCTTGGAGTTGCTCGAAAAGGTGCCGGAAAAGGCGGAATGAGCCGATTGGCGGACTTGAATGCGTTTGTATTCAATCGTATTCTTACGGTAGGCAAGCGGATTAGGGAAGCCATATGTCCAAGACCATCACGCTTAGGCTCAGCGACGACGTCTATAAGCTGTTTCGCGAGTCGGCGGAAAGCGACAACCGACCACTGTCGAACTTCATCGAGACCGCCACCCTGCGGTTCATCGAACACAGCG
Organism: Thermoguttaceae bacterium; assembly: GCA_039679885.1. GTDB lineage: Bacteria > Planctomycetota > Planctomycetia > Pirellulales > Thermoguttaceae > JAJFUI01. The sequence continues at coordinate 1,231 of JBDKUC010000278.1, read as the reverse complement.
ATCTGGCCGAGGAATCCGAAATGTCCGAGATTCGCGGCAATGCCGCTTTGAACCGAAGCATTCGGCGTGGGCACGCCCAAGCGCGTGCGAAGCGGGGAAAGTTCGTTGACTGACTACCGCATCTTTGAAACGGACGAATTCCAACGCAATCTGCGGCGACTCGATTCCGTGCCGCGGCTGTTCATTGAATCGAAGCTCCGACGGCACGTCTATCCGCAACTCCGCGTCCGTCCACACTCCGGCCCGAATATTAAACGGCTGCGGGGATACACGCCCGAAACATGGCGATACCGGATCGGCCGTTTCCGCGTCTTCTACGCCATCGACGACGCGGATCGGATCGTCAGCATGTTGACGGTCGACGATCGGAAGGACGCCTACCGATAGTGTGCCTCGCGTCGCGGCTTCATGGCCGGCGGTACGTTTCGCGCCGTGCGTCAATCCAACGGCACCAGCTTCGGGTTCGGGATTTTCCGGCCGTAGACGCGTCCGTGCATCGCCGCCAGCTCGCGAAAGTCCGACCGAAGGAAGCCATAGAGCGATTCGGGCGCCCCGAGCGATAGCCAGCGATCGACCAGCGCCTCGGCGTGGGCGTCGAACTGCTTCGTCGAGGCCCCGTGGGCGTAGCACCGCCCGCCCAGCCGTCGCAGGTCGCCGTCGAACTTCGGGCCGATGTGCCACAGCTCATGCAGCACGGTCGTCAGCTTCTCGCGGAACGGCAGGTCGAGAAACCGCGGCAGATAGAACTCGAGGATGTAGAGCATCTCCCGGCCGTCGGCGTCGTAGAGCCGCTGGATGCCCCAGCGACGCTTGCGGCGGATGGTATGCAGCCGCCCGCCGGCGAACCGCAGCGGCGTCAGCGAAGCGTACATCCCCTGCCTGCCGGCCCGGCGCGTCTGGGCGAAGCTGACCGCGACTCGCGCCATTTCCACGTGCCGAAGCTGATCGAGCCGGCCGGCGACATCCGCGCACAGCTTCTGCATGTGCAGCGTGAAGTCGAAGCCCGTCTCCGACGGCGAACGGCGGGCGATGCCTTTCGGCTTGGCGGGATTCATCGCTCTCCCCGAGAATCGACCAACGTCCTCGGGACCCCCTCGATGATCGGCTGGAACTCAACGGTCATGGCCCCGGTCCGGCAACCAATCAAGATTACGTCAAAATAGCCAGCGAATACAATAGGAGACGTCGTCGAAATCGGCGAAGTACATCGAGTCAAATGAATGAGGGCGCT
>JBDKUC010000007.1:0-2829 GCA_039679885.1 Thermoguttaceae bacterium | reverse complement strand
GCCAGTACGTTCGCGCTTCTGGGGAACAGTTGCGGCATGATGGCGACCCGAGCGTCCGATGCACGCTGGCCAACCGCCGACGCGGCCAAGCGGCGCGCACAAGCACCGCGCTAGCATAGGCGATTCGTTGCCGGCTTGGCATCGGATAAAGCCCGAGCAACGGCTGAGGCATTGTCCCACAAGGCAACGGAGCAGGCTTTCGAGTCGCGCTCCTCGTTCGCGGCATGGGAGTTGCAAACGGCGTTTATCGAAAGGGGATTCGCCATGTCTCGGACCATCTTCGACAGGCGCGGCGGCCGGGCGGCCAAGGAGCATTCAAGTTCTCCTCGAAGCATGTATCACCGGCGTTTGAGGTGCGAACCGTTGGAAGACCGGAGTCTGTTGTCGGTGGGAGTCGCTGGCCCGGCGTCGGCCGATCAGCCGACCGGCGGCGCGGCCGCCGTCGCTCCGATGGTCGCGCCAACGATTTCCAATATCGTCGTTGTTACAGCGCAAGGGCTAATGACCTGGAACGCCCAGAGTCCGGCAAGCATCCTCGGAAGCACGCTGTCGGTCGATGGCACGCCAGTGAAGGTGAACGGGCCTTTCGCCGCTCCGATCGGATCAAACTTCAGCGGGGTGTTCGGCAGCCTCGCGGCCGGCACGCATAGCTTTACGATCACGGCGCAAGACAGCCTCGGCAACGTGGGGCAGACCGTCGGCACGTTCAACGTCACCACAACCGGCCCGACCATTTCTTCCGTCGTGCCCGTCCCAGCCGAAGGCCTGATGACGTGGAACGTGCAGAGCGCGGTCACGCTCGCAAGCAGCACGTTGACGGTCGATGGCTCGCCGGTGACGCGAATTTCCGGGCCCTTCAAGGCGGCGAACGGCGGGGTCAACTTCAGCGGGTCCTTCGGCAGCCTCGCGGCCGGGAATCACACGTTCACGATTACCGCCACCGACACGCTGAACAACTCGACGCAGTCGAGCGGCACGTTCACCGTCACTGCGGTCGGCCCGAAGATCTCGAGCGTCGTCACCGTGCCGGCGCAGGGAGTGATCACCTGGAACGCGCAGAGTGCGGCGGGCATCACCGGGAGCACGCTGTCGGTCGATGGGACGCCCGTCACGCGGATTTCCGGCCCCTTTGCCTCGAGCACCGGCGGCGTGAACTTCAGCGGCTCGGTCGGCAGCCAGCCGGCCGGCACACACAACTTCATCATCACCGCGACGGACGGACTGGGCAACTCGACCCAGTTCAACGGGTCATTTACGGTGTCCCAGGCCGGTCCAACGATCTCGAACGTGGTCGTCGTTCCCGCCCAGGGGATGATGTCGTGGAACGTGCAAAGTCCGGTCACCGTGGTCAGCAGCACGCTCACCGTCGACGGAACGCCCGTCACGCAGGTTTTCGGGCCGTTCCAGGCGAACAACGGAGGAGTCAACTTCAGCGGCTTTTTCGGCAGTCAATCAGCGGGAACCCACACGTTCACGATTACCGCCACCGACAACTCCAACAACATCTCGCAATCGACGGGCACGTTCACCGTTTCCTCGGTCGGGCCGACGATTTCCCATGTCGTCACGCTGCCCGCGCAAGGACTCATGACGTGGAACGTTGCGAGTGATGGCGGCGTCGTCAACAGCAGCCTGTCGGTCGATGGGACGCCGGTCCTCGACGTTTCCGGTCCGTTTGCGTCGTCAACAGGAGGCGTGAATTTCAGCGGCTTTTTCGGCAGCCAGTCGGCCGGCTCGCACAACTTCGTCATCACTGCGACAGACAACCTTGGCAACTCGTCGCAATTCACCGGTTCGTTTGTCGTCACTCAGGTTGGACCGACGATTTCGAGCGTCGTCGTCCTTCCCGCACAGGGACTGATGACCTGGAACGTCCAGGATCCGGGCACCGTGGTCAGCAGCACGTTGACGGTCGATGGATCGCCAATCGTGAACGTGTTTGGTCCGTTCGCGGCGTCGCCGGGCGTGAACTTCAGCGGCTTCTTCGGCAATCTGGCGGCAGGAACGCATCGCTACAGCATTTCGGCGACCGACAACCTGAACAATTCGTCGCAGTTGACCGGCTCGTTTAGCGTTTAGCCGCGCGGCGAGACGGGAGCATGGACAGCGATTCGCCAGGCTGGTCGCTCGGCGACCGGCAGCGGCTTGGTCGGCGCCGCCGGCTAATTCGCGGAATGGACCAAAGGGGGCGGCACAGTCTTTGCTGCGCAGGCCGGCTAAACCGCTTTCCAGCGGATTATGTTCAAAACCTTCGTTAAGCGAGGAGATCACCATGCGTAAGCGGTACGTTGTGATTGCCATGTTGGCGATTCCGTTGCTGGCGCTGAGCTGGGCATGGGCTGCCGAAAACGCCGATCCCGCGGCCGGAGACCCGTACGATGCGTGCGCCCGCGCGTGCAATGATTGCCAGCGGATGTGTGACATGTGTTCGGCCTACTGCGGCCGACTTCTTGCCGACGGGAAAGCTGCCCACCTGATGGCGCTTCAGACGTGCCAAGACTGTGCGACCCATTGCTCGGCAGCTGCCTGCATTGTCGCGCGTCACGGCCCGTTCTCAGACACAATCTGCAAGGCGTGTGCGGAGGCGTGCAAGCGGTGTGGCGATGAGTGCGCGAAGTTTACGGATGACGAAACGATGAAGAAATGCGCCGACGAATGCCGCGCATGTGAGAAAGCTTGCCGAGACATGCTTTCGCACATCACGACGACGTAGGCGTTTCTCGGAAGGATTTAGTCCGCATTTCTCACCGAGGCGTAGGGTGGGTCAAGCAAACCAGGGCGATGGTGGGGCTTCCGTCGCGGCAACTCGTTCTGCAAACCGACAGAGTG
>JBDKUC010000463.1:0-16420 GCA_039679885.1 Thermoguttaceae bacterium | reverse complement strand
AATCGAACGTTTGGCGGCCTCGTCGCGGGGAAAGCTCCGGGTGGTCGACGCGCAAAGCGCCTATCTGCCGTTGGAGCAAGGTGTTGCGGCATCGCCAAAGGTTCTGGTCGAGGTGAAATCGCTGTTGCAGCAAGAGTGACCCTCTGGCTATAATCCCGCCCCGCCGTTGGTGCGCCAACGGTCATGGGGTGGTGCGCCCGGAAAGGGCGCGGTCCTCGCCGGAGGTCTGTCGCTGGGTGACGCAATGAGCATCAATTGCAGACTGCTTGCAGCCTTTCTTGTCATCGTCGCCTTGGCGGCGCGGCCCGCTCCGTCTCAGGACTCGCCGGGCAACGGGCTGACGCCCATGGCGCCGGCGAGCGGCGGTTCCTCCGATTGGAAGAGCCGGTTCACCGGGCCGGGCATGCCGGCGCAGCCCGGCGCCGGTTCGCGGCCAAGCACCTGGCCGGGACAAAACCCTTCCGACGCCTCGCCGAATGGGAAGCTCGGCCTTCCGCCCGGCGAACTGCATCAGTATGAAGGCGCGGAACAACTCGGCGGCGTCGGCCAGGACGTGATTATCGCGAGCGATGTCATGCCGCCGATCAACGCCTGGTGTGAGAAGAACAAGTACTCGTTGCCCCCGGGGCAACTCGAGGAACAGCGGATGATGATGATCCGTGAAGGGCTTCAAACCCGCATCACCACGCTGCTGATCGTCCAGGACGCCAAGCGGACGATCCCCACCGAGGGCTGGTCTCATGTGCAGGATCAGCTTACCAAGGAGTTCGAGGAGAAAGAGCTCGAGAAGATGATGAAGCAGTCGGGCGCAGGCTCGCGTCACGAACTCGATCAGCAACTTCGCGCCATGGGCACGTCGCTCGAGAAAGCGAAGAAGGGGTTCTGCGAGCGGGAGCTGGGCCGCTCGTGGCTCGGCGAGCAGATCAAGCGCAACGACGAGATCACGTACGAGCAGATGGTCACGTACTACCGGAAACATCAAAACGAGTTCACCAAGCCCGCCCGGGCACGGTGGGAAGAGTTGGTTGTCAGCTACGCCCGATATCCGACCAAGGCCGCGGCGTACGATGCCATCGCGCGGCTGGGCAACCAGGTCCTGGCCGGCGCGCCGCTGGGCGACATTGCAAAGGCCAACTCCGACGGCGTGACGGCCTCGAACGGCGGCGGTCGCGACTGGACGACTCCCGGCAGCCTGGTCTGCAAGGAACTCGACCGGATGCTGTTCAGGCTGCCGATCGGAGAGTTGAGCCCGATCATCGAGGGACCAACCGGCTATCACATCGTCCGGGTGACGAAGCGTGACGATGCGGTGACGACGCCGTTCCTGGATGCCCAAGCCGACATCCAGAAGAAGATTTTTCAGCAGCGGCGCGAGACGCACTTCAAAGAGTACCTGACAAAGTTGAAGGCCCGAACGCCCGTTTGGACCATCTTCGACGCCACGGCCAGCAAAGGCGAACAGCAGACGGCCGAGCGGTTGAGCCAGGGGTGGCAGCGGTAGGCAGCAGTGGATAGTGGATAGTGGATAGTGGATAGTGGGCAGTGGATAGTGGGCAGTGGATAGTGGGCAGTGGGCAGTGGGCAGTGGGCAGTGGGCAGTGGGCAGTGGGCAGCGGGCAGTGGGCAGCGGCGACCCACTACCCACGACGCATTATCTACTGTTATAATCGCTACTATGTGTGAACTGGGCGTCAATATCGACCATGTCGCGACCGTTCGTCAGGCCCGGCGGACGAACGAGCCAGATCCCGTCTGGGCAGCGGCGCTTGCTCAGCTCGGCGGGGCCGATGGCATCACGATCCATCTGCGCGAGGACCGCCGCCACATCTCGGACCGCGACGTGCGGATCCTCCGCGAAACGGTCACCGTGAAGCTCAATCTCGAGATGGCCTGCGAGCCGGAGATCGTCGAGATCGCCTGCCAGGTGAAGCCGGATCAGGCCACGCTGGTGCCCGAGCGGCGGCAAGAAATCACGACCGAAGGCGGGCTGGACGTTGCGGCCCAGCGCGACCGCGTCGCGCTGGCTGTCGAGCGACTTCGCCACGCCGGCATCGCCGTGAGCCTCTTCCTCGATCCGGACCCGCGGCAAATCGACGAGGCCGCCCGGCTGCGGGCCGACGCCGTCGAACTGCACACGGGCCAGTACGCCCTGGCGCCGCCCGGCCCGGCGCAAGACGCAGAGCTGGAGAAGCTCGAGCGGATCGGCGTGCTCGTGCGCCAAGCGGGGATGGCCCTCCACGCCGGCCACGGCCTGACTTATCGCAACGTCCGCCCCGTGGCAGCCATCGACGGCATGCACGAATTGAACATCGGCCACAGCATCGTCGCCCGCGCCCTGATGGTCGGCTTCGAGTCGGCCGTGCGAGAAATGAAGCGGCTGGTCGGCGGCAAGTAAGTGGCCCGTGGACAGCTCGGGCCGCCTGTGCCCCGCCCGTCCATCTCGCGGTCATGCAATCGGCTAATCACCACGCACTAATCACTATCCACTATCCACTATCCACTAATCACTATCCACTAGTCACCATGTCCACCCGCAGTGAAGATTTCGCCGGCCTGACGATTGCGATGGTCACACCATTCCGCGACGGGCAGATCGACTACAAGGTCCTGCAAGAACAAGTCGAGTTTCAGATCGAGGCCGGTACGACGTGCCTTTGCCCGGCCGGAACGACGGGCGAATCGCCAACGCTCACCTTCCCCGAGCACGAGCGGCTGATTTCGGCGATTGTCGAGGCGGCGGCTGGCCGGGTCAAGGTCATGGCCGGCGCCGGCAGCAACAGCACCGACGAGGCCCTCGAACTGACGCGCTACGCCGCGAAGGCTGGAGCCGACGCCGCGCTGATCGTCGCGCCATACTACAATCGGCCGACGCAAGAGGGCATCTACCAGCATTTCAAGGCCCTCGCCACGGCGGTCGACATTCCGCTTTGCATCTACAACATCCCCGGCCGCACCGGCCGAAACATCGAGCCGGAAACGATTATCCGCATCGCGGAGCTGCCCACCGTCACGATGCTCAAGGAAGCGACCGGCTCGCTGGACCAGGCGTCGCAGGTGATCGGCGCGACCGACCTGACCGTCTTGAGCGGCGACGACAGCCTCACGCTGCCGTTGATGTCGATCGGCGCCCGCGGCGTCATTTCCGTCGTCGGCAACATCATCCCGCGCGACATGATCGCCATGCTCAAAGCGTTCGAGGCGGGCGACCTGGCCGGGGCGCGGCGTTGGCATTACAAGCTCTTTCCGCTCTGCCGCGACATGCTCGGTCTGTCGACCAATCCGATTCCGATCAAGGCCGCGATGGAACTGCTGGGCCGCGACGCCGGCCAGCTCCGCCTCCCGCTCTGGCCGCTCAACGAGGCCGATCACGCAAAGTTGCGAGCGACGCTCGTCCATTACGGGCTGTTGACCAACTAGCGTAGTAAATGTTGACCTATGGGTGCCATGCTTGCTAAGCGAGCGCAGCGAGACAGCAAGCATGTTCGCCGCTCGCTCATGCCCACGACGAGCGTGAGACATGGCACCCCAGCAGGCGCAGGTTATGCTTGAGCATAACGGCGGAGAACCGCAAAGTCGTTCGTAGTTCCGGCTTTAGCCGGTCATTTTCCGCCTAAAGGCGGGACTACGAACGCCTGCGGCCGACCTTGTCGTTCTCCTGAGCATAACAGGAGTGGTTTGTGTTATGCTGAAGCATAACCTACGGACCACGAGCTACGAACCTCATTCCCGCGATGCCGGAAATCCTGCTGCTTTGCGAATATCCGACGCTCAACGGCGGCGAGCGGTCGATGCTCTCGACGTTCGATGGTCTGCATGCAGCCGGCTTCGCGCCAAGGGTGATGGCCCCGCCCGATGGGCCGCTGGCCGATGAGCTGGGCCGGCGCGGCGTTGACTTGTTTCCCTTTTGCTGCCGCACGGATCAAGGCGAACGCAAGCCGCTCGCGCAACTCCGCGAGGAGTTGGTTGCGGCAGTGCGACGTTGCCGGCCCGCGCTGTTGCACGCCAACAGTCTGGCGATGAGCCGCCTCTCGGGCCCTGTGGCTGTGGAACTCGGACTGCCGAGCATCGGCCACTTGCGCGACATCGTGACGCTGAGCGCCCAGGCCGTGGCGGACTTGAATTGTCATCGGCGGCTGCTGGCCGTTTCGGAGGCGACCAGGGCGTTCCACTTGGCCCGCGGATTGTCGGCCGAGAAGACACACGTTCTCTACAACGGCGTGGACCTCGACACGTTCCGCCCTCGGCAGCCGACCGGCTACCTACACCGCGAGCTGGGCCTTTCGCCCGATGTGCAACTCGTCGGCACGATCGGGCAGCTCGGCCTTCGCAAGGGGCAAGACGTTCTATTGCACGCCGCGGCGACGATCGCCGATCGGTTTCCCAACGCTCATTACCTCCTCGTTGGCGAACGCAATTCCGGCAAAGACGAATCGCGGCAGTTCGAGCAGCGATTGCGGGAGGTGGCGGACTCGCAATTGGCCGGCCACGTCCGCTTCCTTGGTCGGCGAATAGACGTTCCATCGCTGCTGGGCGAGTTGACGCTCCTGGTCCATCCGGCACGGCAGGAGCCGCTGGGGCGCGTGCTGCTCGAGGCGGCCGCATCAGGCGTGCCCATCGTCGCCACGGCGGTCGGCGGTACGGCGGAGGTGTTTCCGTCCGGCGGTGGTTCGGCCCGGCTCATTCCGCCCGACGATCCGGCCGCGCTGGCCGTCGCCATGATCGAGCTGCTTGCCGATGAACCGCTGCGCGGTGAACTCTCGTCTGCCGCCCGACGCCGCGCCGAAGATCGTTTTGACGTTCGCCGCGCCGTGGCCGGCCTCATCGCCCACTACGAGGCCGTCCTCGCCTATCAATGAAGCACTCTTCACACTTTGCGTGATCGCGAGCCGAACCCGACCTCACGCGGAGCGTGAGGAGTACTTTATGTCGCTGACACCGATGCCGGAGTGATGACTGTGACCGGAAAACGACCGAAATGGTTCGCGTTGAACGTAAGAAGTCGCGTGACGCCGTAGGTTTGCATGGCGGCGACAAGCCGGGCGTCGTAAGACTGAAGGCCAAGAATTCCGAGCGTTCTTACGAGGTCATGCCACGCAGGGAGCAAGTCCTCTCGATCCGAAAGCAACGTGAATCGCCGTTGGAAAAATCGCAGCCATTGGCTGGCTTGATTCGGTGACATGCCGAGACCATTCTGTCCGTGCGGAGGCGGACCGGGTCTTCGCGTGGCCACAGCCCAGAACTCATAGAGATTCTGCGGGACAATGACGAGCTCTTGACCCTTCGCCAAGAGCGTGTGGACCCCTCGGCGCGCTACGGCGCAATTAGGGTTGGCCGAGTCCGACATACGGGCCAACACATTGGTGTCCAGGAGGATCATTCCCCTTCCATCCGCGTATACAAGGCCTCGCGGGAATCGTCAGCCCAACCGACACTGACGGTAAACGGCTCCATTTCGGCGAAGATGTCTTCGCCCTCGGGGAAAGAATCGATCGGCTCATCGACAAAAACGATCGCCTCGCGGACTTCGCCTGGAATCTGAGCGAGTCTCTCGACGATTTCCTGCTTCGAGCCTTTGAGCACTTGAACGGCCATGTCATCACCTCGCGAGTCGATAAATTCTACGCTACCGGGGGCCGCCGTGCAAACCATCAGCTCGGCCAGGTTCGCTCGATGAACGTCGTGTCGACGCGGGCCTCGTTGAAGGCGGCGTGGTCGAGAATCTTCTGGTGCAGGGGGATCGTCGTCTTGACGCCCTCGATGTGCAACTCGCTCAAGGCCCGCTTCATGCAAGCGATGGCCGCGCGCCGCGTCGGCTGATGAACGATCAGCTTGCCGATCATCGAGTCGTAATAGGGCGAGACGGTGTAGCCTTCGTGAACGTGCGAGTCGAAGCGGACGCCGAAGCCGCCGGGCACGCGAAGCCGCGTGATCTTGCCGGGCGTGGGGCGGAAGTTCTTCTCCGGGTCTTCGGCGTTGATGCGGCATTCGATCGCCGCGCCGCGCTGCTGCAAGTCGCCCTGGCCGAACGGGAGCTTCTCGCCCGCCGCCACCAAAATCTGAGCCTTGATCAAATCGATCCCGGTGACCATTTCAGTGACCGGATGCTCGACCTGGATTCGGGCGTTCATCTCGATGAAATAGAACTCGCCGTTTGGCGCGACGATGAACTCGATCGTCCCCGCGTTGGTGTAATTCGCCGCACGGACCAGTCGGACCGCCGCGTCGCACATCTGCTTGCGGGTCTCGGGATCGAGCCGCGGGCCGGGACTCTCCTCGACCAGCTTCTGGTGCCGCCGCTGCATCGAGCAATCGCGCTCGAACAGATGCACCACGTTGCCATGCGCGTCGGCGATCACCTGCACTTCGACGTGGCGAGGATGCTCGACGTACTTCTCGAGATAGACCTCGCCGTTGCCGAAGGCGGCCTCGGCCTCGGCCTGGGCCTGCTGCATGGCCGACTTCAAGGCGAGATCGTTCAGCGCGACGCGCATTCCGCGCCCCCCGCCGCCGGCCGACGCCATGATCAGCACCGGGCAGCCGAACTCGTGGGCGAGCTTGATGGCTTGCGCCTCGCTTTCGCCCGCGCCGTCGCTGCCCGGCACGGTCGGCACGCCCACTTGCTTGGCCATGCGTCGGGCGGCGTTCTTGTCGCCGACCAGGGCCATGGCCTCCGGCGTGGGGCCAATGAAGCCGATCTCGCAACTGCGGCAGATCTCGGCGAAGTGAGCATTCTCGGCCAGGAAGCCGTAGCCAGGGTGGATCGCCTGGACGTTGCCGATCTCGGCGGCGCTAATCACCCGGTCGATCTTCAGATAGCTGTCGGCCGCCTTGGGCGTTCCGACGCAATAGGCCTCCGTTGCCAGGTCGAGATAGGCGGCGCCGCGGTCGGCCTCGCTGTAGATGGCCACGGCTTCGACGCCCAACTCGCGGCAGGCGCGGAGGATGCGCAGGGCGATTTCGCCACGGTTGGCAATCAGGATTCGCTTGAACACGGCTATTCCCCGGCGTCAATTTTGAAGAGCGGCTGCCCGAACTCGACGGGGGCGCCGTTCTCGACCAGGACCGCGACGATCCGCCCGCTCAGTTCCGCCGGAATCTGGTTGAAGACCTTCATTGCTTCGACGATGCAGACGGTCGTGTCCGGCCCGACGTGGTCGCCGACTTTCACGTACGGGGGCGATTCCGGATCGGGGGAGGTGTAGAAGGTTCCGACCATCGGGCTCTTGATCGCCAGGCCGCTCTTCTTTCCCGAGTCGGCCGGTGGCGCGGCGGGCGCGGCAGCCGGGCTCGGAGCGGTCGGCGGCGCCACGGCCGGCGCGGCCATCATCGGTTGCGCCGCGACCATGACCGGCGCCGCGGACGATGCGCGACGAAGCTGGATCCGAACCTCCCCTTCCTGAAGGTCGATCTCGCTCAGATCGTGTTCCTTCATCAGCTCGACCAGGCGGCGGATCTTGCGGACATCGAAAATATCTTGGTTCGACGCAGAGGGTGCGTTCATATTCGGTCTCTCATGCAGCCCATAGGCATGTGAACAATGACGAAGGACGAAGCTCGAATGACGAAAGAAGCGCGAAGCTCGAAATCCGAAGCCCGAATTCGGATTTCGGACTTAGGATTTCGGATTTCCTTCGTCCTTCGGCCTTCGTCATTTCCACCTATCCGACCACCATCTCTTCGAGTTGCTTCGGGGCGTGGGTAAGGACCTCGTGACCGGTGCGGGTGACGAGGACGTCGTCCTCGATGCGGACGCCGCCCCAACCCGGCAGGTAAATGCCCGGCTCGACCGTCACGACCATCCCCGGCTTCAACACGGTTTGGCTTTTGATGGCCACGCGAGGCCCTTCATGGACCATCAGCCCCAGGCCATGGCCAAGGCTGTGGCGAAAACGGCCGCCAAAGCCGGCTTTGGCGATGTAAGCCCTGGCGACGTCGTCCACGTCGGCGGCCACCTTGCCCGGCCCGACGGCGGCAATCGCCCGTCGCTGAGCCTCCAACACAACTTGGTAAACCCGTTCTAGTTTGGGCGAGATTCTACCAGTGACAAGCACTCGCGTCAAGTCGCTGTTGTAGAGCCCCTCGTTCGCGCCCCAGTCGATCAAAACGAAGTCGTCGTCACGGATTCGCTGCTGGCCCGGCGTCGCATGGGGCAACGCCGCCCGAGGTCCGACGGCCACGATCGTTGGGAACGCCGCGTTCTTCGCTCCGAAGAGTCGGAACTGGTGCTCGAGCTCGTCGGCCGCGTTCTTCTCGGTCATCTCCGGCCGCAAGGTGGACCGCAGCACCGCGAATGCCTTCTCCGCCTGCCAGACGGCCGTCCGCAGCCTGGCGATCTCGTCCTTGTCCTTGATCAGCCGCAGTCGCTCGACCAGGCCGGAGGCCGCCACGATCTCCAATTTCGGCAGCTTCTTCGCGATCAGGTCGCGGAAGCCGACGGTCATCGAGTCGGCCTCGACGCCGAGCCGCCCGACCTTCGCCGATCGCAACGCTCGCACGATCCCTTGCAGCATCGTGGCGCCGGGCGGACGAATGCTCAGGTCCAGGCCGGGACATTCCTCGCCCAGTTGGACGGTGTAACGCGGGTCGCTCAGCATCAGCTCGCCGTCTTGACGCACCAGCAGATAGCTGTCGTCGCCGGTGAAGCCGGTCAGGTAAGTCACATTCGTGAAGTCCGTCACCAGCAAGGCGTCGAGCTGAGCCGCTTTGATCGCCTTGCGGAGCCGGTCGCGTCGGGCTTGGAAGTCCATGGGAGGAGTGGGTAGTGGATAGTGGGCAGTGGGCAGTTGGCAGTGGGCAGTGGGCAGTGGGCAGTGGGCAGTGGGCAGTGGGCAGTGGGCAGTGGGCAGTGGGGCGATGGGCAGTGGGGGAGGGCAGCGTCCAGGGTCGCCGCCGTCCATTCTATTCGACCAGATGGGGGGCGGGATGGCAAGGGATTCGCAGTCTCGGCTACGGCGCTCCTTTCCGTTGGAGAGGCGATTGACACCCGAAGGTGGGTCTCTTAAAGTTGGTTTCGTTCTGTTCTTGCGGAAGCTGCGACATCGAGTGACGCACCCATGGCCATTGAAATAGGCGATCTAATCCAGGCGTGCCGCGAAGCGTTCGGTAGCCCGCCTCGCCGGTTGAGCGAAGCCGAGCGCGACGCCTTTCGCATTCGGCCAACGCTGTTCATTCGGGCCTTCCTACTGTTCCGGTGGGATAGGCATCGCAAGATCCTCCGCGACCAGGACACCCTGAGGGACTTCGGCAACGTCGTCTGGGGCTATGTCGTGCAAGCCAACAGGCGGCTGTTTTCGCCCACAAACCGCTGGACGCTTCCGGCCGTGATGATCTACGGCATCGACCCGTATTTCGACAACGCACTTCCGTTGTTCGAGGCGGTGGCCAGCGACTTGCTCGACTTGCGGGGCATGATTCCGCGCGAAAAACAATGACGACCGATTGCGGATGTGATGACCAACGAACTGGCGCGTGCGGGAAGGATCGAGATCCCATCGGCGCGGTGTAGGGCGAGGAAGACGTTTCTTACCACGTGTCTTGTGCATCCGCCGCATTTGCCCGGGGGCGTGCTGAGCCAGTCGTTGCTGCCGTTGGTGATCTGCCCGAAAGAAACGGATGCTGTGATGCCGCTGCCCTACCGGTACTGGCCGACGGCGCTTCGGAACCGTGCATGAGGGAGCGCCTCGCCTGGGGGCGAACCTCTGAAAGGTTAATGCCGGAGAACGATCATGGGATTGTGGAAGCGTCTGAACTCGCCGATCGGCTGTAAGATGCAGTGGTTCGAGCCGCTGTTTTTCAACGCGCGGATGCGCGACCAACTGCAGCGGGAAATGGCCATCTTGGCAGTCTTCGCGGTTGCTGGCGTGCTCGGGATGCTATTTCTGCGGGAAATCTCCCACAATGCCACGTTCACGGTGGGCATTGCCCTGTCGCTGGGGCTCCTGTTCGGCGGATCCATAGGGCTTCATGTCGCATTTCGCGGAAACAACTCTGGCGCGACGATCCGGCTGCGCAAGCGCGACATTCGTCGCACTTCGTCCAGGCTCTTCTTCTTCGCCTCATGGTGGATGATGGAGGAGGAGACATGGCCCTATGCATCGATTCAGCGGTGTCGGATCGTTCACCACACGGCCTCGGGACACCGGTTCTCGATTCTGGAGATCAGCACCTATTCGGGCGGAGCGCAAATCGGAGTGCCGCGGAATGTGGATATCAGGCAATTGGCCAAAGTTCTCATGGCGCAGGGCGTGTCGGTCCAGTACCGCGGCGCCGTCGCTTTCGAAGATATCAAGGCGCCCGTTCGACGATGGTGGGGGCGGGTGGCTGCTCTTGCCGGCTTGGCGTTGCTGGCGATGATCGGTATGACGGTCGTTTCCGGCGGCACGCAACGGCGGGAAGTGCAATCGCCACCGGCGGCGGCCACTTGCAAGCCAAATTGGCGTCAATGGCGCGACGGCGATGCGGTAAAAGAGGCCCAGGAACTGATGCGCGAAAGAGCCGCCAGCTCCTCCTCCGCGGAAGCCGGCGAGGCAGATAGCTCTCGGCACGGGCAGCCGCCGACATGGGGGCCTGGCGGCTTCGGGCCGCCGCACGGGGCGCCGCCTGGATTCGGACCGCGGCCGGGCACGCCCCGCGATTCCGATCCGACAGCGGACGAGCCGTCTGACTCTTCGCCGCCAGCTCCGTGAGTTGTCCTGCAGAGCAACGCCCCGACCCCGCCCGACCCCCGTTGGCGCGATCCGAGAGGTGAGCGTTCCTGTTCCCCGCTGCTTTCAGCCGCTTTAAGCTGCTTTACGGAACAGGTAAATCGCCCAGCCGATCGTGTCACGGCCCCACCGCAGATAAGTCGTGCGTTGATGGGCAATACGGTCCAGTATTTCTTTGACGTCAACGTCGCCCGGGTTCTCCCTCGCGAACTTTTCGGCCGCGTACCATTGAAGCGTCTCGTAGCGGTCCCAGTCGTCATGATTGCTGACCAGCGTATAGAGCGGAGACAAACCTTCGCTTTCCCCTGCGAGCACATTCTCCTGGTGCGTCCCGAACATATCGCGCGTGAAGCCCGCAGTCGCCAGATATGCGTCATCCGGCTCCTTGCTCCAGAAAGGCTCGCCGGCCAGAATCAGGCCGCCCGGTTTGGTCATGGCCTTCAGAGCAGCGAGAGCGCCCCGATGTCCCTGATACACCCAGGAAGCGCCGATACACATGGCAAGGTCAAATAGCCGGTCGGGGCGGTAATCCGCGCCGTCCATGTTGAGGGTTTTCACCGGGGCGCCGGGCGCCCGTTCCTTGAGCCTTTTCTCTGTGTCCGCCACGAAGTACGGGGAACGATCAACCGCGACCCCGGATATATCGTAGCGCTCTGCCAGCCTTACAAGTATCTCTCCCTTCCCGCAGCCAATGTCGAGCACTTCAGCCCCCGGATTCAGATCCAGCAGCCCGAATAGTTCATCAAGCTTCGTCGTGCTCATCGGATCGCAGACCGCGTGGCACTGGTGAATCACGCTGAAAAACTTCCACATGTCCATCTTGAATTCCATGAATGGATCTCCTTCTCTCTTTGTACTTGAGGTGGAAAAAGGGGTTGTGGAAAAAGGGGGACGGGAGTCTCGCGTGCCTTACCTCTTGAGAAACTTTTGATAGGCCGCGACGGCCAGGGTGTCGCAGCGTTCGTTCTCGGGGTGGCCGGCATGGCCGCGGACGTGGGTGAAGCGGACCTTGTGCCGGGCGAGCAAGGCGTCGAGCTCGCGCCAGAGGTCCTCGTTCTTGACCTCGGCCCAGCGGCTGCCTTCGCGGCGTCGCCAACCGTTCGCCTTCCACTTGGGCATCCACTCGGTCAAGCCTTTGCCGACGTAGGTGCTGTCGGTCACCAGCTCGACGGCGGTCGGCCGCTTGAGGGATTCCAGCCCGCGGATCACGGCCGTCAACTCCATGCGGTTGTTGGTCGTTTCGGACTCGCCGCCGAACGATTCCTTTTCTTTGCCCGACGCGACGTGCCGGAGGATGAAGGCCCAGCCGCCGGGCCCGGGATTGCCGCTGCACGCGCCGTCGGCGAAAAGTTGAACTTCGGGAGAAAGGGACATGGTTGTCAGTAATCAGTTGTCAGTTATCGGTTCTTGAGGAAGGAGGCCTGGAGTTACTTGCGGCCTTCGCAGATCGCACCCTGCGAAGGAGCGATGCCAGCATTCGTTTCACCTCACAGACGGCGTCGGAAAGGTCGCACCAGTCCGAATCGCCCAGAAATGCAAGATCGCGTGCCAGCAGCAAGTGGTACTCCAGTTCACTGGCGGAGCCGGCGGCAATTTGCAGGAATCTGGCGAGGTCGGCGCCGCCGTCTCGGCCGCATCCTTCGGCGATGTTTGCGGGAATCGATGCCGACGCCCGACGAATCTGGCTCGTCATGCCGTACCGCTCGTCCCGCGGGAAGGTTCGCGTTGTAGCATAGACATCCAAGGTCAACCGGTGCGACCTCCGCCAAACGGCGAGCTTGTGAAAGTCCTGCATGCGTTCTTCCGCGGTAAGAGTGCTCAGTTTTCAGTTGTCAGTTATCGGTTCGGGAGGAAAGGCCTCGACTTACTTGTGGCCTTCGCCGATCACACGCTACCCAGGAACGATGCCAGCATCCGCAACTGACGACTGATAACTGACAACTGACAACTGATAACTCTACTCGGCCGCAACCCGCTCGCGCACCACATCAAACCGCTGCCGGCTGAAATCCTCGAGCCCGGCCGCGATGGCGCCGTCGAGCCGCGGCTGGTCGTCGAGCACCCAAGGCAGCCGGATCGTGAACGTGCTTCCTTTGCCCAACTCGCTCTGGAGCAGGACCTCGCCGCCCAAGAGCCGGCACAGCTCCTTGACGATCGACAGCCCCAGGCCGCTGCCGGAATACTCGCGAGTCATCGCGTCCCCGCTGGGGACGGCGGTCTTGCCCTGGCGGAACTTCTCGAAGATGGCCACCTGATCCTCGGGGGCAATGCCAACGCCCGTGTCGGTCACCGACAGCGCGAGTTGCTGTTGGGCGGCATCGCGATCGGCCGAAACGACGATTCGGCCCCCTTCCGGCGTGAACTTGATGGCGTTGCTCAGGAGATTGT
The DNA here is from genome assembly GCA_039679885.1 of Thermoguttaceae bacterium. Taxonomy (GTDB): domain Bacteria; phylum Planctomycetota; class Planctomycetia; order Pirellulales; family Thermoguttaceae; genus JAJFUI01. The sequence continues at coordinate 3,329 of JBDKUC010000463.1, read as the reverse complement.
TGAGAATCTGCTGCACCCGGGCCTGATCCTGGTGCATTGCCGGCAGCCCGTCCTCGACGCGACACTCGAGATCGATGTTCTTTCGCTCGCTCAGCGGCCGTGCCATCTCGCACTGCGCGGTGACGATGTGCGACAACTGGAAATCGCTAAGCCGCGTCTCCATCTTGCCGCTCTCCATCTTCGCCAGGTCGAGAATGTCGTTGATCATCTCGAGCAGGGTCTTGCCAGATCGCTGGATGTTCTGCACGTAGCGTTTTTGTTTGTCATCGAGGGCGTCGATCGAGCCGAGCACCTCGCTGAAACCGAGGATGCTGTTCAGCGGAGTTCGCAGCTCGTGGCTCATCGTGGCCAGGAAGTCGCTCTTGAGCATATTGAGCTCGTAGAGCCGCATGTTGGCCTGGGCCAACTCGTCGACTTTGCCATCGAGCGTGACGTTCGCGTTGCGAAGCTCCTCCTGGGCGTCGATCAGATGGCGCAACATTCGGTTGAAGGCGACGGCCAACTGTTCGAACTCGTCGCCCGTGTGAATCTCCGCCCGCAGGGTCGTGTTGCCGCGGCTAATCGAGTCGCTCGTGTCGCGCAGATGGCGGAGCGGCTTGACGATGACATAGCGGATGATGGCGTAACAGGCCACCATGGCCAGAAAAACGGTGATGATGGCCGTCGCGATCAGGATCGCCCGGTTGAGGTTGATCGTCTTCCGGGTTTGCTCGGTCGGGATGGCAAGCCGAGCGACGGCCATCAGATCGCCGTCGGCCTCGGCGACCGACTTGACCAGCAGGGAGTCTTGCAGGGCGCTCTCCCCGGTCACTTTGCTTGCCGGCTGATGGCACGCGAAGCAAGTGCTCTCCGTCGCCCGGATCGGCTGGTAATAGTAATAGGTGTTGCCGTCCGAGGACCATCGTTCGGCGAATTCGACGGGGTCCGAGCGTTTGCCTGGTTTGCTTTCGACGAACCGCTTGAGCACGTCCGTCTCGAAGCCATCGTGCGGGGCATAGTCGTCCTGCGCACCGGCTCGCGCCGCGGGCGGCTTTGGCAGGATGAATCGCAACTGGTAAGGCTGCTTATTGAACGCGGCGGCCAGGCTCTGAACGAACTGCTGAGATTGCGGGCTTTCGAGCCCCTTCCAGTGATGCACCTGCATCTCCTGGTCGACCAGCAGCCGGCCGGTGTTCCGGTTCTCGACGTTGACGATCTGCACCGTCTGACCGTAGTAGTACCAGAAGCCGGTGGCGATGACCAGGAACAGCCCGATGCCGAACATCGTCAGCAGCTTCAGTTCGAGCTTCGTCTCGCCGATGGCGGTCTTGATCGAGCGATAGGACATGGGGGCAATTTTACGGCAAGACGCGGCGCGCTGCCAGAGCACGGGGAGAATGACGTCCGAAGCTCGAAGTCCGAAATCCGAAATCCTAAGCTCGAATTCGGATTTCGGATTTAGGGCTTCTGGCTTCCTACAGCATTTCCACCGGGTCTACGTCGACGATCCATTGCACATCGTCGGGCGGTTCGAGGTCGGCCGTGGCGGCGGCGACGGCCGCGCGGAGCCGGTCGCTGCCGGCGCCCTGCACTTGGATATGGAACCGATAGCGGCCCTTGAGTCGGGCGAAGGGGCACGGCGCCGGGCCCAGCACCCGCGTGTCGGCGCCTTCTTTCGGCAGATTCAACGCCACGTTGAGCCGCTCGGCGATCGTCTTGGCGAACTCGGCGGTGATGGGCTCCGACCGGCCGCGGATGACCAGCCGGATCATCTCGGCGAAGGGGGGATAGCGGAGCATCTGACGGATCGGCAGCTCGCCGGCGGCGAACGCCGCGTAGTCGTGCCGCACGGCCGCCCGAATGGCCGGATGGTCGGGGCTGAATGTTTGGACCAGCACGCGGCCGCCCTTCGGCCCGCGACCCGTACGGCCGGCGACCTGCGTGACCAACTGGAACGTCCGCTCGGCGGCGCGGAAATCGGGGAGGTGCAGCGCCGTGTCGGCGTTGATCACGCCGACCAGCGTCACGTTCGGAAAATCGAGCCCCTTGGCGATCATCTGCGTTCCGAGCAGGATGCGGACCTTGCCGGAGCGAAAGGCGGCCAACGCCCGCTGATGGCTCCCCGGCGCCTGCATCGTGTCGGTGTCCATCCGCAGGCTCACGACGTCAGGGAACCGGGCGTGAACCTCGGCTTCCAACCGTTGGGTTCCCAGGCCCGAATAGCGAATGCCGCCGAAATTGCACGAAGGGCAGGCCGCCGGCGCCGGCACTGCATAATCGCAATAGTGACACAGGGCGATCGCTTCCTTGCGATGGTGCGTCAACGCGATGTCGCACTCGGGACACCGCACGACGAAGCCGCAGGCCGGACATTGGATGTGCGTCGAGAAGCCGCGGCGGTTCAACAGCAGAATCACCTGACCGCCGTCGTCGAGCGACTCCTTCATGGCCGACAACATCTGCCGGCCGAGAGCGCCGCTCGAAAGGCCGCGGCCCCGCTCGCCGCGAAGGTCGATCGTGCCGACGGCCGGCAGCGGGCGGTCCATCACCCGACGCGGCATCTCGATCAACGTGTAGCGGCCGGTCTTCGCCCGGCGCCAGCTCTCCAACGACGGCGTCGCCGAGCCGAGGATCAGCGGAATTCAATCGGCCTCGGCCCGGGCGATGGCCACATCGCGGGCGTGATACCGCGGCGCGGTTTCTTGCTTGAACGAGCTTTCGTGCTCCTCATCGAGCACAATGAGGCCAAGATTCGGCGTCGGGGCGAAGATCGCGCTCCGGGCGCCGACGACGACCGGCGCCGCCCCCTCGGCGATCTGCTGCCACGACATGTGCCGCTCCGCGTCGCTCAGATGGCTGTGCAGCACGGCCACCGCGCCGAACCGGCGGCGAAACCGCTCGACCGTCTGTGGCGTCAGGCTGATTTCGGGCACGAGCACGATCGCCTGCCGGCCGAAATTGATCACCTCCTGGATCGCCTGAATGTAGACCTCGGTCTTGCCGCTGCCGGTCACCCCGTGGATGAGGATCGTCCGATGCCGTTTGGCGTTGAGCGACTCGACGATCGTTCGCAACGCCCGATCCTGATCCGGATTCATGACGAGGTGCTGCTCGCAAGCTTGCGGCAACGGCTCGGCGTGCATGGTCGCGATACGGCCCGTGCGAGCGCGGATCAGCCCTTTGCGGCGGAGGGTGGCGATTGGTCCCGGCCCGCAGTTCGCGGCGCGGGCCAATTCGCCCGGCGTCATCGGCTCCTTCGCCGCAGCGAGCACCCTGAGCACTTCCAACTGCTTCGGCGAAAGTTTCGCCGTCGAGCTGCCGGCGGCGGTCGCGTCCCCCACAAAGCCGCG
>JBDKUC010000290.1:0-6634 GCA_039679885.1 Thermoguttaceae bacterium | reverse complement strand
ACATGGTGGGGCTTCGCAAACCAATCAACGGTGATTTGCACTCTGTCGATTTGCAGAACGAGTTGCCGCGACGGAAGCCCCACCACCGCCTTGGTTTGCTTGACCCACCCTACGCCTCGGTGAAACTACGCACGACGCTCAGCACGCGAGTCACGCCATTTTGGCCGCGGCGGTTTCCCGATATACTAACACCGATGCAACTGGAAGGACTTACCGACGCTCAGCGAGAGGCCGTCACCCACTTCGAGGGGCCGCTGCTGATCCTGGCCGGGCCGGGCAGCGGCAAGACCCGCGTCGTGACGCACCGCGTCGCGTGGCTTCTGGAACAGGGAGTGCCGGGGCATCAGGTCCTCGCCCTGACGTTTACGAACAAGGCGGCCGACGAAATGGCGGCGAGGATCGAGCGGCTTGCCGGCGATCCGACGGTCTGGGTCGGCACGTTCCACCGCTTTTGCGCCCGGCTCTTGCGGAAATACGCCTCGTTTGTCGGGCTTCGCGAGAATTTCACGATCTACGACACCGAGGACAGCCTGCGGGCGATGCGTCAGGCGTTGGGCCGGCTGCGGATCGACGCCGACCGCTATACGCCTGAGTCGATCGCCAAAGGGATCAGTTGGGCGAAGAACAACCTGATCACGCCCGACAAGTATCAGCCGAGGGCGGGCCACGCCTTGGGAAACGTGATCCAACAGGCCTATCCGGCCTATCAGGGCCAATTGGCCGGCTCGAACGCGGCCGATTTCGACGACCTGCTCCTGCACGTCGCGACGCTGCTACGCGACAACCCGGAAGTCCGGGCGAGCCTCGACGAGCGATACCGTTTCGTATTGGTCGATGAATATCAGGACACGAACCTGGCGCAGTACGCCATCGCCAGGGCCCTGTCGGTCGATTATCCGAATCTGGCCGTCACCGGCGACCCGGACCAATCGATCTACGGCTGGCGGGGCGCAAACCTGAACAACATTCTCGAGTTCGAGCGGGACTATCCGGCGGTCCATGTCGTCCGGCTCGAACAGAACTACCGCAGCACGCAGCGGATCCTGCAGGTGGCCGACGAGTTGATTCGTCACAACGTCCGCCGCAAGCAGAAGGCCCTTTACACGCACAACAGCCTCGGCTCGCCCGTACGGCTGGTGAGCTACGCAACGCAACGGGACGAGGCCGAAGGGATCGCCGCTCGGATCGCCGGCGAGATTCGCGGCGGACGGCGGCGGCCGCGCGACTTCGCCGTCTTCTACCGCGTCAACGCCCTGAGCCGGTCGCTGGAGTTCGCGTTCCGCGACCTTGGCATTCCCTACCAGTTGGTCAACGGGCTTGAGTTCTTCCAGCGGAAAGAGATCAAGGACATCCTGGCCTACCTGCACTTGCTGTGCAATCCGAACGACGAGGTCGCGCTGCTGCGAGTGATCAATACGCCGGCCCGCGGCATCGGCAAGACGACGATCGCCCGGCTCTCGGACTATGCCGTGCGTCAGGGGCTGCCGATGCTCGACGCCGCGAGAGAAGCGGGCCAGATCGAGTCGCTCGGACGCCGGCCGGCGTCGCTCGTGACTCAGTTTGTCGCCCTCTTCGACCGGCTCGTGGCGGCCGTCGAGGGGCCGGTCGAAGAGATCGTGGGACTGGTGCTCAGCGAAACCGGCTACCAGCAGCGATTGCGCGACTCCGAGGACGAGGAAGACTTGCAGCGGCTGGCCAACATCGAAGAGCTGTTGACGGTCGCCCGCGATTTCGACGAGCACCGCGGCGGCGGACTCGAAGCGTTTCTTGAGGAGACCTGCCTGGTCAACGACACCGACGCCTGGGAGGCCGAGTCGGACCGGGTCACCCTGATGACCCTTCACGCCTCGAAAGGGCTCGAGTTCCCCGTCGTCTTTTTGATCGCCGTCGAGGAGGGGCTGCTGCCGCACGAGCGGAGCCACGAGCATCCGGACCAACTCGAAGAAGAGCGGCGGCTGATGTTCGTCGGCCTAACCCGCGCGCAGCAGGAGCTGCAACTGAGCACCGCGCGCTATCGCGATTTCCGCGGGCAGCGCAAGCTGACCATCCCGAGTTCGTTTCTGATGGAACTGCCGCGGGAGGAGATGGAAGTCGAGTTCGGCGGGCAGCGCGAGTACGAGGAGCCGAGGGCGGTCTCGGGAATCGAAACCGAGGCGGACTGGGACGGCGGCGAGGACTGGAGCGATCAGCCCGTGCCAAGGCAGGAGGAGAGCCCGTGGCTCGCCGAGGCGGGAATGTCCCCCGCGGCATCGCCCGATGCAAAGTCAAACTCCTTGGGCGCAACGTTCAACCTGACGACCGCCGCCGCGCTGGCCAACGGCGGCCAGGCCCCGCCGGCCGATGCCGACGACTTCCGCCAGGGGCTTCTGGTCGTTCATACCACGTTCGGCTTGGGAAAGATCGTCGCCCTGAGCGGCCGTGGGTCCGACCGCACGGCCACGATCGACTTCGCGCCAGCCGTGGGTCGAAGACGGGTGTTGCTGGCCGAAGGCTCGCTGCAACTGGTTGGCGGGTAGGCAGGACGACTGCAAGGTTGTTCGTAGTTCCGGCTTTAGCCGGCCATTTTCCGCCTAAAGGCGGGACTACGAACGCCTGCAACGGACTTTGCAGTCCGCCTGTGACTCACCCTACGCCTCTTGCGGTAATTCCCGCTAGAGTCGCTTGCCGTCCAGATCGACGCCGAGCCTGCGGATTGCTGTCGCGTGGCCGGTCTGCGGATCGACCTCGACGATCGAGCCGTTCAATCGCACGTCGTCGGTCGCCACGTCGTAGTGCGTCGGGCGGAACGTTCGCGTCGTTTCCATCACGCGATCAATCCGCCGGCCCAGGATGCTCTCATGCGGTCCGGTCATGCCAACGTCGCATTGGAATGCCGTTCCGCCGGGCAGGATCCGCTCGTCGGCCGTGGGCACATGCGTGTGCGTGCCAAGAACGGCGCTCGCACGGCCGTCCAGGTGGCGGCCCATCAGTTGCTTGTCGCTCGTGGCCTCGGCGTGGAAATCGACCAGAATGACGCGAACCTCGGGCGGCAGCGACGCCAGCACGCGGTCCGCGGCCTGGAAGGGGCAATCGACCGGCGGCATGAACACCCGGCCGACCATCGTCATTACGGCGACGCTCACCTGCTGCCGCGTGCGAAGGATCATGTGGTCGTGGCCCGGCGCAGCCGCCGGATAGTTCGCCGCCCGGACGATCTTCCGCTCGCTCTGAAGGATCGGGAAGATCTCGCGGCGACGGAAGGCGTGGTCACCCAGGGTGATGCCATCGACGCCCGCGGCCAACAACTCGTGATAGATCTCGGGCGTGATGCCCGACCCGCCCGACGCGTTCTCGGCGTTCGCCACCACGAGGTCGAGATTCTCCTCGGTGCGTAGCGTACGTATCACCTGCTGGCAGATCTGCCTGCCAGGCTTGCCAACGATGTCGCCGATCAAGAGGATGCGCATGGGAAGCTAGGTCTTAGGTCTTCGATCTTAGGGCTTGGGGCTTGGGCTCCGACTCGGGCCTTTAACTAAGACCTAAGACCAAAGACCTAAGACCCTCTTTTCTACCTTGCCATCTCCACGTGTCTCGTTTCGCGTAGCACGGTGACCTTGATCTCGCCGGGATAGGTCAATTGCTGCTCGAAGGCGGTGGCGATGTCGTGGCAAATCTTGGCGGCCGTTTCGTCGGTTGTTTCTTTCGCGCTGACAATCACGCGGATTTCGCGGCCGGCTTGGATGGCGTACGCCTGCTCGACGCCGGGGAAGCGGTTGGCGATCGACTCGAGCTCTTCCATCCGCTTGACGTAACGTTCGAGCGTTTCGCGGCGGGCGCCGGGACGCGAGGCGCTGCACGCGTCGGCCGCGGCGACGAGCACCGTGTAGGGATTTTCAATCCGAAGCTCGTCGTGGTGCCCCATCGCGGCATGGATCACCTCGGGCCGTTCGCCGTAGCGCTTCAGCAGGTCGGCGCCGATCTTTGGGTGGCCGCCCTCGGCCTCGTGGTCGGCCGCCTTGCCAATGTCGTGCAACAGGCCGCAGCGGCGGGCCAGCTTGCTGTCGAAGTTGATCTCGTCGGCCATCATGCCGGCCAGGAACGCCACCTCGACGCTGTGCCGCAAGACGTTTTGGCTGTAACTGGTGCGGAAGTGCAGCCGGCCGAGAAGGTTCACCAGCCGCTCGTGCAGCCCGTGAACGTCCGTCTCGATGCACGCCTGCTCGCCGAGCTTCTGGATGTGCCGTTCGAGTTCTTTTTGCGTGCTGGCGACGATCTCCTCGATCCGCGTCGGGTGGATGCGGCCGTCGGCAATGAGCTTTTCCAACGACAATCGGGCGACCTCGCGGCGGATCATGTCGAACGCGCTGACGATGACGACGCCGGGCGTGTCGTCGATAATGACGTCCACGCCGGTCGCCTTCTCAAAGGCGCGGATGTTGCGGCCCTCGCGGCCGATGATTCGCCCCTTCATCTCGTCGTTGGGAATGCCGACGGTGCTGGTCGTGCTCTCGGCCGTGTGCGGCGCGGCGTACCGCTGCAACGAGGTCAGGAGCATCTCGCGTGTCTTTTGCTCGCAGATTTCCGTCAGCCGGCGCTCGTGGGCGATGATGGCCGTCCCGGTCTCCTTCTGAAGCTGCCTGTCGAGCAACTCCAACAGCCGCTGGGTCGCCTCCTGCTGGCTGAGGCCGCTCAGTTCGTGCAGCGTCTGTCGCTGCATGTCGAGGAGCTTCGTAAGCTCATCTTTCCGGCGATTGGCGTCCTGAATCCGCTCGGTCAGCTTCCGCTGGTTGGTCTCGACGATCTTCTCCTGCCGACGGACCACCTCGGCTTGCTCTTCGAGAGCGTCCTGTCGCTTATCCAAGAGCCGCTCGCGCTCATGCAACTCGCCGCGGACCTTGCGGAGCTCTTTCTCGCTTTCGGCCTGCTGCTGCAGGGCCAACTCCTTGATCTCCAACTCGGCTTCGCGGCGGCGATTGTCCGTCTCCGCCTTGGCCCTGCGGACAATCTCGCGGGCCTCGGTCTCGGCGTCGCGCCGCCGCAGCCGGTCCATCAACCGGTAGATGACGAACGTCAGCACCGACGCCAACATGGCCACAACAGTGATGGTAATGACTTGTCCTTGGCTCACCCAAGTTGCCTTTCCAAGAATCGGTGGGAGCCACGGCCGTCCGACAGAGAGTCGACCGCAAGAGCTGAGCATCGGCCATGCGGGCCGGCTGGCGATTCTGACCGCGCAACCGCCGGCCGCCTAAGGCGCAGAAATGTAGCTTGCTCCGCCACCGGGCGGAGACGTGTGCCGGATCGCCCGAAGGCACTGCAAACGATCGCAGACGCCAAGGGGCGAACAAGGAACAGGGACAAGCCGCATCGTCATCCAACCGACGCCAGGGAAAACGTCGCACCAGCGGTGATTCGCCCGCGGTCCGCAGGCTGGCCGGAACGCGAAGTGCGCCGATCGACAGGCAAACACTTCTCGCCCGAAACAGGACGCTGCCAACCACCGAAAGATGATCATCAACAGGTGGATCATCGTAGCCCTAGACATCGGATGGTTCTTGCTGCCTAATAAACGCTGGCCAAGAACGCTCAGTATGCTGTTTGGTCGGCTCCGGTCGGGTGGAAGGCCCCACCGAAGACAGTTATTTTCACTTAAGACAATCTTACCAGAGTGCCCGGAAACTGCAACCAGTTGGCGGCCGCCGAGCCGCGATTGCCGGCCAATCGCGCCGGGCCATTCGTCACCACCGGAATGCTCACGTGAGCCGGATCGGGTTGCGATGGCGTGGCCCTACCGGGCGGGGGGTGGCGGAGCAACGACGCAGCGACGAGGATGGTGGGGGCGTTGAGCGGGTGACGGTGCGTGGAATACAACGCCAGTTTCGCCCGGAGGGACTGTCCCTTTTGCCGCGGTCGGAGGCAACGGCGGCGGCCGGCGCAGACCGCCATCCATCCCGCCGTGGCCGTTGACTCCGGCAGCTTAGACGAAGGCGCCAAAGTGCCCCACGCGATGGAGTCGAAACTGTACGAGGCTTGGCCGCCGGCCCAGTGGACCGAGCTGACGGTCGTAGTCGCCGTGTCGGGCGGATGCGACAGCGTCGCCTTGTTGCGGGCGATGGTCGCCTTGAAGACCGGCGGCGCGGGACGCCTGATCGCCGCCCATCTGAACCACCAGTTGCGGCCTGACGCGCACGCCGATGAGCGATTTGTCGTCGAGTTGTGTGGCCGGCTGGGCGTGCCGTGCGATGTCGGACGGGTTGACGTGGGCGCCTCGGCCCGCGGTGGCGAAGGCGTCGAGGCCGCGGCCCGGCGGGCTCGCTATCGCTTTCTCGAAGAAACGGCTGGCCGGCGCGGGGCCCGCTTTGTCGCCACGGCGCATACGGCCGACGATCAGGCCGAGACGGTGCTGCACCGGATCATCCGCGGAACGGGACTCCGAGGGCTGGCCGGCATGTCGCGCACTAGGCCCTTGGGTCACGCCACGCTGATCCGCCCCCTGTTGGGCGTCCGTCACGCCGAGTTGCTGGCCTACCTCGAATCACTCGGCCAGCCGTTCCGCGAAGATTCCAGCAACCTCGACCTGCATTTCACTCGGAACAAGATCCGCAGGGCTCTTCTGCCGCGGCTTGAGGCTGGCTACAACCGCGATGTTGCTCAC